>JAISLU010000042.1 GCA_031277095.1 Synergistaceae bacterium
TTTAGCCAGCGACGATTCCAGCTATGTAACCGGAACCAGCATCGTTTTCGACGGGGGGAACACGATTCCCGAAACGCCCGGAACAGGCTGGCAGCCGTTGGAGAACTAAAGTATCGTAAAGTCCCGAACATGCCCTACAGGGAAAAATGTCAACCCCCGGCAAGGTATTTTCCCTTGCCGGTTTTTTCTTGCCCGGAATTTGAATGGCGAATCGTTGACGTGTTCTTTATTTTTTCACTCTTTTCCCCTTGCGCTCAGTGGCCTATGGCATCGGCGACAATCTGCCGCGCTTCGTCCTGCAGGCGCTTCAGGTGATCTTCTCCCTTGAAACTTTCGGCGTAGATCTTGTAAAGGTCCTCCGTCCCCGAGGGGCGCGCGGCAAACCAGCCGTTCTCGGTGACGACTTTCAACCCTCCGATGGGGGCGCCGTTGCCTGGGGCCTTTGTCAGCTTGGCCGTGATTTTTTCTCCGGCAAGGGTATCCGCTTTCACTTTTTCAGGTGAAAGCCGGCTCAACACGGTCTTTTGCTCGGGTGTCGCGGGGGCATCGATGCGCTCGTAAAAGGGTGTGCCGTACCTTGCGGTCAGCTCGGCGTAATGCTGAGCCGGGTCTTTTTCCGTTACGGCGGTGATCTCCGCGGCCAACAGGTCCATAATGATTCCGTCCTTGTCGGTGGTCCAGGTCGTTCCGTCCGTGCGCAAGAAGGACGCGCCGGCGCTTTCCTCGCCGCCGAACCCCAGGGTCCCTCCCAGCAAGCCCTCCACGAACCACTTGAACCCCACGGGAACCTCCTGGAGCTGACGGCCAAGCCCTTCCGTCACCCTGTCGATGATGGAACTCGACACGACGGTTTTACCCACCGCGGCGTTTTTGTTCCAGGAAAGCCGGGTCTTGAAAAGGTGCTGAATCGCGACGGCAAGGTAGGCGTTGGGGTTCATCAGCCCGGCGGGGGTTACGATGCCGTGGCGGTCGAAGTCCGTGTCGTTTCCGAAGGCCACGTCGAATTTATCCTTCATCTCCAGCAAGCCTGCCATCGCCCAGGGCGAGGAGCAGTCCATGCGGATTTTACCGTCATAGTCCAGCGTCATGAAGCTGAAGGTGAAATCTATCCGTTTATTGACGACCTCCAGGTTTTTCAATCCGTAAATGCTGGCGATGGGGTCCCAGTACCCCACTCCGGAGCCTCCCATAGGGTCGACTCCTATATGCACCTCGGACTCCCGGATGACGTCCAGGTCCACCACGTGACGCAAATCGTGGACGTAGGGCAGGACATAGTCGTAAAATCTCGTGGTCGCGGCGGCCAAGGCTTTTTCGAAAGGAAGGCGTTTGATCTTCTCCAGGCCGGAAGCAATGAGTTCGTTGGCGCGATTTTGTATCGCCTCCGTGATCTCCGGCGAGGCGGGGCCGCCGTTGGGGGGATCGTATTTGATGCCTCCATCGCCGGGAGGGTTGTGGGACGGGGTGATCACCAGCCCGTCGGCCGTGCCGCTGCCCGTGCGCTCCCGATTCCACACCAGAATGGCGCGGGAGACCACCGGCGTCGGGGTGTAGCTGAGGTCGTTCTGGACGACCACCTCCACGTTATGGGCCGCCAAAACCTCCACGCAGGTACGAAGCGCGGGTTCGGACAGCGCGTGGGTATCCATGCCGATGAAAAGAGGGCCGGAAATGCCGGCGTTCCTCCGATGTTCGGCCACCGCCTGAGCTATGGCCGCAATGTGCCCCTCGTTGAAGCTGTGTTTCGACGGCGAACCCCTGTGCCCCGACGTGCCGAACGCCACCTTCTGGGCGCTTTCGGCAGGATCGGGTCTGTTCGTGTAATACTCGCTGACAAGGCGCGAAACGTTGACCAGCATCTCCGGCGGGACAATTTTCCCGGCTTGCAAGGATACGCTCATGATGAACAGACCTCCTCCACACTTGAAAACACTTGAAAAAGTCACTTTAGGCTTTTTATCTCGGTTCGCTATACGGCCTAAATTATACATGACGCCCAACCCATACTTTCCCATAACTTCTTAGAGCCTGTTTAATATCTTTTCAGCAAGAGCGAAAACGAAGGCGGACAACGCTATTTAGATAGAATTACCTGATCAAAATTCACCTTTCAATCAACATTTTGACCGATTCTACCCCATTTGCGGTGGTTTTAAAAAGATATTAAAAAGATATTAAACAGGCTCTTAAATTTGAAACGGTGTTTAAGAGAATTTAGGACAGATAATATAATAACTCAATTACGATATTGTATAACCACTACCATAGGGCAAAAGTTCTTTGTGGTGGTGAGGCTGTGGGAAATAGAGGTCGGCCAAGGATACATGACTCTGATGCAGAAAAAATGAAAGCATTCAGACAATCTAAGAAAGCGGGTGGGTTGGTGGGAGTCCGTCTCGATATTTCTCTGGAATATAAGCAGATGCTTGATGATTTTTGCAAGAAAACAAATCAGTCACTTAGTGCTGCTGTTTGTGATTTACTTGATAGGTATTGCAATGATGTCCTCAAATGATGTACATATGCAGTATATAATATGTATAACAAAAGTAATACTTATGTTACGCTGATGCAAATGTAACACGCTATGGTTAGATGTTAAGGGCAGGGGATCAATGATGATTGGGGATAGTTATGTAGGCCACGCTAGAGGCCAAATAGACGATCTTTTTAACGAAAGAAGATATATATCCCTTAAATTTAAAACGGCGTTTAAGGGCGTTTAGGACGGGTGATCTTTTTGTTGCAGTATCACAAAGAGGGGGGATTTTAAGTGAATTGGAAAAACAAGTTGGTAATACTCTTATTGGGTGCGCTTCTAACGGCTATCTTTGCTATCAGTCCAGATTATTGCGAAGCAGCCGCGCCAGAAATCGAGTGGGAGAAGACACTCGGGGGTAATGTAGCCTATTCAGTCCAGCAGACGGCGGACGGCGGATATGTTGTAGCGGGAGGTGCGTATATAACGAAACTAGACTCTTCAGGAACAGTTGAGTGGAAAAAGACACTCGGGGGTTCTGGAGCTAATTCAGTCCAACAGACAGCAGATGGCGGGTATGTCGTAGCGGGAATCATCAACGATACAGGCGCGTTTATATACAGCGCGTGGGTAGCGAAACTTGACTCGTCAGGAGCAACAGTCGAGTGGGAGAAGACACTCGGTGGTAATGGAGCCTATTCAGTCCAACAGACAGCAGATGGCGGGTATGTCGTAGCGGGAGACACAGATGGAGGCGCGTTTATATACAGCGCGTGGGTAGCGAAACTTGACTCGTCAGGAGCAACAGTCGAGTGGGAAAAGACACTCGGTGGTAATAGAATTAATTCAGTCCAACAGACGGCGGACGGCGGGTATGTCGTAGCTAGTAGCATATTTTCTCCCTCTTCTGGAGAAGAGGCGTGGGTAGCGAAACTCGACTCGTCAGGGACAGTTGAGTGGGATAAGACACTTGCTAACAGTGAACGAGCCACTTCAGTCCAGCAGACGGTGGACGGCGGGTATGTCGTAGCGGGAGGCGTAGATGTAAGCGCGGCGTGGGTAGCAAAACTAAACTCTTCAGGAACAGTCGAGTGGGATAAACCACTCGGGGGTAATGGAGCCTATTCAGGAGCCTATTCAGTCCAGCAAACGGCGGACGGCGGGTATGTCGTAGCTGTTTACAGATCTTATCCCTCTTCTGGGGCGTATGTAGTGAAACTTGCACCAGACGAACCCGGCACACCTAACCAACCAGATAATCCCAATACTTCAGACAATCCAGGTGGGGGAGGTGGAGGTTGCATAACGGGAGATTTACTATTCGCGATACCGTTACTAAGTTTGATCTTCGTTCTTTATGGCTGGAAAAACAAAATTCGTAATTAGTATACTCACGTAAACATATGTATGTCTAAAGGTATTCTTATGCATTACGTATGTGTTTCAATGTATGTAACACATACATAATACTAAAGTATGATGATATGTAATACATGAATTTAACATAAGTAATGCTAAGAGCCTGTTTAATATCTTTTCAGCAAGAGCTAAACGAAGGCGGACAACGCTATTTGGATAGAATTACCTGATCAAAATTCACCTTTCAATCAACATTTTGACCGATTCTACCCCATTTGCGGTGGTTTTAAAAAGATATTAAACAGGCTCTTAAAAATTTCTCAAAAATTTCCAAAAAATTTCCAAAAACCATTTCCCAAAACGCACGCCGAAGGGAGTTTCGTAGGTCTTCGTCAGGGGTAGGTCAGGGATGGTTAAAAGAGTTAAAAGATTCCCGTAAAATAAGAAATATAGGGGATCAGGCTGTTGCACCAGGCCTGGAATATCTTGGCCGAGGTCAACTGGCCCACGGTGAAATAATCGTCCGGGGAACCTCCGAAGGCATCCCGGGAGAGGGCTTGTTCATAGAGGGACTCGGGAAAGGCGTAGACCAGTTCCCGCTTTTCCTGGGATTTTTGAGGAGGGGAGGCGTAGTAGAGTCCCGTTCCGCTCCCCTGAGAGGATTTTATTTTAGGTTTGCAGCCCAGAGCCGTCATGCCGTCTTCCCGTCCGAAAAAAGTCACCGCCGTACTCCCGCTTCCCAAAAGGCCGGGGGGAAAGTCGATACGCCGCTTGCGGGCGTAGCCCTCGTCCTGCAGGTCCTTGTCGCTGTCCAAGGATGCCCACACCGTTATTTTATCCAACATGTCGATATGGCGCACGTAACCCACAAATTTGCGCCCCAACCCCTTCAGCCGCAGATCTCCTATTTTAAAACTCAGGGGCTTTTCAAAATTTCCCGCGTGCCAGAGTTCGTCCGTGAACTCCGAGCCGTCTTCGCCGCAGAAAGAAAACCCCAGCAGCATCGCCGCCGCCACGATACGCACGGGATAATGCCATCGGACAATGTTCGCCCCGTTCAGTTTGCGGATTGCCCCGGTCTTGATCAGGTCTTCCACGCCGCACCGGCTCTCGGCGAAAGGCAGGCCCTCCTCGGGAATCGTCCCCTTTTCTCTCTCGCCCAAGGGGAAAAAGGGGCGGAAGAAACCGTCTCCCTTCTTTTCCCCCGTCAGGTCCGCTATCCATAGACGGCAACGTTTTTCCTCCGAAAGAAGGGAAAATTCGTTTTTATCGAAGACGATGGCCGGGGCGTGCAACACCTTTTCCAGGGTCACGGAGAACCGCCAAAGGTATGTTTTGAAAATGGTGTACACGGCGTACTCCGACAAAATACGCTGCATGTGAGGCAGCAGGTCCGAAAGAGTGTAGTTGACGATGGAGCCCCGTTTATTACCTTTGGTCGATACTTTGATCGATAGTTTGCGGTCGGTGTCCTCGAGCCAGTTGAGGCGTATATATTTTTTTTTGTTCTGAGCCTTGTTGAAAACCACCAGCCGGGGCGAGAAACCTTTCGTCCATATCTGGAGGGTAAGATTCTCATCCACGTCGCAAGAGCTAACGATCTCTCCCTTGTCGTCCATTATGGTCGAAGCCCTTTCCTCATTTCAAACGGTTTTCAAAATAGGCGGCCGCCATAGCAAACGCATAACGGCCGCCTGATTTACAAGTCGCTTACCCTATCCCTGTCTGGCTCCGCTCACTTCAGGGCACCCAGCGCAGCGTGGGCGGCGGCTACGCGGGCCACGGGAACGCGGAAGGGGGAGCAGCTGACGTAATTCATGTCGATGGAACAGCAAAAGGCGATGGAAGACGGGTTGCCGCCGTGTTCTCCGCAGATGCCCACCGAGAGGTTTTTGTCCACGCCGCGCCCTTTCTCCACGCCGATCTTCATCAACGCGCCGACGCCGTCGCGGTCCAGCTCGCTGAAGGGATTTTCCTTGAAGACGCCCTTTTCCACGTACTGAAACAGGAACTTGCCCTCCGCGTCGTCCCGGGAGTAACCCAAAGTCGTCTGGGTGAGGTCGTTGGTTCCGAAGCTGAAAAATTGAGCGTATTCCGCCAATTGGTCGGCGACCAAAGCCGCCCGGGGCAGCTCGATCATGGTTCCCACGAGGTAGTCGAACTGCACCCCCGTCTTCTTGATCTCCTCGGCCGCCAAGCGGTCGGTCATTTCGCGGAAGAACTTCATCTCGGGCTTCGTGCCCACCAGAGGAATCATGACCTCGGGGCGCACCGTCACCCCCTTTGCGGTCAGTTCCGCCACGGCCTCGAAGATGGCCTCAATCTGCATTTCATAGATTTCGGGGTAGATCATGCCCAAACGACAGCCCCGGAAGCCCAGCATGGGATTCGACTCGTGGAGCTGGCGAACCTTCGCCAGAGTTTTCTGCAGGTAAAGGCCCTTGGGGGAAGCACCCTGGCCTTTTTTCTCCAGCTCGGCCAGGCCCTCGAGGATGAGGGGCTCCTTAGGCATGAATTCGTGAAGGGGCGGATCGAGCAGGCGAACGATCACGGGAAATCCGTCCATTGCCTTGAAGATATCGACGAAATCCTGCCTCTGCATCACCTTGAGCTTGCTCAGAGCCGCGAGGCGCTCCTCCAGCGTGTCCGCGACGATAAGCTCCTGCACCACGGGGAGCCGGTCGGTGGCCATGAACATGTGTTCCGTGCGGCAGAGTCCGATGCCCTTGGCTCCGAACTCCCGGGCGCGCCGGGCGTCTTCGGGGGTGTCGGCATTGGCCCAGACCTGTTGTCTGGCTATTTCATCCGACCAGCCCAGTATTCTTTCAAAATCGTCTCCGAAGGTCACGTCCACCAGAGGAACCTCCCCGGCCAACACGGTCCCGGTAGTGCCGTCCACCGTGAGGATGTCGCCTTTCTTGAAGACTCGTCCGCGGGCGGTCAAGGTCTCCGCCTCCAGGTCGATCGTGATTTCCTCGCAGCCGCACACGGCGGGCTTGCCCATGCCCCGGGCCACCACCGCCGCGTGGCTGGTCATTCCGCCTCGGCTGGTGACGACGGCGTCGGCGGCGAAAAGGCCGTGAATATCGTCCGGGCACGTCTCCGGGCGCGCGAGAATGACCTTTTTACCCTCTTTCTCCCAGGCTTCGGCCTCATCGGCGTCGAAGACCAGCATCCCCACTCCCGCCCCCGGCGACGCGGGAAGCCCCACGGCGAGGACGTCTTTTTTCGCGTTTTTATCGATCTGGCGGTGGAGAAGCTGCTCCACCTGCTCCGGGGTTACGCGGCTCACCGCCGTCTTCTCGTCGATCAATCCCTCGTTCACCATGTCCGTGGCGATCTTCACCGCGGCCGCGGCCGTGCGCTTGCCTGTACGGGTCTGAAGCAGGTACAGCTTGCCCCGCTCGATGGTAAACTCGATGTCCTGCATTTCTTTGTAGGATTTTTCCAACTGGCTCGTCAGCTTGCAAAGCTCTTTGTAAATATCCGGCATGACCTTTCCCAGCTCGTCGATGTGGATGGGGGTACGGATACCCGCCACCACGTCCTCGCCCTGGGCGTTGATCAGGAACTCGCCGTAGAGCTTGTGGGTTCCGTCGGATGGATTGCGGGTAAAACAAACCCCCGTGCCGCAATCGTCGCCCAGGTTGCCGAAGATCATGGAAACCACGTTGACCGCCGTCCCCAGGTCGTCGGGGATTTTGTTGATCTTACGGTAGGTGACCGCCCGGGGGATGTTCCAGCTCTTGAATACGGCCTCGATGGCTTTGCGAAGCTGTTCCCAGGGGTCGGCGGGGAAGTCCGCCCCCGTCGCCGTTTTGTAGATCTGTTTGAACTCGGTCACGATTTTCTCCAGTTCTTCGGCGGGAATTTCGTTGTCGAAGGAAATTCCGAGTTTCTTTTTGCATTCGTCCAGAACCCGTTCGAATTTTCCCGAATCCACCTCGTCCACCACGCTGCCGAACATTTGAATGAAACGCCGGTAGCTGTCGAAGGCGAAGCGCCGATTGCCCGACGCGGCGGCCAGCCCCTCCACCGTGTCGTCGTTCAGGCCCAGATTCAGAATCGTCTCCATCATGCCGGGCATGGAAATAGGAGCGCCCGAGCGTACGGAGACCAAGAGGGGATTCTTTCTGTCGTTGAATTTCTTGCCCGTATCTTTTTCGAGGGCGGCAACGGAGGACTTCACTTCATCCCAGATCGTGTCCATGATCGCAGGATCTTTCAGGTATTTGAGACAAAGCTCCGTCGTGAGAATGAACCCCGGTGGCACAGGCAAACCGCTGCGAACCATCTCGGCCAAATTGGCGCCTTTGCCTCCCAAAAGCGATTTCATCCCGGCGTTGCCCTCGTTGAACCCATAAATATATTTTTCGGTCATAACTGCTGCCTCCCTATTATTTTCCATATTGTTTCAATAATATGCCTTCAATAAATATTTGCCTCCAATAATATTTGTTTTACGCCGTTACGATTTCAGAGTTCCCAAGTTGCCGATTTCCTCGAAAAGAGCGTTGCAGCGTTTCAAGATGGCCAGACGGTTGGCGCGGGTTTTTTTGTCGGGGTCCATGACCATCACATTGTCGAAAAAGCCCGTCACAATCGGGGAAAGTTCCGAGAGGGACTCCGTCAGCTTCGTCCAATCGCTTGTCTGAAGCGTGGCCGCGACGAAGGGTTCCATCTTTACGATCTCGTCGTAAAGGCTTTTTTCCTCCGCTTTCAGCGTCAAAGCGGGGTCGATGGAATCTGAAACCTTCTCCGCTTTCTGCAGGATATTGCGAACTCGGACCGCCGCCGTCACGAGCCCGTCAAACCAAGGTTCGTCCTTGACCTTGTTCAGGGCCTCCACCAGGCGCAGCGCCTGCAGAGGACGATGTCCCGCGACGGAAATCGCCAGCTTGGCCAACTCGTGCTCGTAATCTTTTTCTTTGATCTGTACCAGAAGCCGCTGCTCCAGGAACGAAAAAATTTTATCCACCGTGCGCATGTCCACCCGGTTTGTGAGGGCGCATGTACGCACGGCCTCCCTGACGTCCACATCGAGTTTCCGGGCCCAAAGAATTTCGTTGATACAGCGGGCGGCCCGGCGCAGTCCGTAAGGGTCCTGGGAACCTGTCGGTTCGAGACCGACTTTGTGGCAGTTCACGATGATATGGATTCGCTCGGCCAAGCCGAGAATGGCGCCCACGTTGTCGGAGGGAACGCTGTCCGATGCGGACTTGGGAAGATATTGTTCATAGAGCGCCAGCGCCACGCGGGGGTCTTCTCCATCGATACGCGCGTATTCGCGCCCCATAATTCCCTGAAGTTCAGGAAATTCATAGACCATATGAGTGACAAGGTCCGCCTTGGAGAGAAATGCCGCCCGCTCCACCAGTTTCGCAAGCTCCGGCATTTTCAGTTCTTCGCACAGCCATAGGGCCAGCTTCTGGGTTTCCATCACTTTATCGTAAACAGAGCCCAGCTTTTCCTGATAGACGACGTTTTTGAGGCGTTCGACGTTCTCCCCCAGGGAGTGCTTTCGGTCCTCCGTCCAGAAGAAGGCCGCGTCCTCCAGACGGGCGCGCAGCACGCGTTCGTTGCCTTCCCGGATGATTTTCATATCGACCGCGCGGTTGTTGGAGACCCCCACAAAGAAGTTCATCAGCTTGCCTTCCTTGGTTCGGACGGCAAAGTATTTCTGGTTTTTCTTCATAGAAGTGGTCAGCACTTCTTGGGGAATCTGGAGGAAACCCTCGTCGAAAGAGCCGATAAACGGCACGGGATACTCCACGAGATAGAGGTTCTCCTCGACGACCTCAGGGTCCAGCTCCACGATGCCGTTATGTTCGTGTTCCAGAGAGGCTATCCCTGCCAAAAGTTTCTGCTTCCGCTTTTCCTGATCCAAAATGACGTAATTGTCGTAAAGTTTCTCTAAAAGCTCGTCCGTGTTTTTGATTTCGATGTTTT
The DNA here is from genome assembly GCA_031277095.1 of Synergistaceae bacterium. Taxonomy (GTDB): domain Bacteria; phylum Synergistota; class Synergistia; order Synergistales; family Aminobacteriaceae; genus JAISLU01. Next base: position 9,788 of record JAISLU010000042.1, read on the forward strand.
TGTTCCCCATGAAGCGATGCCCGCAGGAGATTCGGCCGCTTTTTACGCCGCCGTAAACGAAGGGGACGACTTCACCGCCGTTGAGGGCGACTATCCAGCGGATAGGCCGGGCGAAGCGGACCGCAGGATCCCGCCAGTACATGTTTTTGGGAAAAACCAGCTTGCCGATGAGCCCCGGCAGGAAAACCGGAAGAAGCGACGCCGTAAGTTTGCCCTCTTCTCTCACCTCCGCGACGGCGTAATGCACGCCGTCCATGTCCACTTCTTTCAAATCGTCGATGGCGATCCCTTTGTTTTTGGCGAAGCCCTCCGCCGCCCGAGTCGCGTTGCCCAGGGAGTCGAAGGCCGTCGCCCAGGGCGGCCCTTTGTAGACGGCGACCAGGTCTTCTTGACGCTCGCCCAAACCATGCACAAAAAGCACCAAACGGCGCGGCGTCGCGTAGACGACGACATCCGTGAAGGGTATGCGCAGCTCCCCCAGGTCCTTTACGGCAGTGGCCTTCAGGGTTTCGAGCATGGGCGAAATGAAACGGGACGGAATTTCCTCCACGCCTATCTCCAAAACGAGATCGTTAGGATTCGAACTATTAGGAGTCGAAATAGAAGAAGTCATGACACCCTGCTCCTGTTCGCGAAAGATGCGGGCGGCTCGGAGATGGTATCCCGCGCCGATTCGCTGAGGTCATCCTCGAACTTGTCGAATTTATCAAATTTATCGAGGAGAGGATACCCCATATTTTTACGCATGTCCACAAAAGCCTCGCAGCATCGGCTGGCCAGAGCCCTAATGCGTCCAATATAGCCGGTGCGCTCGGTCACGCTGATGGCGTTGCGCGCGTCCAAAAGGTTGAAGGCATGAGAACACTTCAACACGTAATCGTAGGCGGGCTGCACAAAACCCTTATCCAGAATGTGCTTGGCCTCGCCCTCGAAGAGGATGAAAAGCTGGAAAAGCATCTGCACATCCGCGATCTCGAAGTTGTAATGGGAGTACTCCACCTCTCCTTTCAGGTGTACGTCCCCGTAGCTGACCTTGCCCACCCACTCCAGGTCGTAGACGTTTTCCACCTTTTGGATGTACATGGCCAGGCGCTCGATGCCGTAGGTGATTTCCGCCGGCACGAGTTCCATGTCGACGCTGCCTAGCTGCTGGAAATAGGTGAACTGGGTCACCTCCATCCCATCCAGCCAGACTTCCCACCCCAGGCCCCAGGCGCCGATCGTGGGGTTTTCCCAGTCGTCTTCCACGAAGCGGATATCGTGTTCCAGGGGATCGATACCCAGGGCGACGAGGCTTTGAATATAAAGATCCAATATATTGGACGGCGCGGGTTTGATCAGTACCTGATACTGGTAATAGTGCTGCAAACGGTTGGGATTTTCCCCATAGCGCCCGTCCGTGGGACGCCGGGAGGGCTCCACGTAAGCTACCCGCCAGGGTTCTGGCCCCAACGCTCGCAGCGAGGTGGCCGGGTTCATCGTCCCTGCTCCCACTTCCATATCGTAAGGCTGCTGCACCACGCAACCTTGCTCCGCCCAAAAACGCTCGAGCCGGAAATAAATCTCCTGAAAGTTCAAAAAACACTCCTCCTATGTAGCCGTAATTCTGACAAATACTTATTGTATGGAACACACCGCATTTTATCAACTTTTAATCAACTTTTAATCAACAGGATGCGCGCCGGAAGTTTCGGTTCATTGGAAGAGTCTATTGGAAAAGTCCATTGGAAGAGTCCAGGAGAAGAATTCAGTGGGAGAGTTCAGTAGGGGAGGGACTCCGTGGGTTTCGGATCTGATTTGCGCGACACAAGTGCGGATTCGCGGCTGTTTCGTTTTTGATGGCGGCAACACCGGGGAGTTCGCTGATTTCGACAATCAGGCGAATAATCGCGTCCGTAATGACGCAAGGGAGAGCGTTAGCTGAAATGCCCTGACGAACACCGAAAAAATACCCTTGGGGAAGACAGTGAAGTTCCTCACGCGGCAACCGCGTGTAATTATTTATTTTACCCCAGAACGACCCACGCCGGCTGCCATTCCGCCTTCCAACACCCGTATCTCTTCTTCGGGAAGTTCCGTAGCCCACATCTCGCCGCTGGTCATCTCAGTAACGGGTTTTTCCAAGACCCGCTTCAGCTTCGACAGTTCCACGAACAAAATATTCACAGCGTTCAGCAGCTCTTCCCCCTCCGGGTTGCGGAAGCTGAAACAGTTAAAACAGCTTTTGCGGCCTTCAAAAACCGTGTACCCGCAGAAAGTGATCTGATACGTTCGCGCCAATTTCCCATAGGGGACACTTATACCCTGCTGACTGGAGTGCAGGTCACATACGTTAAAGATCGACCGGCCTCTGATGTTCCTGTGCTCGTTAGCTGATTTATCGCCTTCCATCGGGTCCGCCTGCATTTCGACCTCGATCTGATCGCCGCTGTCGATTTTACAGCTCACGTCGAATCGTTCCCGTTTTGCCAGTACGTCGCGGATAGGAAGTTCAGTGTTCCGAACGGCAACATATCCCGGCGATTATTATATCGCCGCTGAGGCGTGGCGCGCAAACAAATTCGTATCCTAAGGGGTTACCCTCGACTCCATCCTATTCCCCTTTTATTCCTCCCTTTTATTCACTCTACCAACCGGCGTTGAATGAGCTATAGTATATAGGGTATGTGAAAAGAATCGGAAAATCACAAAAATCGAGGCCGAGGGGAACGGTGAAAACAATGGAAATGACGGGAACGAATGAAAACAGGGAAGGGATCGATCTGACTTCGGGGAAGTCCTTTGGCGAGTTCATCGGGACCTCCGAGGATGGGAATTTTGTGCGGCGGCGTGTCGGGGAAATACAGTTTTCCCCGTCTTTCGAGAAGGCCCTCGGGGAGTTCGGGAAGACCACGCTGGTGGTTTTCGCGGACATGACCTGCCCCGACTGCCGCGCCGTGCTGCCCTTTTTGGGAAAGATCGGGGAGGTCAACGCCGGCATCGAGGTTGTTTTCGGGGAATGGAACGCCGCGTCGGAGGGATTTTTGCAGCGGCGCCTGGGCACAGGCCGCGTGCCCACGGTTTTGGCGCTGGACGCATCGGGCAGGCTGATGGACGGGGCGTTTATCGAGCGTCCGCTGGCCGTTCACCGCGCAACGGCAGAGGCGGCGTCCCGCAGAGACGCCATGCTTGCCATCGGAAAATTCCGCAACGGCGGCGACAATGACCTGATCGAAGAGGATCTTCTGAAGGTTCTGCGCGGCGAGAAAAACGACGTCTTGCCTTACCTGAAATAAAATCGACAGCCAGAAATAGGGGCCCTGGGATGGGTCAGAGCCCCAGGGTTTTGCTAAAATTCGGGAGGAAAAAGATATGCGTAAATTTGGGGTTTTAGCGTGTTTCGCGGTGGTCGCATTGCTGCTGACGCCGGGGGCCGTTTTTGCGGAGTATGACATCAGCGGCTGGTGGCTGCTGGAGGGCAGCGGGTACGCCGAAAAAAATTTTCTGAGAACCGAGCTGACGGATACCGGGAGGCTGGATATCCAGACCAAAACCGAGGACGGGGTACAATACGTTTTGGGATACTCCGTGGATCTGCGGCTCGATGCGTCGCGGCTCAATATCAACACCTGGGATTACTCGAAGATCGTGCTTCTGGACGTTCCCGTTCCGATCCCCGAGCTGAACCCCACGACGAACGAACCTTTCGAGCTGCCTCGTGTCACGGCGGACGGGCTGACCTACGAAATGACGTTTACGACGGCCACGTCCGGGACCGTCAGGATTTACGGTTACATCGACGTTGACGTAGTGGGCAGTGTGGAAATCAACTCCATAAGCACTATTTGGAAATACGGGACGGAGCAGCCGGACGTTTCCGACATGACCAGCGGCTGCGACGTGGGGCTCGGGTTTTTTGCGACAGGTATTGCAACGCTGGCGTACCTTTACAGAAAAGGCCGCAGCACTCAATAAACAAGAGAAAAGTTTGAACGTTTACTGATCCTTTAAGCGTAGGGGGATAGCCGTAAGGTTGTCCCCTTTTTTTAATCAAAAACACCACTATCAAAAGGTGTACTTTTTGATAGTTTCTCCTCTACTGTCCATACAACAGCAAAAGAGCGGTTTTTCAACTAAGCATTACACCACAATCATGACCAAATTTCAAGTTGAAATTGCACTTTGGACTACTATCAAAAAGTACACATTTTGATAGCTGAGGTGTACTTAGAATGTTGCAAAATAATACTTTGGAGGTGTTTGTGGTGAATTTTACGAGATTCAAACGTTGGGGTCGTTTCGCGCTTTTGTTCAGTATGGTGTTCGTTCTTACTGCCGCTGTGGCTGAGGGAGCAACTGACCCCCTCAATGGGACGTGGAGAATAGTCTCCGGGTCGTATACATATTCATCGCCTTACCTAGGAAACGAGAGTGGAGCTTATAAACCCGGAAGTGCTCCTGATGTCAAAATAGTGGTACAAGAAAGAGGAAGTGGATACGACATATTATTGAACGATGTATCTTGGTTGTATGGCGAATTTGAAGGCCTCCCAGTGGTTAGAAAGGAACTTATGTCCACCTCTCTGACCGGCATCGGCGGAGGAGACTATTTTCAACGTGTAGCGGAGGGAGAATATCGTGCCGATGATGTTTGGGATAGTGTTTATTTAGGGGGAGTAGGGGACAGAATTTGGTTCAAAGTTAGTGGCAATCAATTGCAGTACACGTGGGACAATCTGTCGCTTGAAGAAGTCGCAACAATTTCGCTGACCCTTGAGAGGGTATCGGAGATGCCTGACGAACCTATTGAACCCGATGAACCGGTGCCTAGCAAACCTATCGAGCCCAGTCTTATCGTGCCGGAGCTGGCTCCGTCTGCAAACAATGTCAATTTCGAGCCCGGTGAAAAAATCATCCTGAAAGTGGTCCCGCCGACTCTGCCGGAGGATACTGTCATTACACGCACCCGCTGGGAAATCTACTTCGCTGACCCGAGCAAGAAGGGCCTCGTCCACGCAATGGAAGAAAACCACGGTGGCATGGCCAACGAGGGAGTATCGGATGGCGGCAATGGGGGCGATCCATTCACCTACGAGCCCCCGGCGGGAGTGTTGCCGGTGGGCGAAAAGTATGTACACCGTGCGCAACATGACTTCGAGCAAGCGGGTGTAAAGGGCTCGACCCAGTGGTCCGCGTACGGTTTCTTCAGTATCTTGAAACTTTTGAGCGAGGGCAGCAGTGGCGGCGGCGGATGCGACGTGGGGCTCGGGTTCTTTGCGGTAGGCGTTGCGGCGCTGGCGTACCTTTACAGAAAAGGCCGCGGCGCGAAATAAACGAGGGAAATAAACAAAGTCTTTTACTGATTCTTTAAGCATAGGGGGATAGCCGTAAGGTTGTCCCCTCTTTTACATACCGGAAAGGAGCCGCAATGACGTCAATGAAGAAGGGCATACTGATATTGTGCTTTGTCTGTTTACTGGCCACCGGAGCCGAAGGGGCGGATAAAATCAGGGTGGGGGTCCTGGAGTTTGAAAGCAAACTGAGCGACGTTTCGGACCGCCAGGCGGCCATCGTCACGGATATTTTTCTGCGTACCCTTTTAAACTCGAAAAGCATAAACATTTACGAGCGCAGAGATCTGGAAAAGATCGCCGAGGAACAGCGGCTCAGCATGTCCGGCCTGGTGGATGAAAAAACCGCCGTTGAAATAGGCAAAATACACGGGGTCCAATATCTCGTGTTCGGCTCTATCACAGAACTCGGCCGGCGGGCCTCCGGAGGCAACCAGGAGGCGCGGGCGACGCTGGGCATACGGGTGGTCGACGTCGCTACCTCGCAAATACAGATGTCCGTTTCGGAGAGCGGGTTTTCCAATTCAAACCAGAAATTTTTCGCGGATAATCTGTTCTCGGAATCGGAGATCACCTGGCTCGAAGCTCGCGCCATAATGGACGCCGCGTCCCGGCTGGGGCACGTAATAAGAGAAAAATTGGGCAGGGAATATACTTATATCATCTCCGCAAGCGGCAAAAACTACAGAATCGACGCCGGTTCCTACAAAGGAGTACAGGATGGGGCGTTGTACCTGGCCTACGCAGATGGAAAACCCATACTGGACACCAGCGACAAGGTCATCGAATTTGAAAAGGTCAACCTTGCGGTACTGCGGGTGCAGGACGTGCAGGATGCCTACAGCGTGTGTGTTCTGGAATCTTCCACCGAAGCCGGCCTTATCCGGAAGGGCGATAAAATTCATCCCGTCGCTCCCCCGAAAGTCGCGGAACTGCCCTTGGCGGCAAGCCGCCCCTCAGCGTCCAGCGAAACGCTGACGCAGCTCTTTACCGAAAGCGCGCCACCCGATCCCGGCCCGACTGTCGCTTCCGTTCCCTCGTCAAAAACTCGGGAATCAAAAATTCCAACATCAAAGGTTGCAATACCCAAAACTCCGGCACCAAAGACTCCGGCATTGACGACTTCGCCTGCGCATTCGGCAGCGCAAATTTCACCCGCTCCTGCTCCTTCCTTGACGCCTCAGCCCACGTCGCCCGCGTTTTTCGACAGCGAGGCGCCCAAATGGCTTTTGGAAAAATCCGACGTACCCATACAACTGAAGAAGGAAAGCAACCAGTACTTCGTCGTCGAGGGAATCTCCGGCGGCATAAAAGCGCAGACCCGGAAAGGATGCCACTATTGGCGCTCCTGGCATGTCGGTACGGCCATGACCGCCGCGGGAAAACTTTGGGGATTTGAAGGAGAGATAGAGCGTTTGGATACCGGCGGCAGCGGGATCATGTTTGGAGACCAGAAACAGGAATTTCTGGCTGCGTGTCTCGTGGGCGGCAAGCTGAAGCTGATACAGTATAAGCTCCGGCCTGCTCGGACTACGACGTTGAGCGAAGTGCCGCTCGAGGAAAAACACAAAAAGCCGGGCAAATTCACCCTGAGGGTGGAGGTCGTTCGCGGCGCGGGGGTCAGCGCGGGATCCATCGTTTGCGCAATCGACGACACGACGTACTCTTTCAAAGGGACATTCAAAATCCCCTTGCTGAAACAATACGGCTTTTTCGGCTCCGCGGCCGATTCCAGCGTGTCCACAACGAGCATCTTCGGGAAAATAAGCATAAAAAGAGGCAAGGGGTCATAACCGGAATTATAACCAGGAAGGGCAACCGCCCCGGCCCATGACACCGGGGCGCGATCTGTTTTCTTCTACAGGGCGCAGGGCTTCAATCTCTCCCTCTGGGCCTCCAGGGCTTTCTTTTTCGCCAAGAGGCGTTCCTGCCCTTGGGCGGCTTGGGCGGCGACCTGCGCGAAAGCGGTTCCGCCGTAGGTTCCGCGCCTCGCCACGCTCTTCTCCAGACTGAGAATGTCGAAAATATCCGAGCGGACCTCCGGGATCTGCGCCTGCCACTCCGCCAGGCTCAGTTTCGTCAAATGTTTTTTCTCGCGGAGGCAGTATTTGGCGAGTTTTCCCACCTTCCAATGAGCGTCTCGGAACGGCAGGCCATTGACCACCAGATACTCGGCCACGTCCGTCGCCAACGCCAGAGAAAAACCCCTTTCCAGCCCGGCCCGGGCCGCCGCCTCGTCCACTTCCGCCTTTGCCACCAGCGGCGGCAGAACCTCCAGCACCCCGTTCACCGTTTCCAGAGAAGCGAAAAGCCCCCGTTTGTCCTCCTGGAGGTCGCGGTCGTAGGTCATGGGCAGCCCCTTCAAAGTGACCAGCAGGTCCATCATGTGCCCCAATATTTGGCCGGTTCGGCCCCGCACTAACTCCAGCACGTCGGGGTTCTTCTTCTGAGGCATGATGCTGGACCCCGTGCAGAACGAGTCTGGAAGTTTCAGCCATCCGAACTCTTCGGCAGCGTACAAAACCAGATCTTCGGCCATTCTTGAGGCGTGGACGGCGAAAAGAGCGGCGAAATGGTGATAGTCGGCCATGTAATCCCGCTGCGCCACGGTATCCAGACTGTTGCGGGTGGGGTGATCGAAGCCCAGAAGCCGGGAGGTCATCTCCCGATCCAGGGGCAGCGTGGACCCCGCCAACGCGCCCGCCCCCAGGGGACATTCGTCCAGGGAGGAAAGCGCGAACTCGAGCCGGCCACAGTCGCGCAAAAAAGCCTCGAACCACGCCATCCAGTAATGGCCCAACGAAATGGGCTGCGCCTGCTGGAGGTGTGTATAGCCCGATATGACCACATCCTTGTGCCGCTCCGCCCGGTTCAAAAGGGCTTCCAGAAGCGAAAGCAGCGCCGTCTCCAGGTCCAGAAAAGCGTCTCTGAGGTAGAGACGCATGGTTGTCGCGATTTGGTCGTTGCGGCTGCGCCCGGTATGAAGTTTTGCCCCCACCGCTCCCAAGAGTTCGATCAGGCGGCTTTCGATATTCATATGCACATCTTCAAGCTGCTCCGAGGGTTTCAGCTTTCCGTCCCGTATCTCCCGGCGTATCTCCTTCAGCCCGTTTTCGATCTGGACGGCCTCCTCCCCGGAAATCACCCCCGCCGCCCCCAGCATACGCGCGTGGGCGATACTGCCCCGGATGTCGTGGTCGTAAAGCCGCCAATCGAGATCCAGAGACTGGGTAAACTTCAGCACCACCTGCGCGGTATCTTCTTCAAAACGCCCTTTCCACATAGGTTCAGCCTTCCTTCCAGTTCACGTTTCTGTAAACGTTCAAGCTCAGGGGGGCGGAGCTCGTTCGCCCAAAAGCGGGCTCACTGGCCCCCCCGAGACCCCCTGAACGAAAATCGCTGCCAGAATCGGGCGTAGAGGGTTTGAACGGTTACACTTTTCTCACTTTTCAACAATGGGGTTCGCATATATTTTTCATGCGGCCGCAGCAGTCTTGGTCGGCGCCGCGCTCCCGAAGCCATGCGGCCCCCGGGTGGCGGCCCAGGGCCAGCCAAGACGCCGTCTGCAAATGAAGACATTTTATCCGCACCCGCCCCCCGCCCGTGTCGTATCGGATGCCGCCCGCGCCGCCGTCCCGGAGCCGCCGGAAGACCTGGGGCCTGTGCCGGCGCAAGAAGCTCAAAGCCCTGCGGGGCAGGAGCGCAAGCCGTATCCGCTGGTGTTCGATATTGAAGGGAATCCATTCGTCCGGCGCCCGAAGCTGGATCCATCGCTCCAGCTCTCCCACTCCGCCTTTGGACTCGAGGGTGCCCGCGAGGCGCGCGAGCCACGGGCAGGTCAGCCAGAAAGACGTGGGAAAGGGCGTCAGCCCTTGTAAAGGAGAACAGACGATCACCCGGGGGCAGTGGAATCGGCACCGGCTCGCCGTCCCCAGGATCAAAGACGCGTCGAACTTGTGTCCCCGCATCTGGCCCAGGACGGTGAGAGTATCGGAAGGGCGCGGTTTTTCATAAAAAAGTTTTCCATAAAAAAAATTCTCATAAAAAAAGGGGAAGCCTCTGCTTCCCAACGATATCACACGCCCATTCACCCGGGGAAAGCCCCCCTCCCATTTTAAAAAAATCGCAACATCGACACTGCGCCGAAATCTCAATGAAGGGCTAAAAAAATTTTCAGCTTTTGGGCTTGCCGCTGCCCGCTTTTTTCTTTCCTGACTTCGGAGAGTTCATTTTGCTGTTGAGATCCGCTATTTTAGCCTCGCTGACTTTCAAGAAAGAGGCCATTTTTTTCTCGAAACTGTCCTTGTCTTCTTTTGTGATAGGGGCCTGAACGAGAGGACGTTCTTCCACTTTTTTCAAAGAGAGGTCTATACGCCCTTTCTCGTCTATTTTAATGACGCGGGCCTTGATATTCTGCTGTAAAGTCAGAATATCCTCTACTTTTTTGACAAAGTTGAAGGACAACTCGGAGATGTGTACCATCCCCCTCTGTCCCGTCGAAAGTCTCACAAATGCTCCATACGGCATGATTTGTTCTACGACGCACTCAGCCAGGTCACCTACCCGAACCGAAGAAGTTTCGACCTTCTTCTCCTCAACCATTAGTATTACGAACCCCCCGATAATATTTTAAACACGCCGCCCGTACAATCCGCGGCCATTCCCACTGCATACCCACTGCGCTTCATGTCTTGACTGCCCGATATTTCAATGAAATCTAAATTCTAAGGACATCCAATTTTCTGACTTAAATTCAATTTCTAGCTTACATCCAATTTTTAACTTACATCTAATTTTTAACTACACCCACCGCCACTCGAAATCTTTACCGACGCCCAAACGTCTGTAGAGGTAAATTCCTTTAGGGTCGAAACGCCTACTCTGGGGATTATACCAGATTAATAACGTTCCTTGCTGTTTATTCAAAGTAAGTTTGAGAATGGCATCCTCGATCAGAGGGCCGTACCAGGCAAGAATCATTTCTCCTTCTTTTTTGGGGCGGACAGGCTGCCACTGGAGCCTGTTGCTTCGCTCCTGAGGGAGAACCGCAACGCGCTTCGTTCCCTCCCGCACTTTCGCCCGCAGCTTTGGGCGAGTATGCACCCTTATTTCTTCCGGCACGTACCTGGCGATCTTCGACCCCCTGGTCCTTACCCACTGCGCCGCAAAGCGAAAGCCTCGGCTCGAACAGACAATATTCTTCTGGGCCAGCAAGACGAAGCCCGCCACCTTCATCTCTGTCCGAATCGGATGGGTTTCGACGGTGCGCTTCGTAGACAGGACCCGAGGAGGTGCCATTACGAGAGAAAAAGGCTTCACCTCCACTCGCCCCAGAAAATGACGGCAAAAATAGTCTTTCAAATCTTGCGTGATCAAGGCGCCACTCTTCTCTCGCTATTCTTCTTCCGCTACTCTTCTCCCAAAGACGAAAACGCCTTCTGAATGCGTCCGAAGGGCTCCAGCAGCTCCATGGTTTTGGCGGCTTCCACCAACACTCCCGTGGTTTGTTTCACCTCGTCCTCTCGGGTGGCCTCGGGAAAGGCGACGCGGAGAGGGGCGCTGACGGAGTCGGCTTGGATCATATATACGCCGCTTTCCCCCGCGTTTTCCAGATTGCCCACCGCGTCCATGGGTGAACGGTTGGAGGGGGCCAAAAACAGCACCTTTCCCTTCGTAATGGCTTTGAGGGAGGACAAAAGATCGGCTTCCCGGCAAACCCAAATCATGGGTTTCACCTCGATGGCGCCGATCAAACTCTCCAGGATGAGTTCTTCCCGCAAATACACCTCCAGGGCGCTGCCGTACAAAATTTTCTCCAGGCGCGTAGGTTTGATGGGATCCGTATAACGGAAATCCATCGGGATACCCCGGAAGTCCACAACCAGCGAGGCCCCGCGGAAAAACCCCTCCGCCCCGTCCACCACGATATAACCTAAGCTGCCGTTAGATACTGCCACACAAACACCTCCAGAGCTTGACGCCTGACGCTCCGGTTCAAGCGTAAAAATCGAAACCTTTCGGAGAGTTTTTTTGCCCCGTTTGCACCACCATGCCGGAACCTTCGGATATTCCTACTGCCCTATCGGATACCCCTTCAGATATATTCAGCGCATCCTGTTCTTTGGATTGCCGTTTTTCTCCCTGTTTTTCTCTTTGGCGGCGTTCCTTTTGGTCTTCCTCTTTGCGTTTTACTTTTTGAGCCTCCGCCGCGGCCATGCCGGCCTCGACCCTCTGCGTGCGTCTCACGCTTTCCTGCACGGTTTCCTGCCCTTGAGCCGTTTGCTGGGCCGCGGCAATGGCGTCTTTGGAGATTTGCGCGCTGTGTTCGATATTGAAATGCGCAAGCTGCAGATTGACAGGCTGAAGCATGACGTCACCTCCTCAAATCTCTCCCTAAATCACCTATCTCTAGATCTATCCGTCGAAGGACCTCAACCGGATTTCTCCGTCGTCGAAGACAAAAGACGCATATTTGACAGCTTCCCGAACCAAATAAGCAAAACCTCTGAGGGTAATGATGACACCGGGATAACAGACACCCTTCACCCGGACAATTCCCCTGGATTTGGTGAGTTCCAGGCGCTCGTCTATTTCTTTCAGCTCCTCCGTCATCGCTTTCAACGTGGACTGCAACTGGAATTTAGATTTGGTGGCCGTGACCATAATGGAGCGTTTCCCGTCATCCAGGGCTCCGGCAAGATCTTGTTTCTTCAAAAATCCGAGGCTCGCCTCCAACTTTTCGATGTTTTCGTTGTGCTGGGCAATCATGGCCTGAAGTTCTTTACGCCGTTCGGCCTGCTCCGGGGGAACGCCTACGATAACCTCCGTCTTCGTTCCCATTTCGCTGCCCAGAGTTTGACAGATCACCGCGACGCCGGCCTGAATTTTACCGCCCGCAATCTGAGATTTCTGGCCTCCCATCACCGTCACATTATACTGCGCCGCCACATCGCTGTGAAACACCGAATTTTTGATCTCGATATCCGCACGACTGCGTACATAGGCCTGGTCCACAAACCCCGCTACGACCTTGCCCCCGGCTATGATGCGGCCTCTGTTCATTCCCCGCACTCCACCGATGATCACGATGTCGTTGGCGCTTTCCACATGGGCCCCTTCCACCATTTCTTTGATCATGATATTACCGGCGGCCACGACCCGAAAACCCTCCCGCACCGCGCCCAATATCTTCACGCTTCCCGTAAAATCGATGTTGCCTATACTGAAATCCACGTCGCCCTTGACTTCCAGCTCGGGCAAAACCGACAGTTTTTTGTCCTTCTTGTGAAGGCGCCCGTCTATGGCCGCGGTGAGAAGAAGCCCGTCTTCGGAAACGTTCAAACCGCCGCCGATGGGAAATGGTACGTCCTTGCCCGGAACGGCTTTGATGGGGGTCCCCAGCACCGACGTGCCATCCTCTCCCGGCGTGGCAGGGTGTTTTACGGCAATTTCCTGCCCCTGCAGGACGTTGGTGAAAAAACTTCTTGCCCTGTGGTCTATTTTTTGCGCGTCCATGTCGATATCCGGCTTCTGGTCGGGGTCGATCAATTCTTCGATCCGCGCACTCTTTCCATTTTGGGGCGGCGTACCCTGGGCCACCACCACCTCTTCGTCGCTCAGCTTCAAGTCCAGCAATTTTTCGATGGCGTTTTGGTCGATGCCGAAGACCACGTTCTTTTGCGCGAGGGCCTCCTCTATCGCCGCTTTATCGGGCCAGGGTTTCGTGAAAAAAGGGGCTTCTACGCTGACGGAAGCAGACAAGCTGTCTTTGGAGATTTTCACGGCGATAACTGCGTCCTTTTCGTCTGCGTCGCTGCGTTCCGCGATTTTTTGAGGCATACGGTACTTTTGTTTGGCAAACTCTTCTACCGCTTGCTCGTCGTATTTTCGGATACCCTTGCTTCGCAAAAAAGCGGTTATTGCAGGAACGCTGACGTTGTCAGCCACAGCCGAAAGCCATATCCCCTTGGAATCAGCCTCTATCTTCAATATCTCTTTCAATGTCTCTTCCGTCACGATCGCCCTCATCCTTTCTGCTTGTCACTCGAGTAAATTGTACCCGTTTCAGTGAATTTTCTGTGCAGAAATCTTTACAGAACGCGGAAATTCGTGCAAAAATCCATTCAGAAATCAAAGCAGAAATCTATTTCGCAACCAGAACTCTCAACTGGGCTATCGCTTTACCGTGAATTTGCGAGACGCGCGACTCCGTTATGCCCAATATGCGGCCTATCTCCTTCAAGGTCAATCCTTCGTAGTAATAAAAAGAAACGACCTGCATTTCTCGTTCCGGCAACTGCGAGAGCGCTTCTGTGATGCGGTCGATGTCGTCCTGGTACTCCAGGGTCACGGCAATCCCGTCTTCATCGTCCGTAAGGATGCCTTCGAGGTTGACATCGCCGTCGTCAAGGGCAACCACTTCGTCGAGGGAGACGATGTAACTGCGGCTGGCCAGCTCCAGGGTCTCGCGGTACATCTTTTCGTCGACGCCCATTTCCTTCATGACCCACTCGTCATGCAGTTTCCCTTTATCTTGCAACACTTTTTCAATAGCCTTGTTCAATTTTTGTAATTTTTCGCGGCCGGTTCTGGAAATCCAGTCGTATTTCCGCAGCTCGTCCAAGACCGAGCCCCGAATTCGCGGCACCGCGAAGGTCTGAAAAGAAAATCCTTTGGAAATGTCGAACCTATCGATGGCATCGAGCAAGCCAAAAACCCCGAAGCTCAAAAGGTCCTCGTAGTCCAAGCCGGTAGGTGCGGAAACACTCATTCGGCTGACTACGTATTTTATGAGAGGGAGGTATCTTTTTACTATTTTTTCCTTGCGCTCCGCCGTCGGGTTCTTGTCGTATTCTCGCCAAAGTTCGGCGTCAGGTAGCTCATCAAGGCCCAAGGATATCCCTCCCCCCTTTATATTTCTGTTTTACCCTTCCCCAAGGTCTTGATCGTCAGCATCCACGTGGTCGTCGAAAACTCCACCGTCCTGCCTTTGTTCCCTCCCGTGTCGGAGGCCACCAGGGGGACGCCTGCTCTCGTCAGCATCGCCGTCGTTTCCTTGACGTTCCGCGACCCTACGGACAAAAAGTCGGTAGAGGCATCCGCCAAGGCAAACATCTGGGCGCCGCCGGCTATTTTCGCTTTCATGCGCGCTTTGGCAGCGCCCTTCTTGATCATTTCCTCGATAACGGTGGGAACGGCGGTATCCGCGAATTTTCCTATTTTTTCGGCCGTCTTGTTTCCGCGGCTATCGGGCAGCATGATATGAGCCATCCCCGCAATCTTCGCGGCGGAATCGAAGATCACCAGACCGATACAAGAACCCAATCCGAGGGTTATCAACTTCGCCGGAGCACTGACCACGATAAGATCGGCCATACCCACATGATAGGCGTTTTCCATCTTACAGTACCTGCAGCTTTCTCAAGAGAAGCTCAAGAGCGCTGGGATCCGGCAGCATAATGATATTGCCGGTAATTCTCCTCTTGTTTTCTTCGGCCCCTCCGACTCGAAGTTCGGTATTGACGACCAGAGCCATATCTCCCATCTGCCCGAAAATGGCGGCGACCACGTCCAAAATGGAGGCCAGCATGTCCCGCGCGACACCCGGCACGGAAATCTGATGCCGCGTCCCGATCAGCATATTGATGGCGTTCAGAAAAGAACTCAAAATGATATTGCCTACCTCGGTGAGGGCACTGTCCAACATATCCTGCTGCAATTCGCCCGGCGGGGAGCCTCCAAATTGCGCCTGCAACAAAAGATCCACCATCAGCGCGGCGTCTTCTTCGTTTTGAAGGAAAATCAAACTGCATCCAAATTCGCCTAACGACCGCACAAAAACAGCCGCTACCAAGGCATCCGGGTCCCCGTAATATTCCGATAGGGAGTAAACGGACACGAGATCGGCTTTGGGAACATCCATCTCGATCATACAGGACAATAGCTCCGACAGCGCCGTGGCGGCGTTGCCCGTTCCTATGTTGCCGACCTCTCGGATAGCATCCAACTGCAAGTGGTTGAACGAACTCAGGTCCAACATGACTCTTGTCAGCCTTTTGTAGTATAAAGAGAAGCCACGTCTAAAATCAAAGCCACGTTGCCGTCGCCCAATATGGTCGCTCCCGCGATCCCCTTGATTTTCGACAGGAAACGCCCCAGGGATTTGATCACGATCTCCTGCTGTCCGATCAACTCGCTTACGATGAAGCCTATTTTGTTCTTGCCGATCTTGACGACCACCACAGGGTACTCGTCCCGTTGAGATTCCTCCACCGACGTCCTCAGGACGTCGCCCAGGTCGCTCAAAGAAAGCACCTCTCCCCGCAGCAGAGTGGCCGGGGCTCCGTGGACCGTCTTGATGTTTTCCCGCTTGACCAGGATCGTCTCCTCCACGTTCTCCAGAGAGATAGCGTAGGTTTCGTCTCCCACCTTGATCAACAGGGACAACACGATCGCCAGCGTCAAAGGCAGACGCACGTAAACGCTGGTCCCCTGTCCCATCTTGGAAACCAGGTCCAACTGACCTCCCAAGGCTTCCACTTTGGTTTTCACCGCGTCCATCCCCACGCCGCGTCCCGATATGTCCGTTATTGTGGGCGCCAGGCTGAAGCCCGGAAGCAGAACGATCTGGATCGCTTCCTCGTCGGAAAGGGTACCCACGTCGTCTTCATCTATGATGCCGCGTTCTACGGCCTTTCTCTTGACTTTTTCCGGGTCGATGCCTTTGCCGTCGTCGGTCACCTCGATGATGACCCCGCTGCCCTCTTGGTAGGCCGAAATTTTGAGAATCCCTTTTTCGGGCTTTCCCAGGGCGCGGCGCTCTTCTCGGGTTTCGATGCCGTGGTCCAGGGAATTGCGAATCAAATGAACCATAGGGTCTCCGATTTCGTCGATGACGGTACGGTCCAGTTCGGTATCCTGTCCTTCCAGCACCAGTTCCACGTCTTTGCCCAAATTTTTCGAAATATCGCGGATAATCCTCGGGAAGCGGTCGAAGGTGAAAGAGACGGGAACCATGCGCAACTTCGTGACCAATTCTTGAATATCGCCGGAAATTCGCCCCAACTGAGACAGCGGGTCGTCAAACTCCCGAAGGCGTGCCTCCTGCACCAGCCGCTCGATACGGGCGCGCCCGATGACCAACTCTCCCACGAGATTCATCAGTTTGTCCAAACGGCCGATGTCCACTCGCACGGTTTGATTGGCTTTTTTCAAGTCCGGTTTCGGAGGTATCGCCGCCGCCTGGGCCGGGTGCGCGTCTGCTTTGACGGGCGCGGGCTCGGGCTTCTTTTCCTTCGGATGTTCCACCGGATGTTCGGCCAGGTGTTCCGCCGCAGCCGCACTTTCTTGCGTTGCCAGCGTATGCGCTGCCGGCGCGGTTTCTTTTATGTTTTTGAGATCTTCCACGTTGACCGTGGCGATGTCGCTGATTTTGAGAAGCGTGTTTTTGATCTCCTCTTTATTTTGCTGAGAAGCGAGATAAATGATGAAGTCCAGGGCGAAATCCTCGTTTTCCAGGGCTTCTGTGGAGGGGTCGGTTTTGATGACGTCCCCCAGCTCCTCCATTCGGTTGACGACCATATAGGCGCGCGCCGCTTTCAAGAGGCAGTTCTCGCTCAAAATGACCTCGACCCTGAAAACCGTTCGGCCCATGTTGTTGGCTTCCCCGATCCACTCCTTTTCCTGCTGGGACAACGAACTCAAGGAAGAGCTTTCCTGAGCGGCAGGAGCGGGTTCCGGCCGTTTCTGCGCCGATTCGGCATCCATATTGCGCAAAGAAGCCACAAGTTCGGAGACGTCGAGGTGGGCGTCGCTTTCCCCGCCTCGAATGGAGTCCACCATAGCCTGCATGGTATCGAGGGAAGAAAACATGAGGTTCATATCGAAGTCGCTGAGGTGATGGGTGCCTTTACGCGCCGCATCCAGTCGGTCTTCCAAGGCGTGGGTCAACCCTGCCATTTTTTCGAAACCCATCGTAGCCGACATACCCTTCAGTGTGTGTGCGGAACGAAAGATTTCGTTGATGACATCCATGTTTGTCGCGTCTTTTTCCAATTTGAGCAAAAGATCGTCCAAACGCTGCAGATTGTCCCCCGCTTCGTCCAAAAACGCACCCAGGTATTGGCTCATATCCATTTCAGTCATGGTCCACCATCCCCAAACTCATGAATTCCAAATATATTTTTAATTATTTTAGTGCATTTTACCCTTTTATGCTCTTCAAAAGTGCGTCGGGAATTTCGTTCAAAGGAAGAAGTTCATCCACGATCCCCGCCTCCACCGCGGCTTTGGGCATTCCATAAACGACACAGGTTTCCTGCGCCTCGGCAATAATATAAGCGCCTTTAGCGTGGAGCGCAACAGCACCTTCCGCGCCGTCGCGTCCCATTCCCGTCAAAACGATCCCCACCACCTTGCCCCCGAACTCGTCGGCGGCGCTTAAAAACATGATATTGGCGGAAGGCTTGACGGACAACACCGGAGGAGCGTCGGACAGCCCGCAGTAGGGGACTCCGTTGGGGCGCCGTTTCACCACCAAATGACTTCCCCCGGGTGCGAGAACGGCACAGCCCGCCTTCAGGTCCAGGCCTTCCTCCCCCTCCAGGACCGAAAGGGCGGAAAGAGAATCGAGGCGCTTGGCGAAAGAAGAGGTGAAGTCCTTGGGCATGTGCTGGGTGATGGCGATCGGGATGGGGAAGTCGCCGGGCAGTTTGCTCAACAATTGCTGCAAAGCCACGGGGCCGCCTGTGGATGCCGCAATGACCACGAGCTCGCGCCTTCCTCCTTTGAAAGAAGGGGCGCGAGCCGAAGAAGCGGGCGAGATCGGGGAGGCAGGCGAAATCGGAAGGGGTGACGTTTTTGTGTTTTCGGCGTCTCTTCTCGCTAAAGACGGCAAAAAACGCACTTGCGCCCCTTTGGCCATGACCACTTTGGAGACGAGTTCGGCCGCCACTTCTTTGATGTCCGTCGAAATAGCTCCCGAAGGCTTGCTGACAAAATCCACGCACCCCAAAGACAGAGCCTTGAGAGTAGTCTGCGCGCCCTCTTGGGTCAGGCTGCTGACCATGATCACGGGAAGAGGTCGAGTTTTCATCAGTTCTCTCAAAACGGTCAATCCGTCTTTGTTGGGCATTTCCACGTCCAGCGTCATCACGTCCGGCGACAGCGCCTTGACCTTGGCGAGGCCATCCACGCCGTCTTTCGCCGTGCCGACGACCTCGATGCGGGAATCCGCGGAAAGGATATCCCCCAACAGCTTCCGCATCAAAGCGGAATCATCCACGATGAGTACTCTTACCTTCGATTCATTCATAAAAATTATCCTCGCGTTATAAATTCCTGTTGCCGGATATAGCCGCTCATGGATTTTTCGACAAAAGAAGTCAGCCCTTCGTAGGCCAGCCCTATTTCAATATTGACGTCGTTCTTTTTCAAGATCTTGACCAATTTCCCCACCAGGAAAAAAACCGTGCCGCCAATAGTCATGGACAAAAGATAGCGCCCGCCTTCGAAACAATAAGGGGACAGGTTTTCTTTCACCGTTACCCCCACTCCTCCCAAGCTGATGTCCGTAACCCGCCCAGGAAACCACGCTTTCGGAGGATATTTCGCCGCTTCTTCGGGAGATTTTTCACCGGAAGACTCGTCGGATTCTCCCTCCGCGCTCAGGAAAAAAACCTCCGCCTTGATGGAACAAGGCACCCGCACGAACATCCGCCGCTGCACTTTCTCCAGGGCGGAGGCCAACTTGACCCACAAAAGAGGCACGGGCACGTTGATAGTACTCCGCGTCACCAACACTTTGGCCTGATAAAAACAGTTGTTCCCCTCTATTTTCATCAAAAGCTCAGTGCTTCGAAGAGCCGGCAAGAGAGCGCCCCGCAGCATCGGGTGGGACACGCCGATCAAACCGTTCTCCACTTCCTCCATGCGCGAAGCGTAGCTTCCTTTGTAAAGGCCGAAAGCTATCACCAATTCTACCTTAGCCCCGATCAAATCTTCAAGTTGTTTCTGAGCTTGCTCAAACTCTGCGTTCATATTCATCTCTTCATAAAATGTCCCCGCCTCAGCCGGAAGAAAAAGGCTTTCAAACCTCGCGGAGGATTGGTGTTCGCCGCTTTTCCGGGAGGCATCCCCAACAGCGCGCGAACGAGGTTTCTGACGCATTCCGCCGCAGGACAGTCCGGATAAAGCTGGTAAAACGGCTTCCGGATACGTACAGCCTGTTCCACAAAATGATCTTTGAGAATGTACCCCATGTAGTTGACCGAGAGATTCAAAAATTGGGCTGCCGCCATTCGGAGGCGATTGGCGACCTCCAGCCCCTCGCTTTCGCTGCTGGCCATGTTGACGACAAACGCGATATCTCTCTTGCCGCCCTCCGCGGAGTTTTTCAAAATCTTCAAGACCCCGTAGGCATCTCGTATGGATGTAGGCTCGGGCGTCGTGATCAAAAGGGCGGTGTCGGCCGCCGTGGCGAAGGTGAGTACTCCCTTGTGAATTCCGGCCCCCGTGTCGATCAGCAAAATGTCCGCCCTGTCTTCAAGAACGCCTAAACTTTCGATCAAAGCCACCAAACGCGCCTCGTCCAAATCCGCCAGCTCTTTGATCCCGGACCCGCCGGGCAATATCCACACATTACGCGCCAGTTCCACGAGAATCTCGTCCAAGTCCTTGCTTCCGTCGATCAGGTGGGCCAGGTTATATTTGGCGGTGACGCCGCACAACATGTCCACGTTGGCCAAACCCAGGTCCGCGTCCAGAAGTATGATCTTTTTCCCTATCTCCGCCAGGGAACAGGCCAAATTGACGGATAAATTACTTTTCCCCACTCCTCCCTTACCGCTGAGGATGGTGATCGTTCTCAAATTGCCGGTTTTCCGGCTTGTCTGTTTATATTCTTCGACAATTCGTCTCAGTTCCTTCGCCTGGTCGGAAAGCGCTGCGGTACTTTTGTTCACGGCGTGCTTCTCCTGCTCTCATCGTTCAACAAAAACTCCGTCAAGCGTGCGCTGGAGGCCACCTCTATATCGTTGGGCACGTTCTGTCCCGTGGTGAAAAAGGACACGGGGCAATCGAGAGATTTCAGGACATTTAAAATGGCTCCGTAGCTCACCGTCTCGTCCAATTTTGTAAAGATTACGTGGGATATGGGCACCACGGACATACGCTCCACCACGTCCAGCATATCCTTGTATTTCATGTTTGCCGCCAAAACCAAATGAACGGCCTCGGGTTTGAAAACATTGTGGATGACTTCCAAAGTCTCCAAGCTTTTACGGTCTCTCTGACCGCGCCCCGCCGTATCCAGTAAAATCAATTCGGCATCCGCGTGCTCCTCTAAAATGTGGGTGAAGTTTTCCACCTCAAAAATGACTTCAATAGGAACGCCCAATATCTTAGCATATGTCCGAAGCTGGTCCACCGCGGCTATTCTATAGGTATCGCTGGTGAGAAGAAGGACGTTTTTGTGTTCCCAGAGGGCCTGGATGGCCGCCAATTTCGCTATGGTCGTCGTCTTTCCCACGCCCGTAGGGCCAAGGAGCATTACTCTCCGCCCTCCCAGGACGTTGGGGGACACGTCGGCGGCGCAGCGTATCTTAGATTCGAGCCATTTTTCGAAGGGGAGGTTTCCCTTCTGTTTTTGATGTTCTTCTATCAACTGCCGCGCGTAATCGGAATCGATTTCCACCGATAAAAGCCTCTGGTAAAGGGCCTCCGTTTCACTGTATTTTCCGTTATTGCCGGAAAAACCGGGAATGCCGGGCTCAAAATTTTTACTGCCGCCGGCCCCGCTGGGAATTTCCTCGGGCATGCCGCCAAGGCGGTGCAAAATCGCGTCCAGCCTTTTGGACAGGTTATTGACTTCCTCCTTGAGCTTCACGGGGTCGTTGTCTTCCGGCAAAGATTTTTGCACTGCTGGGCCCTCGGCGCCTATGGACGCCAAGCCCGCAGGTGAAATATGCACGCTGTCGAATTTTTGGGCGTTTTTATTGCCTGCGCCGTCGATGCCGATGGGAGAGTAGATGACCTTCGCCGTATCCTCCGGAATTTCGTCTCCTCCCCGGGGCTCCGTCGCCTGTTTGAACTCGAGCAGCCTCTGAAACGCCACCAGCCTCTCTTTGGCCGCCACGTCGTCTTTTTCCCTGGGTTTCTCCTCTTTTTGTTCGTCCTGCAAAATACCGGCCGAAACCATCAGCACATGACGCTGAAAAAGTCCCATGAACCCCCCCACGCGCACGGTCCGCGTAGAAAGGATAACGGCGTTTTTGCCCAAACGCTCGCTTGCCAGCCTCAATGCTTCCGCATCATCTTTGGCCTCGAAGGTAATTTGGTTGAGAACCCGCATTTATTATTCCACCATTCCCACCGTTTTAATTTGAATTCCGTGAGCGATTTCATTATAAGAAATCACGAAAATATTGGCTATAGAGCCCTCGATCAAGCGCCGCACCACCAGACGCACATTGGGATGCACCAAAAGCACGGGAACCATGTTTTTGATGACCATGTCGTCGGCTGCGCGGGATATGGCGGCTATCATTTTTTGCACTTCTCGCGGGTCCAAGTTCAACTGCCATCCCTTGGCCAGATCTCCGTCCATGGCCGCCATGATCTTCTGCTCCCAGTTGGGCGAAAGGGTCGCCACGGTGATGACTCCGTCGGAACCTTGGATTTTCAAAGAGATCAGTCTCGCTAAAGACTCCCTGGCGCGCTCCGTCAGAAAGTCCACGCTCCGGGAGAACTTGCCGTAATCCGCCAGAGCTTCGAATATGGTCACCAGGTCCCGGATCGGCACCTGCTCCCGCACGAGATTCTGCAAAACCTTTTGTATCTCCCCCAGGGACAGGGAGTTCAGCAGCTCTTCCACGACGGCCGGAGCGTTTTCCTTCACCATGTCCGTGAGTTTTTGGACCTCTTGGCGGGTCAGAAGCTCCGCTCCGTTTTTCTTGATCACCTCCGACAGGTGAGTTGCCAAAACCGAGGGGGCGTCTACCACGGTGTACCCCATGGCCTCGGCCTTGTCTCTGAGGTCGGGAGAAATCCACAGGGCGGAGAGGCCGAACGCCGGCTCCGTCGTCGGAATGCCCACCAACTCCTCCTCCACCGCGCCGGTATTCATCGCCAGATAATGATCGGGCAGAAGTTCTCCCCGTCCCGCCTCCGCGCCCTTGACCCGGAGTACGTACTCCGTGGGTTTGATCTGGATATTGTCGCGAATGCGGATAGGGGGGACGATCAGCCCCAGTTCGATCGCCATCTGCTTGCGGATGGTCCCGATACGCTCCAGCATGTCTCCTCCCTGGGCGGGGTCCACGAGGGGAATGATGGCGTACCCGATTTCCGCCTCCATGGGTTCCACGGCGAGAAGCCGCATGACCTCCTCGGGGGATGCCGGAGAGGGCGCGGCGTCCGCCCCTCGGGTGCCCGCGGGAGCGGGAGGCCCGCCTGGAACTCCTTTTGCCGTGGTCTGCCTCTTTTCGGCCGTTTCGATCTCCTGAACCGCGCCCTCGCGAACGACCATATAGCCTAAAGATCCCAGCATCGCCCCCAAAATCATGAAGGGGATGGTGGGAAGCCCAGGGATGAGGGCGAGAGCGAACAAAAGCCCCGAGCCCATGTAAAGAGGACGGGGATATTTGGTGAACGCCGTTACGATGTCCTGCCCCAAGTCGGAGGTGGCGGCCGCTCGGGAAACGATGACCCCCGTCGCCGTGGAAAAAAGCAGCGCCGGAATCTGGGACACCAGTCCGTCCCCCACGGTCAGGAGGCTGTAAAGCGCGGCCGCCTTGCCCAGCGGCATCCCGCGCTGCAAGACACCGATGCACAATCCCCCCACAATGTTGATGAAGGTGATGAGAAGTCCGGCCAAGGCGTCGCCTTTGACGAATTTGGACGCTCCGTCCATGGCACCGTAGAAGTCCGCCTCCCGCTGGATGTCTCTGCGACGCTCCTTGGCCTCGTTCTCGTCGATGAGGCCGGAGTTCAGGTCGGCGTCGATCGCCATCTGTTTGCCGGGCATGGCATCCAGGGTGAAGCGCGCGGCTACCTCGGCGACGCGCTCCGCGCCTTTCGTGATGACGACGAGTTGGATGACGACCAAAATCAGGAATATAACGGCCCCTACCACGTAGTTTCCCCCCACCACGAAGGTACCGAAAGCCGTGATGATGCTTCCCGCGTTGCCCTGCAGGAGGATTTGGCGCGTGGTGGAAACGTTCAAAGCGATGCGGAAGAGGGTGACGATGAGGAGCAGAGTGGGAAAAACCGAAAGATCGAGGGCGCGTTTCACGTAAAAAGTCACCAGAAGGACGACCACGCCCAGCGTGATATTGCAGGCCAGCAGGATATCTATAAGCCACGTCGGCAAAGGGATGACCATCATAACGATCACAAGAACCATCAAGAACGCCACGCCGATATCCGAGTAGTAGAGTATTTTTTTCAGCACGGACATTTCCGAAGCCGCTGCAATAGACGCCAATTTTTCCCCTCCTTCCGAAATTTATGAGATATATCCTTATTGTACACGAAAAGCAGCGAAAGCGCCGTGAAAAACAAAATAAATACGAATATCGCGCCTTTACCATCTATTTTGCAAACTCTCTCGTTTAATGCCATCGGGGAAGTTTCTTAAATTTCTGTTTTGTCGTAAACTTTTTGTTATAAACTTATCGAAGACGCAATGCAAAAGACGCAAAAATCAATATCGAATCGAGGGATCTGAAGATAGAGCTTTATCAATGGCAGTTGAACGCGTACTCTCGGATACAGGGGCAAAACGCCGTATTGTCCGCGCCCACCGGCGCGGGGAAAACTGTGGTGGCCTACCTTTGGGCGAATCTTTTGGATACCGAGGGGAACGTCGCGCTGCCCAAAGCGAAACGCATCATTTTTACCGCGCCTATCAAAGCGTTGAGCAACGAACGCTACATGGACCTGAGAAGGATGGGCTTCGACGTGGGGATCGAAACCGGCGATTTCAAGCGCAACGAAAACGCGCAGATTATTTGCTGCACCCAGGAAATCTATACCATGAAATACACGGAACAGCCCGGGCAATTGTTGATCGTGGACGAGTTTCACTACATTTTCAATGACTCCGACCGTGCCCGTACTTACATCGACGGAATAAAAAACACCCATCCCCACACGTCCGTCCTCGTTATGTCCGCGACCTTCGGGGGCGTCAAGGCCGTGGGGCGTTATCTGTCCAAGGTGGCGTCGCGCCGTTTCGTGATTTACGAAAGCCGCGAGCGCATGACGCGTTTGCTTTTCGTGCCCGATACTCCCATGACCCTCAAGACGGTCCGCAACTCCCTGATTTTTTTGTTTTCGCAAAAAGGAACGTTCGATTTGGCCTTTCAAATAGCCCAGAACCGCAAAAAACTTTCCCTCGAGAGGATGCGCCGTCTGGAGGAGCTGGCCGGGATTCTGGAGGTTCCCAAAATTCAGATGCCTTTGCTTCATGGAGTGGGAATATATCACGGGGGGATGTTCCCCAAGGAAAAGCTGCTGGTGGAGTCGGCCTTCAGGGAGCGCCTTCTCGACGTGGTGTGCGGCACCAGCGCCTTGGCGTTGGGGGTGAACCTCCCGGCGGAGTACGCTGTGTTCGCCCAGCTGGTCCAATATCACCACGACTCACCCATCACCAAAAACGAATTTTTGCAGATGGCGGGCCGGGCCGGGCGCAAGGGGCTCTTCGATCCCGGCTTTGTGACGTGGCTTGCGGATTCTCCCTTCGAGCGCCGGGGCTTTCAGACGGGCAAGGTATTCCGGGCGCTGATGGAACAATCCTCCGAGCCCGCGAAGGTCACTCTTCGGCCGTCCTACGGCAGACTTCTGCGCAGGCAGATACTGCTGGAAGCCGAGGCCGAGTACATCGCGCGGTACTCGCTGCCTACGGCCGACGCCTCTATAGTGGCGGGTGTTCTGTACGCGGGGCTGCGCAAAATCGACCGCGTGGTGCGCAAGCTGATGCACGGGAACGAACGCAATCGATACCGCTCCATCCTGGCCGCTATATGGTACGATGAAATGGAGATCGAGGAAAATTTAGAGATGGCAACGCTCTTTTTTGAAGAACCGACACCCAGCGCGCTGATGGGCGCTCAGATGCTTCTGCCTTACGAGAGCAACTATCTGCAATCGCTTTTGAAAATCAAACGTTTTGCCAATCGCTTGCCCAAAGGTTATCGGTTTCGCGGGCTGGACGAACTGAACGACACCGTGGACGAAATCGACCCCACGATCTACGGCTTCGAGGAAAAGCTGGGGGAGATCGATCAAGGACGCGAAAACGGTCGCGAAAATCAAGAACCCGAAAACTTACGGACGATGCTTTGATTTGATTTGATTTGCTTTGATTTGATTTTGGTATGCTTTGATATGGTACTATTGACCCTTGAATACTCGAATGGAAGGCCAAAGGGAGGACCCCACGGAAGGTTTCGATACAGAAAGTTTTGATACGGAAAATTTGAGCGGAGGTTTTGAACGGAGGGTTGCGTATGATTTTGCTGCTCAAAAACGGAGAAGTTTACTCCCCCGATTACGTGGGCATTGCGGACGTACTCGTTTTGAACGGGCAAATCGCCGCGATCGAGAGGGGTATCGACATTACCTGCACGGGTTTGGAAGTGGATGTGCGTAATTTACGCGGCATGCGCCTGGTGCCGGGTTTTATCGACAACCACGTCCACATCATCGGCGGCGGCGGCGAGGCCGGTTTCCACAGCCGCACCCCCGAGGTGACACTCTCTTCCGTTACGGAGTGCGGAATCACGACGGTCGTGGGCGTCATCGGCACGGATGGCACCACGCGCCACATGGAAACTCTTTTGGCAAAGGCCAAGGGGCTCAAAAACGAGGGCATCAGCGCCTACATTTACACGGGCTCTTACGAGCTGCCCCTGATCTCTCTGACGGGATCCACCCGGCGGGACATCGTCCTTGTGGAGGAGGTGATCGGCACAGGGGAGGTTGCGGTGTCCGACCATCGCTCCTCGGTACCCACGGTGGAGGAGCTAACCCGCATCGCGGCGGATACCCGTCTGGGAGGAATGCTCAGCGGCAAGGCGGGAGTTTTGAATTTGCACATGGGCAACGGCAAGGAAAGTTTCAGCAGCATTTTCAAGGTCCTGAAAGACACGGAGATTCCCATACGGCATTTTTTACCCACTCACGTGACGCGGAACAACGACCTTTTCGAGCAGTCGAAGATTTTCGCCACTCTCGGCGGCACCATCGACATGACGGCCGGCATGAACGAGGCCGAGGGCTTCGCCGGTGCCCTGCGAATAGCCGACGCGGTGAACCTTTGCCTGGAAAACGGCATCCCCGTGGATAACGTCACGATCAGCTCCGACGGCAACGGCAGCATGGCCGTCTTCGACAAGGCGGGGCGTGTGGAGCGCCTCATCGTCACGAAACTGTCGGGATTGCAGAAAGAACTGAAATCTCTGGTCGCAAGCGGGCTGGATTTGTCCATGGCCTTGAAGCCCTTTACCTCCAACCCGGCCAGGGTTTTGGGGCTTTGCGCAAAGGGCACCATCCAGGTGGGCCTGGACGCGGACATCGCCATCCTCGACGGCGACATGAACATAGACACTGTCATTGCTCGGGGGAAAGTGATGGTGGAGTCCGGAAGGGCGGTCGTCAAAGGAACGTTTGAAGATCAAGGAACGAACTACTGATTTGAGATTTGCTGGATACACGCCTATGCGTCGCCGATCACGCCCAGTTTTTTCAGGAGCATTTCCAAAACTTGAGGTTCGCTCATCAGCAAAATGCTGGCGTCGATGGAGCGCGACCGGGTTTGATCGGAGGACAGGATATCGAGATTCGATTTCGTCACCAGCGCGATGTCCCCATACTGCCCAAACATTGCGGCCACCACGCTCAAAATGGAAGCGAGCATGTCATGGTTCACCGCCGGCGTCGTAATTCCGTTGGTCAGCCCCAACAGCTCGTTCACCGCGTTCAAAAAAGACCCCAGCAGGATATTGCCTATTTCCCCCAGGGCGCTGTCCACCATCTCCAGTGCCATAGAGGAGAAGTCCATTTGCATCCCGAATTGTTTCGCCACAAGCAGGCCCACGAGCTCGGCCACGGCGTCTTCTTTGAGCAAGAGCATGAAGTTGAACGGCGTGGCGCTGTCGGAAGCGGCGAACACGGCGGCGCAGATGGCGTCAGGGTCGCCGTAGTAGCTGTCCAGATTGTATACCGAAACGAGTTCCGCCTTAGGGATATCGATACTGACAGGATAGCCTATCATTTCGGATAATGCGGCCGCCGCGTGTCCCGCTCCGATATTGCCGATCTCCCGAATGGCGTCGAGCTGCACCTGGCCCAACGAGTTCAAATCCAACATCGTTACCCCTCCTTCCCTCAACTATATCAGGAAATTTGTCGTGTGCATAGGTTGTCGTTTCGGGTTGTCACTTCTGGCATTTTCCCTTGTTGTGCTATTCCGGTTTTTTCACGACCCAATGGCCGCCTTTTGCGGCACCGGCCCAACCAATCCGCTATTCGTCGCTCGCTTGGCCGGAAAGCTGCTCATTCTGTTGCTTCGCCTGAATTTCGATGATTGCCAGCAGCGAAGAAAGCGTGAATTCGATGAACGCGCCCGAATCGTTCGCTTTCCTCGCGCCTCCTATGGCCTGATAGTATCCCTCCCTGTTCTCGTACAAGACCGATTCCATCGGTATCCACGCGAATATCTCCTTCCACGCGGCGAGCAAGAGCGTTTGCCACAGCCGCCCCATGCGCCCGTTGCCGTCCGCGAAGGGGTGGATAGTTTCAATCTCATAATGCAGAATCGCGCTTTTCAGCATGGGGTGCAGCTCTGATTTTTTTGCCCATCCGAGCAGTTCTTCGATAAGCTGTGGGACAAACTGTGGGCGTGCTCCTATATGAATCACCCTTTCACCGTCGAATACGCCTACGTCGCCACTTCTGAACTCGCCCGATTCTTTGACGAGGCCGTCTGTTATCAGCTTGTGCGCTTTGAGGAAGTCTTTGACTGCGTAGGGGTCGAACGTCATTATCTTATCGTAGGCTTCGTAGGCGTTCTTGACCTCCTTGATTTCCGCCTGCTTCCCGGCGACAATCTTTCCCTCGATGACAGCGGTGACTTCGTCCAGCGAAAGCGTGTTGCCCTCGATAGCCAGGGATGAGTGGATAGTGCGTACTCGATTCTTTCTGTGCAGCTTTATGTCGCGCTTGAACCCCGTCCCGAATTCAAGCCTCATGACGGTTTCAACGATTTTCGCCAAGCAGTCGGCAGCTTTCTCCGTTATGGTGTACGGTGGTTTATTGGTCATTGTATTGCCTCAGCTTTTCTATATTATATTTTCTATACTCATACCGTTTTCAAAAAAAATCTCGTCGTCGCGGTCTGTATCGTATTTTTGTTTGCTCATGTATAATATAATACAGCTATAGCAAATAGAGAGCAATATATCAGCGAGGGGGAGACAGCGGTGTGGCCCAGCGTCCGATTGTTTTTGCGTTTATGTTTGTGGGGTACGGTTGCGCTCGCGCCCTGGGCGTTGGGAGACGCGGCGGTGGCCCGGGAGGCGTGGGTGGTGATCGACTTTCAGTATTCTGACGCCAGAGACTTCAGCGAGGGGCTGGCCGCGGTGAAGTCGAAGGACCTTTGGGGTTACATCGAACCCACAGGCCGGCTTGCCGTGTCCTTCGATTACAAAGTCCCGGAGGTGGGGTCTTTTTCCGAGGGCTTGGCCTTCGTGGGAGACCGCTTCATCGACACCCAGGGGAAGCCCGCCTTCGAGAGCGCCTTCGAGCAGGCGTCGGCGTTTTCCGAGGGGCTGGCCGCCGTCCAAACCAACGGGCAATGGGGGTACATCGACGTCAACGGCAGATTCGTCATTCCCCCCTCCTACGAGGGGGCGGGGGATTTTTCCGGGGGCATGGCTCCGGTGAAAAAAAACGGGCTGTGGGGCTACATCGACATTCGGGGCCGTATGCTGATCAACCCTCGTTTCATTAGGGCCGGGGCCTTCAGTAAATCCGGCAAGGAACTGGCGGCGGTGGAGTTCGAAGGCAAGACCGGGTATATAGACCGCTCGGGCCGCTACTCGGTCCAGCCCGTCTACGACGAAGGAGGGAAATTCCACAACTCCCTGGCCCCCGTGCGCGAAGCCTCGCCCGAAAAAAGCTGGGGATATATCGACGCCTCGGGCAAAGAGGTCATCCCAGGAAGTTTTTTCGCCGCCGGAACGTTCAGCGACGGGCTGGCGCCGGTGGCGACGGAGGCGCGGTGGGGATTCATCGACGTCACGGGGCGGCTGACCCTCGACGCAATCTACGACGGCGCGCGTCCCTTCAGCGAAGGGCTGGCCGCTGTGGAACGCGACGGGAAATGGGGCTACATTCGAGTGAAGTGAAAGCCTGAATTTAAGGCTTAAATTTCTGCCTTCAATTCAGGCTCGATATGAGGGCATAAATATCAAGGCTTTAATGTAGTTAGAGCTTCAATTTAGGGCTTCTTCGGCAAAGCGGAGGCGTTCGCCCAGTTTGCGGAATGCGGCGCGGGTCTGGGGCGAGGACTGGGCGAGTTGCTGATGAAATTTGCTCTGTGTCGAATGATAGAGGTTCTGAGCTTCATAGAGGGACACCCGCCACTTGAACTCGTCCAAAAAGGGCGTCAGGACGGCGCAGATCCGTTCCATCTCGGCGGAGTTGGTGGGAGAATGGTGGATTTGCAGCATCTGCCGTACCAACCAGTCGGTGAGGGCGAATCCGATCTGCTCGTCGTCCAGGGCCACGTTCCACTGGCGAGCGCGCCCCACGTGACGGCGCAGATTTTCCACGTCGGGGATCTCCGCCTCCAGGCCGTGAATCATGTCGGCCGTTAGCACAATCCCCGCCGCCGAGCGAATGACGGCGGGCGCGTTGATGTCCAGGTCGGTCAAATACTCCAGCAGCCTGTCGTAATCCTGCACGATTTCGTGGAGGCTTTTTTCGATGCTGCCGATGTCGCGACGCAAGAGCTTGTCCAGCAAGCTCTTTTGAGTGTCGTGGAGAATGTGGCGCAGGGAGAAAAAATCGCGCCCGAAGCTCGCCGTCTTCTTTTCGTCGCTTTTGGAGGTGAAGGCGTCCCGCAGGACCTCCGTGTCCTCCAGAAGTTTCTTCCCCGTCTCGGCGGGCACCACGCCGCAGGCGACGGAGGTGTCTCCCCGATAGTTGACGGCAAACATGAACTCTTTTTTCTCCCAGGTGATGTTGGAGGTAACCTCCACCTCCCCGGCGGCAAAAGCCCGGGAGTTGGGCACCGGGGACTCCGTCACCCTCGCCGCGAATTTTCCCGTCATGTCCCAGCATCCCTCGGAGATCTTCTCGGGGAAGTCGGAAAACAACGCGACTATGCCGTAGTGCGCGGCCAGCCTCTCGAAAGAAATCCGGGCGGGCTTCGCCAGAAGCTCGTAAACGATCCTGCCGTTTTTGTACTCCTGGACGTTGCTGGGCGCCTTTTCCAGCAGCCGCACGAACTTCAGTTCGAAGTCCAGGTCGGTCAATTCGTGGATCAAGTCGGCGGCGCGGGCCGCGTACCGCAGAATCTGCACGGTCTCCAAGCTCGAAATATCGTCGAAAAACCAACCGCAGCTGGTGTACATCAAAAGGGCGGACCTCTGGCTTTCCATCAGCTTCAGGACGCGGACCTTTTCCTGGTCCATCAAAGGGCGCGAGGCGTGGCCCACGAGCCATCGCTCCACGGACTCCCGGGAGCGGTCCAAGATCACATCGATGTAATCGTCCCGGGCTTCCCAGGGGTCTTTCAGAT
Organism: Synergistaceae bacterium; assembly: GCA_031277095.1. Classification (GTDB taxonomy): domain Bacteria; phylum Synergistota; class Synergistia; order Synergistales; family Aminobacteriaceae; genus JAISLU01. The sequence continues at coordinate 40,925 of JAISLU010000042.1, forward strand.
ATTGGGCGCTCTCCCGCTGGAACTGGGCGGCGAGCCTCTCCCGCAGCCAGTCCAACGCCTCGCGCAAAGGGGCTCGCCACTTTTGATGAAAGCCGGGGGTTCCCGCGGAGCAGCCGCAGTCGCTGCGCCATCGCTCCACGCCGTGGGCGCAGCTCCAAGAAGAATTTTCCACGATGCGCGCTTCGTAAACGGGCGGGTTTTTCTCCAAAAATTCCCCGTAAAGGGTGAGTTCCGCCTCATGGCCTTTGTCGATGGTCTCCAGGCAATAGGCGAGGGCCATGTCTCCGTTCTGATGATGGTGACCGTAGGATTCCCCGTCCGTGGCCACATGAGAGAGGACGGGCGCGACCCCCTCGGGCTTGGCGTCGATCAATCGCCGGGCGTAAGCGCCTCCGTCGTACAAAAGACCTCCGAAGGCGATGGCCTGAGAGAG
>JAISLU010000083.1 GCA_031277095.1 Synergistaceae bacterium
AAGTATGTGGCCGTTCGGAACACTGAACTTCCTATCCGCGACATACTGGCAAAACGGGAACGATTCGACGTGAGTTGTAAGATCGACAGCGGCGATCAGATCGAGGTCGAAATGCAGGCGGACCCGATGGAAGGCGACAAATCAGCTAACGAGCACATGAACATCAGAGGCCGGTCGATCTTCAACGTATGTGACCTGCACTCCAGCCAGAAGAGTATAAGTGTTCCCTATGGGAAATTGGCGCGAACGTATCAGATCACTTTCTGCGGATACACGGTTTTTGAAGGCCGAGAAAGCTGTTTTAACTGTTTCAGCTTCCGCAACCCGGAGGGCGAAGAGCTGCTGAACGCCGTGAACATTTTGTTCGTGGAACTGTCAAAGCTGAAGCGGGTCCTGGAAAAACCCGTCACTGAGATGACCAGTGGGGAGATGTGGGCGGTTTTTCTGGCCTATGCGAACAAGCCCCAGCACAGAGAAGTATTGAATGCAATGATAGCCGCGAAGGAGGAGATAAGGGTGGCGTACGGTCTTTTGACAAGCATCAGTCAGGATGAGGACGAGCGGGCGCGTTTCCGAGCGAGACGGAAATTCCAGATGGATTTGGAACACAATCGAATCGTCTCTTTCGAGGAAGGTGAGCGGAAAGGTTTCGAGGAAGGTGAGCGGAAAGGTTTCGAGGAAGGTGAGCGGAAAGGTTTCAATGAAGGTGAACGGAAAGGTTTCGATGAGGGTGAGCGGAAAACCAAACACGAAGTTGCCCGCAGCATGCTGACCGATGGTCTGCCCGTAGAGAAAGTTGTCCAGTACACGTGCCTGCCGCGGGAGGAAATCGAGAAGCTGAGAACTTAGCTGTCTTCCCCAAGGGTATTTTTTCGGTGCTCCTCGGGGAAATGTTGGACATAATTTTGTCGTCACATTACATTCCTCAAGTTGTTGACATTCGTTAAGAAATACGGCGGTTCAAGCGTCTCCGCGAAGAGCTGAGACGAACTTCTCGACGGCCTCCTCTGTCGTGGCCCAGGACGTGACCAGCCGCACGGCGGAGCGGGTCGCGGTCACCTTCTTCCAGACGTAAAAGGACCAGTCTTTTTGGAGCTTCTCGATCAAGGAGTCGGGCAAAATCGGGAAGATCTGGTTGGAGGGGGAGTCCGTCAAGAACTCGAAGCCCGCCTTTTTCAGCCCGGCGGCTATGGCCTGGGCGGCCCCGTTGGCGCGCCGCGCGAGGTCGAAATAAAGGTCGTCCCGGAAAAGTTCCTCGAACTGAACGCCCAAAATCCTCCCCTTGGCCAGAAGCCCCCCCTTTTGTTTGATGTGGTAACGGAAGTCCGGCTTCAAGGCGTCGCTGCACAAAACCATGGCCTCGCCGATCATCGCCCCGTTTTTGGTGCCCCCGATGTAAAAGGCGTCGGCCAGGCGGCACAGGTCCTCCAGGGTCGCGTCGCTGCCCTCGGACGTCAGGGCCGAGCCCATGCGGGCGCCGTCCACGTAAAGAAGAAGTCCCTTTCTCCGGCATAAATCGCTGAGTTTTTCCAGCTCCGCCGCCTTATAGACCGCCCCGATTTCCGTGGTCTGGGAAATTTTCACCAGACGGGGCTTGACCATGTGTTCGTCCGGGTGGAGCGCCAGAACCTCCTCCACCTGCTCCGGCAGCAGCTTGCCGTCCCTGGTGGGGACCGTGAGAATCTTGTGCCCCGTGGCCTCGATGGCCCCCGTCTCGTGAACGGCGATATGAGACGCCTCCGTGGCCACGACGGCCTCGTGGGGTCTCAAAAACGCCGAGATGGCCGTGAGGTTCGCCTGAGTTCCGCCGCACAGGAAATGGATGTCCGCCTTGTCCGCGAACTTCCCCAGCCGCCTGGCGATGTGCCCTCTCGCGTTTTCCGAGTGGCGGTCGAGGCCGTAGCCTTCGTCCTGCTCCAAATTCGTATCGGCGATGGCCTGCAAAATCCGAGGATGCGCCGTCTCGGAATAGTCGTTTTTAAAACTGTACATAGAACGATAAATCCCCCTTCAGGTATTTTTTTATTTTTTGTGTGTTTTGCCGGGCGACGGTCACGCGGTCACCACCACCGCGCCGGAGATCACGAAGGCGATACCCAGCCACTGGATGGGCCGGAGCCGCTCGCCTGTGAAAGCGCAGGCGATCAGCGCCGCGATCAAAGGGCTGGAGGAGGCAATGGGGGTGGCCACGTTCATGGGGATCATGAAAAGGCTGGAAGCGTAGAACCACGCCCCTATTACAAGGGAGAGTACCCCCGACCACGCGCCCGCAACCCGCCCCAGAAGGGGAATGTCCTTCAAGCCCCGTTTTTTTTCGGGCCGGAGCGCCTTGAGGCTCGTCCAGTTTCCCAGCGCCATGAAGCTGAAAAAAACACCCCGCCAGAACGTTATCCTGACGGAGTTGATGCCCTGGAGGGTGAGGTACTTGTTCAAAGACAGCCCCAGCGCCCAGCACAAGGCCGCCAGACACGCCGCCCCCACCCCGTACAAGTGATGGCTGGAGGGCGCGGCGCCCCGTATGTTCAGAAACGTCAGCCCCGTCACCACGGCAAAGGTGCCGGCCAGCACGAAAACCGTCATGGTTTCCCCGAAGCAGAGCCACGAGATCAGCGCCACCGCCAGAGGGTAGGCGCTGGTGATGGGGGAGGCCAGGCTGACTCCGATGTCGCGGATGGCGATGAAAGCGAAAAGATCGCCGATCACGTTGTTCACCAGCGCGACAAACATCAAAATCATGTAAAAATTTGCCTCGGGCAGAAAAAGATCCTTTTTCCCGAAGAAAAACACGGGAAGAAGCACCGCCAGCAAGCCGATTCCCCGCACGGCGTTCAACTCCGTAAGCCCCATGTCCTTCAACGCCAGTTTCTGAAAGATAGGGGCAACGCCCCAACAGATCGCGGCCAGCGACGCGCACAACAAACCATACCCCACCGAAAACGCCTCCGATACGGATGTGCCGAATATAGAAGAACCAAAACTCGGCTGCTATAACCCCTATACTATACGCCAAATAAAATTTTATGAAAGAGAGGGGGGCTTTTGTGCAACCGGCAGGTTCCTCGCGGTTTTCTGTGCCTGTTCGAGAGGCGGCACGTGGCGACCGGAAGATACCGAAGAGGTGAGGGGATTTGGATATTAAACTCTCGCGGAGTGTTCTGCCATCCGCCTCCCAGGGCGAAGCCGTGCCTGCGTTACCGTTGAATCTGATCAAACCGGCGGATGATAGAGACATCGAGTTCGTGAAAAATAGCGGGCGTTCCAATAAAATTCAAGAAGCCGTGGCCGCGCAGAATGTGTTGGAGCACAACAAAGATGCGCAGCGTGAGATAATGCAGCGAGTATCAGAACTGGCGTCTTTGTTGGACAGGGATTTGAAATTTGAGATCCATGAAGATGCCGGGATCGTGCAAATTCAAGTGATCGACACCAACGACGGAAGGATTGTGCGTAAAATACCCGCCGATGAGGTACTGAAACTCGTATCGCAAATCCGGGAAAAGATGAGCGAAAGGTTGGATGTGAGAGTTTGACGGAGTTTTGTCCTCTTATGTCTAAGTGGTCATATCCAGGGGAAAGAAAAGAGAAGAAATATATTTCTCTTTTCCCCCCTTTTTAGCGAGACTGAAGGCGGTCACCCGCGTGATCCAGAGTCACCGTTTTTCTAATAATTCTCTTTCAGATGGCTTTAGCCGCAATACAAGTGTCCAACTTGCCAACTTAGAATTTACCGTCTCGATCAACAGTCCAGTTTGAAAAACGTTAAGGTGAAGGCGTGGAGGAAGGGTGCAGCTAAAGATTATTGGTAGACAGAGGGGAGTCAAAGCTCAAAGGAATGGGAAAGGCATTGAGCAAGAAAAGGTTGCTCCACGTCACGAAACCAAATATTGCTTTCCGCCTT
>JAISLU010000086.1 GCA_031277095.1 Synergistaceae bacterium
AAGGCGGAAAGCAATATTTGGTTTCGTGACGTGGAGCAACCTTTTCTTGCTCAATGCCTTTCCCATTCCTTTGAGCTTTGACTCCCCTCTGTCTACCAATAATCTTTAGCTGCACCCTCTTCTCTTTTTGGTCTTGACAGATGGGGCCACCATAGTTGACAGCAGTGCTCTCACAATATCATCTTTCCCGAAGCACAGATGGAATGGCCTTCCGATATTTAGCGTGATGGAATTGCTCTGGCCAAAAGTGAAATTTTGTCCTAAGGTCAGAAATATTTTTGCATTTTGTGAGAAAATAATAAAAAGACGGCGGACAAGTACGATTGGATGTTTCCATGTGTACGATGTCTGTGTCGATTCGGTAGGGAGAAGGTGCTTTTCCGCAATGGCTGGAAGTGGAAACGTCGAAAGTAAAAATACTGCAAGTGGAAATGTGGAAAGTGGGAACGGCGGAAACGGTTTTTTCAAGGGCAAAGGGGCGCTGTACGCATTAGCGGCCATCATGGCCATTCTGGCGCTGTTCAAGATCGGCGGGATTGCCGTGACGTCGGCGGGGGCTGCCGATGTATCCGATTTTGAAAGAATATCCCCTTTTAGCGCCAAATCTTTGTGGCTGGTGCGCCAGGCCAGAGCCATCATCGAGACTTATCAGGTGGACGCGGAGGCCAAACCGGTCACCGAGAACCAGCTTGTCCAGGGCGCGATCAAGGGCATGGTGGAGTCCTGGAAAGACCCCTACACCCGTTTTGTCTCGCCCGAGCAGTTGAAGGACGAGGAGATAGAAATGGAAGGCCAATACGGCGGCGTGGGCATGTACATCGGGGACCGGGAGGGCCGAATATTGGTCATCAGCCCCATTGAGGATACACCCGCCGAAAAGGCCGGGTTGAAGCCTATGGACCAGATCGTCAAGGTGGGGGACGAGGTGGCGCTGGGCTGGGATTCCCAGGAGGTCGTGAAGCGGCTGAGGGGAAAACCGAACACCTCCGTGGTGATTTGGATCCGCCGGGAGGGCGAGGAAGAGCTTCTGAAGTTCGAACTCAACCGCGAGATCATCAAAATCAAGTCGGTGCGGTACGAAATGCTGTCGGACGACATCGGTTATTTGAGGCTGACCCAGTTCAGGCAGAAAACGGACCTGGAGGCCGCGGAGGCCATACAGGACATGATGGGGCAGGGAGCCAAGGGAATGTTCTTGGACGTGAGGAACAACGGCGGCGGTCTGCTCAACGTTTGCGTCAACATCGGCAGCATGTTTTTGGACGGTGGTCTGGTGGTGGGGACACGGGGCCGGGTGGAGAAATCCAACGAGGAGTATTACGCGGACGCCGCCCATTACTTGACCGACATGCCCATGGTGGTCCTGATCAACGAAGGCAGCGCAAGCGCGTCGGAGATTTTGGCAGGGGCCCTGGCGGACAGGGAGCGAGCCACCACCATCGGCAAAAAAAGTTTCGGCAAGGGCTCGGTGCAGACGCTTTTCAACCTTACGGACGGCTCGGGGATCTACGTGACCATCGCCCGTTATCACACGCCCTCCGGCAAGGTCATCGACCATGTGGGCCTCACGCCGGCCATTGAGGTGGAGGGGCAGTTGGACAAGGACTACGTGAAAGACGCGCAGCTGCAGCGCGCGATTTCCGAGTTGAAAAAGAAAATCTCTACCCCGGCGGCGACGGCCTCTAACACCCGCCGGCAAAGTTGAGGGAGGCGGATTGTTTTGAAGAACAGAGTGGACGTGATCATAGGGTCCCAGTGGGGAGACGAGGGCAAGGGCAAGGTGGTCGATGTGATGGGGACCAACGTGGATGTTTTCGTCCGCTATCAGGGAGGCGCCAACGCCGGACACACCGTCATCGTCAACGGAGAGAAGATCATCTTTCACCTTCTGCCCTCGGGTATGCTTTACCCAGGCAAACTCTGCATGATCGGCAACGGAGTGGTCCTAGAACCCGAGCAATTCCTGAAAGAAATAGAAGAACTGCGGGAGCGGGGGCAAGACCGGGCACGCCTGGTGGTCAGCCCCTCCGCTCACGTGGTCATGCCCTATCACAAAATTCTCGACAAGGCTCAAGAGGCTTTCCGGGGCAAAAGACATATGATCGGGACCACGGGCCGCGGCATCGGGCCCTGCTACGTGGACAAATACGCCCGCCACGGCCTTCGGGTGGAAGATCTGCTGAACGGAGACCGCCTGCGGGAAAAGCTGGCGAGGGTGCTGGAGGAAAAAAATCGGATTCTGACGAAACTTTACAACGAAAAGCCCCTGGCCCTGGACGAGGTTTTGGAGCCTTCTTTGGAGTGGGGCAGCGCGATGGCCCCCTACGTGGGGGATACGGTGGAGCTTCTGCATCAGGCGCTGGAAGGGGATAAGCACATATTGCTGGAGGGGGCCCAGGCCACGCTGCTGGACATCGATCATGGGACATATCCTTACGTCACCAGTTCTTCTACCTGCGCGGCGGGCGGATTTACCGGCACAGGACTGCCGGTGTCCCGGGTCGATCGCGTGATCGCCGTCGTCAAAGCCTACACAACCCGAGTGGGAGAGGGGCCCATGCCCACGGAGGAGAAAGGCGATATCGGCGAGTTCCTGCGTACCCGAGGAGGAGAATTCGGAGCCACCACGGGGCGCCCGCGCCGCTGCGGATGGCTGGATCTGGTGGCGGTCCGCTACTCCGTGCGTTTGAATGGCTGCGGGGTGATCGCGCTGACAAAACTGGACGTGCTGACGGGAATGGACGAAATCAAGGTCTGCACGGGCTACGACCTGAACGGAACGAAGACCACAAGTTTCAGCGGTAACGCCTATGTCCTAGAGGAATGCCGTCCCCTATACGAGGTTCTGCCGGGATGGAGCGAGGATATTTCCCAGTGCGGCACCTTCGAGTCCTTGCCGAAAAACGCCCGGGACTACGTTCGGTTTATTGAAGAACACGCCGGCGCGCCGGTGAAGCTGATAGGGGTGGGCGCAGATAGAAGTCAGACGATCACTCGGGGATTTTATTGATCTTAGCAAATATTCTCTTTTGTGACCAAGACGACCTGGGGCAGATTCTGGAGGTCAATCGGGCTTCGCCTTACCCCTGGTCGGAGCGGATCATCACCCGAGACCTCCTTGTGGGGGACACGAGGCTTTCCTACATCGGAGCTTTTGCCTCGGCGGGCAAGGAGAAGCTCCTGGGTTACGCGGTGCTGGGCGACGAAAAGGGAAACGGGCTGCTGATGAACTTGGCGGTACTGCCGGCGCATCGGCGGCGCGGATTCGGAACTCAATTGACGGTGGCCGCGGCGGAGTGCGCGAGGGACATGGGATTTTCGGCGCTGGCTTTGAGGGTTCGGCTCTCGAATTTCGCGGCCCTCGCTCTTTACGGAAGCCTGGGGTTCAAAATCGGCGCGACCCTCGAAAATTTTTACAGCAACGGGGACGCGGCGCAGTATATGAGCGCGAAATTACCCTTGGTCATCGCCGAAGAGATGTGGGAATGAAGAGGTGTGGGAATGAGGGGCTACATCCGGGTCTACATCCCTTTCGATGACGGTTCCGTCGTTTCCTACGACGGCAAAATGTTCACCCTGCACAGGCGGCCGGTGGACATCGACGCCGATCTCAGCGCGCTGCCCGAGGGAATGGCGGTCCGGTTTTGGCGGGAACGGCGCGGAGAGTTGGTGAGGGCCTTGGAGACCGCCTGGTGGAACGAGCGCCAGCGCCGCAGAGAAAAAGCGGCGAAAAAGGTCTACTCCGTTCCCACAGACGTCCGAAGGGAAGAGAGATAGAATAAGAGAGATAGAATAAGAGAGATAGGGGTTTCGGGTTATGTTTGGGTTATGTTCGTTCAGTCAGGCGCTTGTTCGGTGAATCGGACGACGTTATGGCGCTTGTTGGGCTTCCAGAACGCGCAGGCGTTGCGTCCCTTGTTTTTGGCGAAGTAGAGGGCCTCGTCCGCGAGCATCATGAGTTGTTTGGGTTTGTCTCCGTCCTCGGGGCAGATACTGATCCCGAAGGAGGCGCTGATGCTGATCTCTTGGTCGCCTATTTTTATGGGTTTTTTCAGGGCATCGATGGTGCGCTTCAGGGCTTTGGTGATGCTCTGCCATTCGTTTTTCCCGAAGGCCAGGATCATGGCGAACTCGTCTCCGCCGAAACGGGAAACCATGTCGCTTTCTCTTATGCTTTTCTGCATTCGTTTGGCGACCTCGATGAGAAGAACGTCGCCGGCATAGTGCCCCAGAGCGTCGTTGACGGACTTGAACTTATCCAGGTCGATCATGATGACGGCCAGGTGGGATCCGTTCCTTTTGGCGAACTCGACGGAGTTTTTCAAATGGTCGTCAAAAAGCACTCTGTTGGGCAGATCCGTCAGCACGTCGTGGGTAGCCCTGTGGGTAAACCGCTCTTCGCGCTCTTTGCGCTCTTGAATGTCGGCCGTGACGCCGATGATGCGGGTGGTTTTTTGAGTAACGGGGTTTTTGACCAGCATCCCCCGGGTCAAAAACCAACGGTAAATCCCGTTGGCGCAGAGGAGCTTGTGGTCCAACTCGAAGAAGGAAGGAGGGTCGTAGTTGCAGAAAAATTTCCGAAACATCTGCAATATGGCGTGATCGTCCGGGTGAAAGAACTTGGGCCACTCTCGAATGGCCGGAAGATTGTTCGGCTCGATGCCCGTCAATTCCAAAAGACGCGGAGAATAATAGGGCGGTTTCCCGGTCTCCAGGTCGATTTCCCATATCCCATCCCGGCTGCACTGCACGGCAAGCTCCCATCGCTCTTCTTCCGCCCGGAGCCTTTTTTCCGTTTGCGTGCGCACTTCCACTTCCTGCTGCAGGTTTGCCGTCAGGGCCTCCAGGCTTTCCTGCTTGCGCTTCAGCTCCCCCAAGGTGAACGCCAACTGCTCCACCATGGAATTGAAGGAATCCGAAAAATCCCCCATGAAGTCCATCCGTTGCTCCAGATCGCCCTCCGCCACGCAACGAGTCAGCCAAGCCACATGATTGAGGTTGGCCTGGAGGGCCTTCAAAGCGCCTCCTAAAAAACCCTTGAACTCTATTTTATAAGAAAAATCGCCGACCTTCGCCATTTGAAGGGCGCTGCGGCAGCCCAGGAGAATGTCGGAAATCTCCTGCGCCGCGGGGTTGCGCCTGATGGTCTCGGGAATATCGGAGGGCGGGGCGGGGGCCAGCAAAAGTGTACGAAAATAACTCAGTACCCGATCCACTTCTTCAGCGGGAAAGGTAACGTCACCGGATGCTTGGAGCAGAGCAAATTCTTGGATTTCTTTTTCTGGGGTCGCCAATTCACTTTCCCGCTTTTTAGTGAAGTCAGCTCAGTCGGCGGTCATGTCTGCGGTAAAACGACACGTGCGATCTCCCGTACACCAACAATCTATCTCCTTTACAAGATATTGCTTGCCTGTGAAATTTTCCAGCAGACCCGCGATAAATCCCTCGTCGTACACGCACGTTTCATAGTCGATTTCCGGCAGGCCGGAACAATCCAAGTCTTCGTCCACGGTGAGGGTGATTTTTTCCGCCCCGTGGGTCATGGATTCGACGCGAAGTACGCCAATTTTCATTTCTTTCAAGGCGCTTTGCAGCATTTTTACAAACTCGCCCACGTCGTCGGTTTTCGGCAGAAAATGATCGTAAAATACGTGACCCGCCAGCCTCCCCGCTTCATAAAAAACCTTGTCCGCTTCTTCGGTGCCGAATTTCGACTCGATGATATCCCTCAGGGTAAACTGCATCAAACGGTACACTTCGACCCTCGTGAATTTCCCCAAGTTCGGACGCCCCACATCAAGGTTGCCTAAAAGATCCCATGAAAAGGCGTATTTTCTCTCCTCCACGATCCTTCTCTCCTTTCTGGAATGATGCAACAGGAATAATGCAACAGTTTTCCCAATTGTAAAGAATATACTACAATATATCATGAAAAATCCAACCCGAGCCAAAACTAAGCCTAAAATTTAACCCAATTTATCGGCCCCTACGGCCTCTTCCACGGCGTCGCACAGCCGGGAGGCGGCGCCCTTTTCCCCGGAAAGCGCCAGAAGGTCGCGCCGGATCCGGGAGAGTTTTTCCCCGTCTTTCAAAGATCCGGCGACTTGAAGAGCCAGTTCCTCCGGCGTCATTTCTCCTATCGCTTCGTCCAGGATGGCTCGGTTCGCCAGGCGGTTGGGCCAAGAAATGAAACCATTATAACGCTTTAAATTTCTGCGTATACCTCGCTCCTTGAGCCACGGGCCGATTGACGGAAGTCCAGAGACGAATCCGGCCAGTCCGCCGATGGGGACGACCTTCAGGAAATCCATGGGCGCGGCGACAAGGGCAGGCAGGCCGCAGTGCATCATCTCCAGGGTATTGGTCCCCGGCTGGGTCAGAGCGTAATCCGCGCTTTTCATGACGACGCCCGCCCCCGCCCGGATGGGGTTCAAGCCCGCGTCGGCCCAGGAGGAGAACTCGCTCTCCGGGGCGAAGGGAGAGAAAAGCGTTCCGATGCGCACCTCGGGCATGAACGACCTCAGATACCCCGTCACCGCCGAGAGCCAGCTCAAAGACAACTGGCGGATGGCTGGGCGGCTGCCGGGAAAAAACAGGAGGCTCTGACCGTCTTCTGGGGCGTCCCAGGTGAACGTTCCCGTTTCCAGGGACAGGGCGTCTTTCACCAGATCTCCGATAGGGCGAGCGCCTTTCGATTTCCCATTGATGTCGAGGGCCATGGTCGGGTAGGCGGTGAAGACTTGGGCGCGGTCCATACCTTTTTTGAACCCGTAGGCGTAGCAGATCAGCGGTGCCCGGGAGCGGCTGGCGATGCGGTGCCCGAAGAGGAGATCTCCGCCCAACTGCAGCACGCAGTCCGTTTTTTCCTGACCCAGGGCATGCCACGTCCAGGCGCTGCTGCTGGGTCCTTCCAGCTTGTCCACGCCCAATCGGGATGCCACCCTGCGCTCGGCCCCCGACGCGAACGGACAGGGCAACAGCCACAGCGAAACAGAATGTTCCCGTTTCCGCAGCTCCATAATCACAGGCCGGGCCCAGCCCCAAAGCTCCCCGGGTCCGTTAGTCAAAATCGCGACTTTCACGAATTTCTCACCTTCAGTTTCAAGCCAAATTTTTCGTGCAGGTTTCCGTTTTCGCCTCTGCGATCGCGCGGGCCCAGAAGACGGAGGCGCGCGTTGTGCCCATGGCGTTTCGCGCCGTTTCCAGGCGGCGGTCTATCTCTCTTTTTTTCTCGGGATCGTCCAGATAAGCGTGAAGTTCGGCCACGATGCGGTCCGGACGCGCCTCGTTCTTCAAAAGCTCGGGGTAGACGGGGTCGCTGGCCAGGTAGTTGGGTATGGAGATGTAAGGAATGCGGACGAGAGCGCGGGCAATCAGCCACGACAGACCTTTCCCATTGTAAATCACCACCATGAAACGCCGCAGGAGCATGGCCTCCACGGCGACCGTCCCGCTGACCCCCGCCACCGCCTGGGCAGCGGCCATCAATCCGCGCCCTTCTCCCTCCCACGCCTCGAAGCCCCCTATACGCTCCTTCAGCTCCCGCCTCAGGGACTCGGAAAGGCCCGGGGCGACGGAAAAAACGGGAAGCAGCCCCTCCGACAGGAGAATTTCGGCCGTTTTTATCAACTGGGCCAGGTGGTACTTCACGTCGTAGCGGCGGCTTCCCGCCATCAACGCGATCACCCGCTCTCCCCGGTAGCGGTGGGTCAGTTCGTCGGGCGCGGCGTACCCCCGGAGCGCCGTCACGAGAGGATGGGCCTCCCAGCGGGACCGGACGCCCCTGGCCACCAGGAAATCGTGTTCGAACGAAAAAAGGGGCAGACAGAGGTCGAAGTACTCCCTCAGCAGCTTCGTCCGCCCGCTGCGCCACGCCCAGACCGTGGGAGTGACCAAAAACACGGTCAGCCCCCTGTAACCCTTTCTCCGGAGCCGGGCCGCGAGGGAAAAATGGAAATCGGGGCTGTCGATCACCACCACAACGGAGGGCTTGCGGCGCAATATCTCGTCTGCTATCCGGTTGCGCAGCTTCAAAATACGGGGAATGGCCGGCAGGACCTCCATGATGCCCATGAGCTTCAACTCCTCGTAGCTCCAGGTGGCCTCTCCTCCGGCTTCCGTACCCCGCGGCCCCATCACGCCCCAGATTTTCCCCTTTTTTCCGCTGCTGTTAAGGAGAGATTCTTCTTTACAGAGAGATTCTTCTCTGCGCAGGGATTCTTTGACGTCCAATGGGCAGTCAAACAGGGAGTCCAACTCTTCTTTCAGAAGCTCCTGAATCAGGTCGGCGGCGTAAAGGTCCCCGCTGACCTCGCCGCAGCTCACGAACACTGACATGGCAGTCCCCACAGGGCGATGTCCCGTCGCTCGGCCAAGGCAAAGGTTTTTTCGGCGTCCAGGACCAGAGTGCGCCGCGCTTCGACGGCCAGACAGGTGAGGCCGGCCCGAGCCATGTTCTCGATGGTGTCCGGCCCCACGGTGGGCAGATCGTACCGCGGATCTTGATCCACGCGCATCATTTTGACGAGGACGCCCTTGGCCACCAAGTTTCCGGCCCGCTGGATGGTGGCGTCGGTGCCCTCCATAGCCTCCACGGCCACCACGGCCCCGTCGGCCACCACCAGGGCCTGGCCGAAAGAGCAGGGCAGGGTCACTTTCAGCACGGACGCCCCGTACTCGAAGTCACGGACCTCACCCGCCGTGGGGGGGCGATGGCTCAACTGCCCCTCGGGGGCCATGAACTCCGGCAGGATCTGCCGGTAGGGCAGCACCGGAATGCCCGCCTCTTCCAGGATCTCCACGATGGCCGCCAACAACGAATGGTCGTCGCGCACGCGTCGGGTCAAAAGTTTCAGGACGAGAGGGTCGAAGAGGGCCGGAAGGTAGATGAGTTTCTTGGGGACCCGACCGGCCATGATGACGCTCTGGGCACCGTGCCGCCGAATTTCCTTGATCACGCGGCTCAGGCTGGGGCAGCTCAGACGCACCAAAGGGTCCGCTATCCCCCGGAAGGTTTCTCCATCGCTCCTCAGGGTGAGGACGAGAGGGGGATCGCCCCCCTGAGACAGGCGCTTGGCGATTTCCACGGGCAAAACGCCCTCGCCGGCGATAATGGCGCTTTTCCTGGGGATATTTTGGGCGTTGTCCGGCACTTAATCGGCCCTCCAGGATAAAAAAAGCCCTATGCCAAAGAAGATACCGTTGGGCGTCCACGCCGCCAGAAACGGGGGCATGTTCCCCGCCTCGCCCAAAGCGCGGCAGAGGGACATGACGACGTAATAGGCGAAAACGATGACCACGCTGATGCCGAACCCCACGCTGGATCCCGACCGCCCGCGATGGAACGCGCCGAAACTGGCTCCCAGAACGGCCATGATGACGCAGGCCCAGGGAACGGCCAGCTTCAGGTGGAACAGGACCCAGAGCTGGGAGAGGTTGGTTCCCGCCTCCCGCGCCTGCTCGATGTAAGACCACAGCTCCCGGGCGCTCATGTCCACGGGACGCCTGGAACTGCGCTGCAGTTGTGCCGGCGAGAGATTCAACGCCAGTTTTTGCCGTTCGAAGCGGAACAGCAAGCGCACCACTCCTTTTTCTGTGACCTCGAAGACCTGCCCGTCCTCGATCCACCATTCCCCGTTCTTCCAGGTTCCGCTCCGGGCCAGGGATGTACGGACCAAACGCCCCTGCTGAAACTCGTGCAACATGACGCCCTTCATGATGCCCCTTTGGGCATCCAGGCGGTCCAGGTAGATGACGCGGCGCAGCTCCCCTCCGCTTTCGTCCCGCAAAAAAACCTTCTCCTGCAAAGCGGAGGACTGATTTTTCATGATTTCGTACTTCATGAGGTTCTCCGCCGCCCGGGTGGTGAAGGGCACCACGGTCTCGTTGAAAAGAAGGGCCCCGGCCGCGATGAAAAAAGCGGCGGCGACCACGGGCCGAAGTATCCGATAAAAGGACACCCCCAGGGATTTGAGCGCGATCAATTCGCTGTTGGACGACAGCCGCGTCATTCCCAGCAGCGTGGACAAAAGGCAGGACATGGGCAGAGTCAAGGCGACCACCTCGGGCAGCCGGTACAGAAACAGCCGGACGACCACCCCCAGGGCGACCCCCCTCTCGATGATCAGCTTCGCGGCCTGAAAAAGAAGATCCCCGGCCACGAAGATCAGGGTAAAAATCAATATTCCGAAGACAAAAGGCCCCGCCATTTCCCGGAGAACGAAACGATCCAATATGCGCAGACCAAAAAGCGATTTAGGAAGCGATTTTGTCCCCACGTCGAGATTCTCTCCTTCAAACAAAATCCTGCAAGAGAATTTAAATTTAAATTTGAATCTAAATCTAAATCCAAAATCCAAATCGCTCAGGGCCTCAGGGCTTTTCCCGGGGCGAGAAGGTTCAATCGCCCTCGTAGCGCACCGTCACAAGGCATAGAGTCGGGGCGATGAAGATCAGGCTCGTTCCCGAACCGGCCCAGTCGGCGGGAAGGAAGTGGAATAAAAAACCCGTCAGCGAGTATAAAGCGAGGGCGGTGCCGACGGACAGCAAAACCAGTATCCAGCGGGTCACTCCATTTTCCGGCGGCTGTCCCATAATGAAAAACCGCGTGACGATCGGCATGGGAAGGGAGCAGCAAAAAAGGTAAAGCATGGAGATGAAGGACGCCAGGACGGACATGAAGAAAGGCGGAGACGGCGTCGCCTTCAAAGCCTCCCCGAGAGGGACCGAATAGTGACTGAACACGCTGGACATCCCCACCCACTCCATCCCCAGCAAGAGCCGCATCAGCAGGTCGAAGAACGAAAACGCCAGGTACGTCTTCACGTAAAACCGCAAAAGTTTGTCCTCGATCCCCAGAGTGAAAAACGAGGATTCCTTTTTGGGGGCGTTCTCCCTCAGATCTTGAATGTTCATCTCCAGAAGCTGCGCGTCGGAAAAGGACACGGGAACCTCCTCCACCAGCCCGCGAAACTCGGATTCGACGGAAGAGGGCGCCTGGGGAGATGGCCGGTAAGAGGATCGATAAGAGGGTTGGCGATAAGGGGGTTGGTAGGAAGACTGAACCGTTTCCTCCTGCGGATACACTGAACCGTAGGGAGTGGCGACAGACACCGGAGCCGCGACCCGAGCCCCGGCCTGCATTGAAAGGTCCATTGAAGATCCAATCGACGATCCCATTGAAGATTCAATTGAAGATTCAATCGAAGATTTCATTGAATTTTCGATTGAAGACCCAATTGGAGATCCAATCGAGGATTCAATTGGAGATCCCATTGAAAATTCAAATGAAGATTGGAGCGAAGGTTGAAACGAAGATTGCACTGGTGATTGAACTGAAGGCTTGATCGGAGGTTTGATCGAAGGCTGAAAAGGCTGCATGGGTTGAGTGGAAGGCTGGGTTCCCAGCGGCTCCGTGCTCTTCCCCGGCGCTCGAGGGCGCGGTAACGGGGAAAGCGGCGCGGCGAAAGCCTGTATGGGCGCGAAGGTCGCCATGATCGCCTGATCGTAGGCGTTGTCCAGCTCTTTCAGCGCAGCGGAGGCGAGCTGCCACTCCGGTGTCCCCTGCTGGAAACGGTTCGGCGAAAGCTCGCGCTTTTTGTTTTCGTAGGCCTCTCCGATCTCATCGGCGGTTGCCGTGGGAAGAACGCCCAACAGCGAATAATATTCCTTCATTCCAGATTCTATTCCAAATTCCATTCCAAACTCAGCTCCCTAAAACGCATCGATGCTGCAAGCGTGGTCTTTGCAAAGGATACCATAGGTTCCCGGTTTTTTCGAAGGGTAGAGCAAAGGAGCGATGGAATGTCTCGACGTTTCATTCGCCCGACTCGGGTGTTAAGATATCTCCATGCTCCTTTCGGCAATGCTATTGCGGCAATGCCGTTGCGGCAGCGTCGTTGCGGCGGCACGGAAGGGACAAAGGAGGTTCGATGAAATGACGAGGACAATGCACAAAAATTTACCTTTAGTTTTTTCGCTTTGCCTGAGCGTGTTGCTGGCGGGCGCCGCTTGGGCGCTGCCCTACTATCAGCTCCGGGACGTGAGCGGGCAGAGGGACGGGCACACGGTGGCCGGCTCCCAGTGGTTCGCCGTGGTTCGGGAGGGCAGGTGGGTGACGCCCACAACTTGGGGGGTGGGCTCGAAGGACACTCACGGCGGCGAGGCCCCGGGAGTGACGATGGTCACGTCGGCGGATCTGCTCTACGACTTCAGCAGCGTCTACCTCGACGACCCTCAGCACAACACCACCATGGGCGACGACGCCAGCTTCGACCCCATCGAGTCGGTGTACCTGGTCATCCAAGAAGGGCACGGCGAACTGAGGGTGAATTTCGGCAACGACTACGCCCACCATACGCCCTATCCCGCCGGCGGGCCCCAGGACGTGATGGAGGATATTCTGCTCTCCGTCCCGGACTACACGACCCGCGTTCTCCCGGGCTCACCCCAGCTCATAGCCAGCGGAGACTGGCTTTCCGCGGAGATGCTCTTCCAGGCGGACTCGCCCCAGAGCTACGGAAGCTCCCAGGGATACCTGACCTTCCGGCAGTCCGCCAGCTTCGACGCCGGCTTCGAAGGATACCGGGAGTCCGTCAAAATTCCTTTGATCGTGGCGAACGTCTTCGACGGGCCGGCGGCGGAGCCGGGCAACGAACTCTACTTCGACATGACGGTCATGAACGGGAGCGATGTCTTAACCCGCCGCAAGTTTCGCTGGGGCGCGGACGAAAACGTGACTCACGATTTCGGGACGTTTTTCATGATCCAGCCGTCGGGCACCGCCCTGCCCGCGTACTCGCTTCTGACCAAGATCACCAACCGGACGGGCACCCGCTACCGCAGCCAGCGGTACGACTCCCTCTCCTCCGCCGACCGGGACGCGCCGCCCTCTTATTGGGCCTACGACTTGACGCCGGACCTTTACGAATCTCTGCCGGGCTCCTTTGACCTCGATCCTCAGAGCCAGATCGCGCCGGGGCTGGTGACGGTCTACGAAAGCTCCATGGACCTGACCTACGGCTCCAGTGAGTCGTTCCGGCTTTATCCCTATCAGGGCTCGGGCGCGCCCAGCGAGTTGCGTCTCACCTATCGGAAGGTGGGGGGCATGACGCCTTGCGGAACGGTCACGTCCCCCACGAACCCCACGGCTCCGCCCTGGGCGGTCACGGCGTTCTCGATGACTTTCGTGGACGTGGTGGACAACGCCGAGAAAACCGAGACCGAGATCGCCCAATACATAGGGGGCAAACCCTCGATGCCCATAGGGGGCGGCTATACTCTCGCCGGGATAACGGACAGCTACATCAAGGCCGACGCGTTCAACGCCCTCGCGGTCTCCGCCGACGTGTCCTCCCTGCAGGTAGCCTCGGAGGACGTGGCGCTGCTGCCTGTTCACCTGCGCCTGCGGGTTTCGCGAAAGGAAGCTCCCCTCGTCGGCAGATGGAACGATATCGTCAACGCCGACAGCGTCATCGACGCCTTCTCCAACCTGTGCGCGGTGTGGGTACGGTCGCCCAACGCCGGGGAACAGGACATGAACCTTTTCACCACTCTGCGCAACCGGGGCTACAGCGTGGAAAAATGCGTACAGGCCTTCACCTACGAGGATTTTTTGTATCTGGATTTCGTCGTTTTGATGGCCGACGCCGTCAGCCAAAACACCGGTAAGACGGCCTTTTGTCAAGTTGTGGAGGACGACAAGGTCCCCTACATTTTGATAGGAGACGGCAAAATGGATGGGGTCCTGAATTTGAGCTTTTACGTGGCCCAGACGGGAGACAATCCAAATCCAAATCCTAATCCTAATCCAAGTCCCAATCCTAATCCAAACCCTGGCCCAAACCCGAGCCAAAGTGGTGGCGGCGGATGCCAGGGGTTCGGGGCGTGGGGCT
Source organism: Synergistaceae bacterium (assembly GCA_031277095.1). Lineage (GTDB taxonomy): Bacteria > Synergistota > Synergistia > Synergistales > Aminobacteriaceae > JAISLU01. Next base: position 13,893 of record JAISLU010000086.1, read on the forward strand.
TCATGCTCCCGCTGCCTCTTTTCTTCTTTCTTTTCTTCCTCGCCGCAATAGCGCGCCCCGGGAAATGGGACCGGTGAGAGTCCCGGCGAACTTGGAGCGTCCCCACCGCCCCCATTCGAAACGTTTTGGGCCCGCGGCCCGGCTCTACTGGGGGACGCGATATTCTCTGAGCGGCCTGCTCTGCGCCTTCAGGCAGGAACAGGCCTTCCAGTTCGAGACCGTCGTTTTGGCGCTTTTGGTCGCCGTTCTTCTCTGGGCGGAGCTTCCTTTTCTGCGTTCCGTGGCCCTTCTGGGGGCGTGGCTGGCCGTCATGGCGCTGGAGCTGGTGAACAGCGCCGTGGAGAGGGCCTTCGACCTCATCGACAGAGAGTACAACGCCCAGATCAAAGCGGGAAAAGATATGCTTTCTGCCGCCGTATTTCTGGCGATCCTGTTCAACGCCCTCCTGTGGGGGGCGTTTTTTTTACAAGCCCGCTAATCCTCCAAAATCTCGCCCCGGGTGGACAGAGTGACCACCCGCCAGGGGATCATTTTGGCCCCCAGTCCCTTGCCGGAGTTTTCGAGAGCGGCCTTCACCGCGTTTTCAATGCCGCCGCAGCAGGGAACCTCCATGCGAACCACCGTCACGGACTTGATGGCGTTCCGGGAGAGGATCTCCGTGAGCTTTGCGCTGTAATTTCCGTCGTCCAGTTTGGGACAGCCGATGAGGGTGATTCTGTTCCTCATGAACTCGTCGTGAAAATTGCCGCAGGCGTAGGCGCCGCAGTCCGCGGATACCAGCAGGTGGGCGTTCTGGAAATACGGCGCCTCGACCGGCACCAGCTTGATCTGCACGGGCCATTGATTCAGCCTGGTGGCCGCCTTTGTCTTCTCCTGGATCTCGCCCCGATGGATCACGTGGGCGTTCGAGCCGGGACAACCGGCATTTTTCTTTACAGCCGCCTCGTCGTACTCCGCCGCCTCGCGCTCCTCGAAGGAAATGGCTCCCACAGGGCAAACCGGCAGGCAGTTGCCGAGCCCGTCGCAGTAGTCCTCCCGCAGCAATTTCGCCTTTCCGTCCGCGACGCCTATAGCGGATTCGTGGCAGGCTTCGGCGCACAGCCCGCATCCGTCGCACTTCTCCTCGTCGATTTTTATGATTTTGCGTATCATCACCGCACCTCCTTGACTGAATATCCCAAGGGTACTATCCTGAAGGCGAATAGTCTGTTGTTTTTACAACGAATGTTATTGCAACGAATGTTGCTACAATGAATGTTGCTGCAATGAATGTTGCTATAACGATAGAGGTCGTTGCGATGGATTCCGTTTTCCCGATTTTACGAAGCTGCCTACTCTTTTTCGGTATGGTTTTCGGTATTGAAGAATCCGGTATTGGGCGTTGTTTAAGTATTTTTAAATTGCCATTACCGTGCTACTATAAAATTAGAGCAGAACAAGAAGGGAAAAGTTTGAAACCAGCCGTAGGTTTCATTCCATTTTGTGCTTTTTGCAGAAAGGGACGGTCATAAATATGCAAGCGGGAGCTGAGACTATGACGAATGAGCAGATGCAGCTTATTATGGGGCTTGTTTACGATATCGTGATGAAAGCGCAAACCTTGGAAGAGGCGCGAGAAACCCTTGGAAGATATGTTCAACGGGAGGATAAGCGAAAAGAACGCGAAAAAGAATAGAAATTCAAATTCAGACATTCGCCCTTCTCTGGATCTCGCCCCGATGGATTCCGTTTTCCCGATTTTGCGAAGCTGCCCGCTCTTTTTCGGTATTGAAGAGTCCGGTCTTGGGACGTTGTTTGCCTGTCTGTCCGCCGTTCGGAGACGTTTCGAGAAGAACGGCTTCGTGTTTGCCGCCGACGAAAGGGCGGACTTCATGGGCATAGTCCTCTCCGGCGCCGTACACGTTCTGCGGGAGGATTTCTGGGGCAACCGGGAGATTTTGACCCGGGTCGAGCCGGGCGGCTTGTTTGCCGAGGCATTTGCCTGTGCTGACGTCGAAAAGCTGCCGGTGAGCGTCATGGCCGCGGAAGAGTCCGAAATTTTGTTTGTAAACTCCAGACGGATTCTCATGCTCTGCCCGTCGGCCTGCGGTTTTCACGGGGTGTTGATCCGCAATCTGGCGAGGACGCTGGCGGAAAAAAACGTGATGCTGACACAAAAGCTGGAACACGTCACCCGGCGCACCACCCGTGAAAAACTGCTGTCGTATTTGTCCGGGCAGGCGAAGCGGGCGGGGGGAAACATTTTCGATATTCCCTTCAGCCGCCAGGAGCTGGCGGACTACCTCTCGGTGGACAGAAGCGCCCTGTCCGCCGAGCTTTCGAGAATGCGGAACGAAGATCTCCTGCGCTGGCACCGCAATCACTTCGAACTGTGCCCCCCGCAGGAAACAGGACAAAATGCTTAGGACACCCTGTTTACCTCAGTCTTCACTCGATATTGCGATGGCGTTTTTCCATTTCTTCGTGAGTGCGGCCCAGGGCTTTTTCCAGCATCACGATAACGATGTCGTACAGAAGAAAGCAGTGTTGCTCGAACAGCGCGCCCATAGGCTGGATGGAGGGTACGGCCCGATCGTCGGTGCCGTTGAAAACACACGCGGGCACGAACAAAACAACGTCGGCCAGGGCGGGAGTCTTTTCTTTCGGCGTCCCAGTGACCACGGCAACGGTGGCCCCGGTCTTTTTCGCCTCCTCCGCCACATAATGAATATGCCCTATCTTCCCCGAGCCGTTGACGGCGATGAACAAATCTCCCGGCCCCATGCCGGGGGTGGTGTCGTCCCAAATCCAGTGAACCTCCTTGCCCAGGTGCATCAATCGCATAGCGAAACCCCGGGCGGCTATGCCTTCGCGCCCGACCCCCATCACGAAAATACGCCCGGCTTTTATAATGGCCCTCATAAAGGTCTCTACCTCGGCGATATCCTGTCTCTCAAACACCTTCCGGTGTTCCGCCAGAACCGTCCCATAGAGGGCTTCGTATTGTTTTTTCACGTCTCCGATGTCCATTTTTATGACCATCCCTTTCTTTCTGCCCTCTTAAAAAAGCAGAACACCTAAATCAAAGATTAAAATAATAAAAGTAATGATTCGAGCAATGACTTCAGTGCGATCTTATTACATTCAATGAACGACCTTTTGCCGCAGTTCACGGCGGACGTTTCGTTTTTCCGAAAGATACTCCAGCCCCAACATCACGATCAGCATGGAGCCCCAGATAAGTTTTTTCGCGTAGGGCGAAAACTGCCAGATGGTGAAGGCGCTGGAAAGCATCTGCATCAAAACCACGGCACATACGACCCCCAGAGCTTTACCTCGTCCGCCCTGAGGATGGATGCCGCCGATAACGCAGACCAAAAGCGCTTGAAGCTGATAGGCATCGCCGTAGCCCACCTTGGCGGAGTTGACCCGGCTGATGATAATGTGACCCGACATACCCGCCAGAAGTCCGATGACGCCATAGATCCAAAAGCCGATGCTCTCGATGTCGATAGCCGAAAAACGGGCGGCCAAAGGGTTTTCTCCGTAAAGGTACATTCGCCGCCCCAAGGCCGTGCGGGACAGCAAAAGGGAGAGCAGCGCCGCTACGGACACAAAACAGATAAAAATAACCGGAACCCCCAAAATTTCGGCTGTTCCGAATGACGTGAAGCCGGAGGGCAGGCCGGTAATGCCCTTGCCTCCCGTGAGGGCCATGCCGATTCCCGAGTAGAAGGTCATCGTTCCCAAAGTGGCGATGATGGGAGAGGCCGACAGTTTCGTGATCAAAAATCCGTTGAACAGCCCAAAAATCACGGCGGTCGTCAAACCTGCCGCTACTGCCGCCGCTATGAGCGCAGAACCGGAAAGCCCAAGCATCCAGGCCCCGGTGAGTACCAATGCGGCCATTATGCCCGAGGTGTTGGCAATTGCGACGATCGACAAATCGATGCCCCCGATGAGAAAGGCCAGCATCATGCCCAGGGCCAGGAGGCCGAACTCAGGCATCTGATACGCCATGCTGCGCAGGTTCCGCGCCGAGTACATGGATTCTCCGAACACGACGGCAAACACCGCGGCCGAAACAAAGGTAAGGCCGAACAGGATATAGAGGCTGCCGTCTTTTTGCGTTTTTTTTGCTTTTTTCGTTACATTTGCCGGTTTATCGCTCATCTTCATATCTCTCGATTCCGGCTCATTCCGTGAACAAAAGGTTTTTTCGATTTTTACGGCGATTCTGCCAGGAGGTGACGCCCACCGACGCCACCAGCAGCGTTCCCACGAAAAAATTGTTCCACGAAGAGGACAAGCCCAGGAAGATGAGCGTTGAGTTCAACAAATAGATGATCGTGATACCCAAGATGACACCGAGGACTTTTCCGCGGCCGCCGGTGTCTTTGACTCCTCCGATGACCGCCCCGGCGATGATCATCAGCTCGCTGCCCACCAGTTTATTGGGGTAAACGGCGTTGACCTGGGAAATGTAAACGACGCCCATCACCGCGGACAACGCGCCGATGTATCCATAAGCGAACAGCCTCAGCTTCAGCAGGTTGAACCCGGCGCGCCGGGCCGACTCGGGGGAGTTCCCCATGGCGACCACGCCGCGGCCCACCAGGGTGTGAGAGACGATGAACCAGGTGAGCAGGACGGCGATGGACATGGGGATGACGGCGGCGGTCAATCCCATGACCCCCTGTCGGGTTTTCAAAGTGAAGAGAGTGGCCGAACCGAATTTTGAAAGGGCGGAGGGGATCACTCCCGCGCCGAAGGTCTTGTCGCTGATGAAGGTGGTCATCACCCCGTGAAAGAGGTTCTGAGTACCCAAAGTGACGATGAAGGGCGGCAGGTTCAGCCAGTTGACGAGCAGGGCGTTCACCAGCCCCAAAATCGTCCCCAGACCGATGGAGACGGCGAAGGCGAAGGCCAGGCTGTCGATTTTCAGACGAATCATCGCGTAGGCGGCGACGTAACTGCCGAACAGGGCTATGCTCATAAAAGAAACGTCGATGCCCCCGGAAAGCATCACCAGCAGCAGCCCCATACCCACGATCACGGCGGTCGAAGAGGAGCGGACGATGTCGAACAGGGTTTCGACGCTCAAAAAAGCCGGGTTGACCGCCGCGACCATGACGCAATAAAGCAGAATGATACCGGCCAGAATGCCCTCCGTGGCGTTGACGCGCCGGTGCCGTATCCTACCGGTCAAATCCCCCATCAAATCTCTCATCACACCTCCACCTCTTTTCCGGCGGAGCCGCCGATGAGGTCCGCGATGCGCCGTTCAGCGTCGGACTGCGTCATGGCGTTCTCGTCCAGTTCCGCTATGATCCGGTGGTTGCCCATGACCAGCACCCTGTTGCAGTTGCACATCAACTCCTCCAGTTCGTCGGTGATGAACAGAACCGCCATGCCGCCGCGGGCGAAAGACTGCACCATTTCGTAAATTTCGGCCTTGGAACCGATGTCGATGCCGACCGTCGGGCTGTCCATGATAAACAGCTTGGGGTTCGCGGCGCTCCACTTGGCCACCACCACTTTTTGGGCGTTACCGCCGGAGAGGGTTCCGACGGGTGTTTCGATACCTGGGGCGCGGATGCGCAGTTTCTTTACACCCTCCTCCGCAATCTCCCGCTCCTTTTCCCTATCCAGTGCCCGGAAGCCGGACGCAAGACGGCCCAGCAACGTCGAGGTCACGTTCTCCCGAATGCCCCGCTCCTTGAAAAGCCCTTGAGATCCCCTGTCTTCCGGGAGCAGAGCGATACCCAATCGATTGGCCTCCACCGGGGAGGCAACGCGGACAGTCTCTCCCTCGAACACGACGACGCCCTCCTCCGGCGGGTTGAGTCCGAAGAGAGACAGGGCGAACTCCGTGCGCCCGGAGCCCAGCAGGCCGATAAGGCCCAGGATATCGCCCGGACGAATCTGGAAGCTGACGTCTTGGTAATGCCCTTGCTTGTTCAGGCCCTTTACTTGGAGCAAAGGAGTGTCATCGCCCAGGCTGCGCCTGTAACGGGGGTAACGGACGTCCCGGCCCGTCATGTGGTAGGCCAGAGATTTTTCGTCCAACTGTCCGCTTGCGAAATCGCCGATTTTTTTGCCGTCTCGAAAGATGGTGATGTTGTCGGAAATCCTGAAAATCTCGTCCAGCTTATGGCTGATAAACACCACCGACAAGCCTTTGTTTTTGAGTTCCTGCACCACCTTCAAAAGACGGTCTACTTCCTGACGGGTGAGAGCGGCGGTGGGTTCGTCCATGAACAGAAGTTTGGCATCCTGGGAAAGGGCCCGGCAAATGGCGGTAATCTGCCTCCCGGCCATGGAGGTTTCCATTGCGGTGGCGTTGAGGTCTATGTCGACTCCGATTTTTTCGGTTTGCTCTTTGGCGATGCGCCAAATTTTTTTCCAGTCGACAATCTTCGCCCCAGACAAACGCAGCCTGTTGAGCGCGATGTTTTCCGCCAAACTCATATGAGGAAAGAGGGACAGGTCCTGGTAGATGACCTGCACCCCTTCCCTCATGGCTTGCACGGGGGTAAGACCGGTATAGACGTTGCCGTTCAAAAGGATATCGCCTTCATCGGGCTGGTAGAGGCCGGATATCGTCTTGACGAAGGTGGATTTGCCGCTCCCGTTTTCGCCGGCAAGACAGTGAATCGTACCCGTTTCGATGCCGAGGCTCACCTTGTCCAGAGCCTGCACGCCCACAAATTTTTTGCTCAGGGCCCTGGCTTGCAACACAAGGTTTGACATTCTCCCTCCCCTATTCCTCCTCTGCCGTGAGATGGCAGAAGGAGAAAAATTTGCGCAAGAAAGATTCGAAAACCCTAAAGAAAACCCTAAAAATGAAAGTCGTCGATGTTCTCGGCGGTAAAGACCAGGGGAGCATAACCGTAGGCGATGTTGCCTTCCACCTTGATGTTTTCGTAGCCCGTGGCCTTCAGGTTCGCGCCGGTGGAAACGGCCGTGCCCGAGGCCAGAAGGTATGCGGCGTAGCAGGTCGCGTAACCGGCGTCGGCCGGCCGCCATGCCTGCCCGTGAACCATGGATCCGTCTTTGATATAGCTGGCGGACATAGAGGGAATGGCCAGGGATACCACCTTGATGTCCCCGCGCCCCTTGTCCTTGACGGCCTGAGCGACGCCCGAACCGTGGGCCGAGCAGTCGAAGATGGCCTTCAGATTCGGATAGGCTTTCAAAAGCTCGACGGTTTTGTCGTAGGCGACCTCGATGCTGTTCTTGTCCTCGAAGGGTTCCTCGGAGACGTTCACCATGTCGGGATATTTTTGTTTGATGGCGGCCACTGCGGCTTTGTACCACTCCATGTGCGTGTCCATGGTCAAGCCGCCTACAAAGCCGGCGTACTCGCCCTTTCCTTCGGCGGCCTTGCCCACCGCGTCGCCCATCAAAGCGCCGAACTCGGCGTTGACGAAGGCCTCCACGTCCAAGTTCACCTCCGAGGCAATGCCCGGAGCCTCATGGGTCACCACGATGATACCGGCGTCCCGCGCCTTTTTGACGGTGGGCAGAATGGCCTGAGGGTCGTTGGGGACGATACAGATGGCGTTCACGCCTTGAGAAATCAAATCTTCCATGATGGCGATCTGGAGCGCGGGATCGCCGCTTTCGGGGGTGAGGACATAGGCGTTGATGCCCATTTCGGATTTCAACTTTTCAATGCCCAGCGTCATGTCGTCGAACCAAGGATCGCTCTGCTTCACGATCATGACCACTTTGTACTCGGATGGAGCTTTGGCGGGCGCAGCCGCGGCCGGGCAAAAAACAATGAACGGGATTATCACTGCGAACACCAACAACGAACAGAACCTTTTCATAACAATAAGTCCCTCCTCGTCAGGTAATGGTGAAACTCGATGCGTATCCAAACGTTCCATACCGCGCGTTTCAAATACAACCGGTTGTTTATAAAGTATAGCACGCCGATTTTTCGATTTTTTTCAGCTCCGAGTTTCGAGCTTCGACGACGCGCACTTGCCACAGGGCATTGCGGTCCTTTGCAGGGTAGGGTACACTATCATCACATCGTAATTTCGAGAGAAAGAGAGAGGACAAAATTATTATGACGCGACACAACGGCGAGATCAAAAATCTCGGAGTCATGGCTTGTGCTTTGTTGGCTATTGCGCTTTTCCTGTCCCCCTTTGCGGCACACGCGGCACTCACATGGAACGATAGTATCCCTTCCATCGAAGCAGAGAACAATCAAACAATAGAAATCGAAATCAGCGGTACGATCTCCGGCAATTTGTCCGTTCCTGACGGCGCAACCGTAACGATCATCGGTGAAGCGAAGACAACTGCCGACGGTATAACGCTGAATATAGGCAACGATGCGACGGTCGTATGGAAGGCGAACCTGAGCGGTACCTCTCATCCCCTGATTTCTCTGTCCAATGCGGGAACGTTCGAGGTAGCGGGCGGTAAAATTTCCAGCCCGGTAAGTACCGCGATTTCTTCATTGGAAACAGCAACAGTAAAAATCAATGGCGGCACGGTAGAGGGGGGAGATAGGGCCATTTTTATTGAGAGCGGTAGCGTGGAAGTCAGCGAGGGTACGGTAAAAGCCTTGGCCGAAAATGGCAAGGCAATCCATACCACTGCCGGCAATATCAAAGTTAGCGGAGGTATAGTCCAGACGACGGCTATGGGTGGTAGGGGAATTTATACCACTTCCGGCAATATCGAGATCAGTGGCGGTAAAATACAAGCGACGGGCAAAAACGGCATGGCCATTCAACAAAAAAGTACTGACACTAAAACTGTCACTCGAATAATCATAAGCGGCACAGATACAAAGATCTCCATTGAAGGCAGCAAAGGGATGGCTATCCAAGCGACCAACGCTACTATTATAGTATATGACAACGTTTCAGTAGCTGGACTGGAAAATTATTCCAATGTGATTTTCAGCGCATCCTGGGAGGGAACGGCGAGCGGCGCGGAGATCATGGCGACCTATGGCGGCGTGCAGATCCAAACGGGGGCGAGGGTCGCCAACAATAAAGAACTTCAGATAACCGTAAACGGCACAGGCGGCGGCAAGGATGACGAGTACACCTATGTATGGACAGATACTAACAGTGTCCTGGACAACGGCAACACCCTCACCATAGAATCCCTTGGGGACACCGTAAACGTACTCTGTACCGTGACAGGCATAGACAAAACTAAACCCGTGGTTTCATCCGTGACGCCGAGCGGTACAGACGAGGAGATCAGCGGCACTGTCGCGATTGCCTTCAATGAAATCATGAGCACGGAGGG
>JAISLU010000022.1 GCA_031277095.1 Synergistaceae bacterium
TTCGCCAAATCGGGAAAGCGGACGAACCAACACCCGCTTTCGTCGTCGGGCGGCGTGAAAACAGCGGGATACACGTACTGATGCTTATTCATCATGGAACCCCCTCGATTCGGAAAAAATGTGTTTCCGGTGTTTCTAACGAGAGAATACCCTTAAAAACTTAAAAAAAGCGGTAGAAATTCTTATTTTTTTCTTAATCCGATCAAGTCGGTCCCGTACCTCTGAACCTGAACGTTTATTTCAACGCGGGGCGATTTGTATAATCTCAAACAGATAAGGAACAGGGGCAGCGCCATTGATAGAGCGGGCGGCTCTCGCGCCGGTGATGGGTGAATTGTATGCAATGACCTTCGAATTTTTCAGCGTGAAGTACTCTATTATTCCCTATTCCTCCAACGAATACTCCGTCAAGAGGGTGTAGAGGGGCCCCCGAGGGGTGAGGTCGCTTTGGACGAGGCAAAAGTTCCTGACATGCCACGCGAAAACCGGCGTTGACCTCAAGGCTTCGGTGAGAGGCTGGGGGAGAGGGCTTGCGTCGCGGGAGCGCCCCAAGGTCAGGTGTGAGGTGAACCGCTTTTTTTCGGATGGAAAGCCGGCTTCGCATACGGTTTGTTCTATTTTGGCAGCCAATGCCGCCAGCTCTTTCGTTCCCTGATCCTCCCCTCCCAGCCAGAGCGCCCTAGGCCGGGCGAGGTTGGGAAAACCTCCCGCCCGGTCCAGGCGAACGTCGAAGGCATTGTGCTCGACCTCACCCAGCGCCTTCGCGACGGCATTCACTTGAGCTTGAGGCGCTTCGCCCAAAAAACGCAAGGTCAGGTGCAACTGAGCGTGAGACACCCATTTGTAGTTCGCCAGAGGGCGCAGGCGGGCCACAAACGCCGCCATTCGGTCCAGAACGTCTTTTGGCGGAACCAGGGCGACAAATGTCCTCAAAAGCCCGTCGTGACACATTTTCACATTGCTCCCGGCTCTGACGCGCTACTTCAGTCCCGCCAAAAAACTCTCCATCCTGTCCATGGCCTGGATCAGAATCTCGATCGACTGGGTACAGGCGATTCGGAGATAGCCCTCGCCGCTGACTCCAAAAGCGGAGCCGGGGATCGTGGCCACGTGGGCGTCCTCCAAAAGTTTCCAGACAAACGCCTCGCTGGTGAGCCCCGTGCTTTTGATGTTGGGGAAAAGATAAAAGGCCCCTTCGGCGGACCCGCAGGTGACGTTTTTCATGCCGTTGAGCCTCTTCGTAACGTAGTCCATGCGCTCGTCGAAGATTTTTTTACGCTCGACCAACTTGTGGTCATGGTTCGCCAAGGCGTAGGCGCTGGCCTTCTGTGCCGGGGCGTTCAAACCGTAGGTCTGGCTGGTGGCGATCACGGTCATGGCGCGGATCAGTTCCACCGGCCCGATACCGTACCCCACACGCCACCCGGTCATACAGTGGCTCTTCGACATTCCCGCCATCGTCAAGGTGCGTTCCTTCATTCCCGGGAGCGTCGCGAAAGACACGTGCTCTCCCTTGTAAATCAATGACTCGTATATCTCATCGCTCAAAACGAAGAGGTCGCGCTTGGTGACGAGAGCGGCGATCTCCTCCAACTGTCTCCGGGGGATGACGCGACCCGTGGGATTGCAGGGCGAGTTCAAAAGGAGGATTTTCGTGCGGGGCGTCAGTGCTTTTTCGAGGTCGTCCACGGTGGGCGCGAAACCGTTTTCCTCCGTGGTCCTCACCTGGAGCGCCATGCCTCCTTTTTCCTCCACCTGGGTGAAGTAGGGTGTGAAGTAGGGCTCCACCAAAATGACCTCGTCGCCAGGGTTGAGCATCGCCTGCATCGCCAGGTGGGGAACCTGGATGCCCCCTGCGGTCATCAGAACTTCTTCGGGCGCGCAGTCGAGCCCGTGGCGGCGTTTCCAGTAGTCGCATACCGTCTTGCGCACGTCGAGAAAACCTTGTAGGGGAGGGTAGTGGGTGAACCCCTCCTTTGCGGCTTTGGCCGCTGCGTCGATGATATCGTGTTCCGTGTCGAAGTCGGGTTCTCCGATGCCGAGGTTCAGCACATCCTCCATTTTTTCAATCGCCTGGAAGATCTTGATCATCCCCGACGGCTGCGTTTTGCTGTAACGGTCCGCCAGTTTCATCCCCGCGCACTTCCTTTCTGAAGAGAGTTTTTAATACAATATCAACAACGTCAACAATGTCAAGAACTTTTAAACGCGAGAGGTCCGCAACGTACCGATGACGAAGGGAAGACCGTCCGCAATCTCCGAGGCCAGGACTCCGTCCACCCCCCTGCTCTCCCTCAGGCGACGTCCGGCCATGCCGTGGAGGGTTCCGCCGAGACACGCCGCATCGAAAGGCTCCAAACCCTGGGCCAGAAAAGCTCCGATGCAGCCGGAAAGCACATCGCCGGAACCGGGGACGGAAAGCTCCGGTCCACCCTGGTCCAGACGGGCCCTTGCTTCGGGAGTAACGACCATCGTTCCCTCTCCTTTGAGAAGAACGCAGCCCCAGCGCTGCGAAAGACAATGCGCCGCCTCCTCGCGATTCCGGCGCACCTCCTCGGGTGTCCAGGACAAAAGGCGCGCGGCTTCTCCCTCGTGAGGGGTCAGAACGGAGTTCTTCCGGGGCGGCAGATCCTCCGGGGCAAGGGCCAGCGCGTAGAGGGCGTCTCCGTCCACGAGAAGGGGCTTGTCCCACTTTTTCCAAAGGCCCGTCGCAAAGGCTACCGCCGCGCCGGAACGCCCCAGTCCCGGCCCAACCACGGCGGCGCTTGCGCGGGGCAACTCGTCCAGCGCGACGTCCATCCAGGAGTTCCACGCTCCCTCCACGGGCAATTGTACCGCCTCCGGAAGGCGAGAGGCACAGGCGCGGCAGACCTCCGACGAGGACAGCAAACAGACGATCCCGCCCCCGCTCCGCAGCGCCCCCAGACAGGACAGCACTGCGGCCCCAGGATAGTTTTTCGAGCCGCCCGCCACCAAAATTCGTCCTCGGTCCCTTTTGCTCATGTCCGAAGGCCTGGGCGGCAGCAGGGCAACCGCGCTTTGCGGTCCAAAGACGGACCACCCGGAAACACGACGCTCCTCCAAAGACACCTCGTCCACCGCCGTTTCGATGTGATTTTGAATCCAAATTTTAAACAACGGGCGGGTTGTAGGCCCGCCCTGACTTCTCTTTAACTTCTCTTTCTGAGTTTTACATTATACCAAAGAACCTTTCGCAGACATATGAAAGATCCGCCTCTCAAATCCGCGAGGAAAATGTGGATAACTTTCGCATGATACTTAAGACCTATGAACCATAGGGACTTTATTCTAGGTTTTTACTGGAAGCTTTCAAAATATCTTTAAGAGGAATATTCTTCTATATTTCAGGCAAGCAACATTTGCATCAGCTATAATTGACTGAAGCTTTCATTATATTTTACCTAAATAACTGTTGCAAAAACTAATTTTACTCTTAGTTCATTCGGATAGCCATTGATTAAATGATATAAACTCCATTAAACATTCAAACCCTCTGCACACATATCTTCTTCAATACTTCTTGCAATCGATCCTGTGCTCGCCTCATCATATACAAAAATTGACCGCTCACCTTCAACGTTATCTTCCTCGCATGACTTACTAATAATCCCGCTATGCTGTAAAACATGAACCTTACCGTTTTGGGGCGTGCTGATCAATGTCAACAGGTTAAGCGGAGCAACATGAGGAGATATACACATATAAGAATCGATAAATTGAAACATCCCTGCTTCCAGCGAATAATAAGGATATTGTTATCAACTTATGACCTAAGCTCCAAATTCGTAATATCTTATATAAACATGACTATTAAGTTTCTTCCGGTTATTAATTTGTAATCATTAAAATTTAAATAAAAATAAGAACCTTTAAACTGCGATCAAATATAGCAGTCAAAAAAAGGCAAAATAACATAATATCCAAGTTGCAATAACAGCTAAGATCCTAAGTAAATAGTGTTCGTCTGAATGTGGAATCTTTAAGCGATCATGACTATTGAGTTATCTAGGCTTTAGACCCTACAAGTTGTGCATAAGTTATAGTTGTAGCCTGAATTCTGAGTTCACATAACGAGGATTTTTCGGAATTCAGGGTGTAAAGGATTCCTCGGACAGATAAATCGAGTAATAAATTCAAGCTCACTTAAAATGACCGTAACTTTTCCTCAGCTAATCCTCTAAGTAGCTGGTTTTTAGACTTACGCCACCGCTAATTTTCAAATTTGTCTATGAAAATACCTCAGATAAATTGTCCGAGAGAAAGAGGGGGCCCCCGGACATATAAAACGGGTTAATTTTTGGCTCACTATAAATGGCCTTATTTTTGTGGATAACTTACTTTATTCACAATTTATGAAGCATTGCAAAATCAGATTTCGGACATGCAAAGTGAAGTGGATGAGACGCCATCAAAAGAAAAGGACGCCAAGCAAGAGAAATCTGGCGAAGGGTGGACCAGTAAATGAAAGGCGTTATAGATTCTCTGTAGCGGAGCACATAAACAAGTCTTGCGCCTTC
>JAISLU010000034.1 GCA_031277095.1 Synergistaceae bacterium
TGGCGGAAGAAGGAAAGACCCCCATGTATATCGTTTTCGACGAAGGCCACGGTCCCAAATTGGCGGGGATCGTCGCTGTGGCCGACGTTGTGAAAAAAAGCAGCGCGGAGGCTATCAAAGTTTTACGAAACATGGGAATCAGCGTGGCCATGATCACCGGCGACAACCAGAAGACCGCGAACGCCATCGCCAAACAGGTCGGTATCGACCGGGTACTCGCGGAGGTTTTGCCCCAGGATAAATCCAGCGAGGTGAAAAAATTGCAGAGCGAAACCCTGCCGGGTTCCCATAAAAATCGGAAGGTGGCGATGGTGGGCGACGGCATCAACGATGCTCCGGCTTTGGTTCAGGCGGACATCGGGATAGCCATCGGTTCCGGTACGGACGTGGCGATGGAATCGGCGGACATTGTGCTGATGCGGAGCGATCTGATGGATGTGCCCACCGCGATACAGCTCAGCAAGAGTACGATCCGCAATATCAAGCAGAACCTGTTTTGGGCGTTCGCGTACAACACGGCGGGCATTCCCGTGGCGGCGGGCGTACTGCGCTTCGTCTTCAACGGGCCGCTGCTGGACCCGATCCTGGCCGCCGCCGCCATGTCCCTCAGCTCGGTATCGGTCCTGACCAACGCGCTGAGACTTCGCAGATTCCGCCCGCGCCCCAGGGCATAGTTCCCTGGGCCCATAATTTTTTTAAATCGATTTAAATAATAATAGAGGAGGAGATTGAAAATGATACGGAAAACGGGATATGGGATAACCACGGGGGCTTTTTTGCTGGGGTTACTGAGCATTTTGGCGTTTCACTCCGCCGAACGGGCGGAAGCGGCCTTCAACACGGATATCATAGGCCAGACGGCCATTACGTCCTTCAAATCCATGATCGACGTTTTGGAGTTTCCGCCGGCGGCCGACGAAACGGACAAGGTGTGGGTTCTGACGGCTCCGGACGGGGAAGCGGCCTTTTGGTGGCGCCGGGAAGCCGAAGACGGGCGCATGTTCGACGTCTATCTCTGTTTCGACGCCGAGCCCTTTGTCAACGCCGGTTTGGATTTGGATAAACTGCCGATGGAAATGAAGGGAATGCTCGACAGGGGCAAGCTCATGCTGGGCAAAAAACTTTCTCAGGAACCCCTGGTGTACGACGGAGACATTACGCCCCTGACGTCCTTCGAGCAAATCGTGAAGCTGGACAGGGATGCCGTGGGGTATCACGCCGCGCTGGACCACTACGGGGTCACCGTCGCGGAGGGGAACATCGTGGAGTGGGCCAAGGATATGAGCAAAAACGACAAAGATCTCGTGTTCGTGCTGGACCCGAAAATTTTTCTCGACGCCGGAGTGGACCCCGGGAAAGTCGAAGGATGGGCGTATGCGAAAGTTCCGTTGGAAGACGCGCGGGGCAGACAATACGAAGCCGAAAAATTCCTGAAACCCTTTGATTTGAAATAAAATAAAAAAATATAAAAATCTGAAATAAAAATCTAAAGTAAAAATCTAAAGTAAGAAAAGAGGGTTTATATTATGACCGTTCGTCTCAAGATTCTCATGGAGCGCGGCGTTTGCCGGATGGGATGCTGTGGCTGTGTTGCCTACAGTGAAGAAGAAAAGGCTTCTTTTCCTCAACAGCAGGATCACATTCAGCGTGTGGGGAATATTCTGCGTGTTTTGCGGGACCGTTACGGCGAGCGTCTGGACGTCAGCATCGTAGATCCCCGCAATATGCTGGCTTTTTGGGACAACATACGTTTCAGGGTTCGCCCTTCGACGCCCGCCTGGATTTTGGAGCGTAAAAAATTTTTCGAAGGCGTTCCCGAGCTGGATACATTGCTGGAAGCTGTGGACGTGGCGCTCGCTCGGGAAACTTCCCGGACACAGGCCGGTTCGTGATTTCTTCCAGGTCATGTGGGCAGGTCATTTGGGAGAAACCGGGCATGTCAAAAAACGTCAGGACAAAAACGTTTCGGGTTGCCGACATGACCTGCGTGAGCTGCGAACGCAGGATCGAGAATAAATTGAAGGGGGCCGCGGGCGTTGCCGAAGTAAAGGCAAATTTCTCCGACGACAGTGTCCAAGTTGTCTATTACGCGGACAAGATCGGCATTGGCGAAATGGAAAAACTCATCGAAGAGCTGGGCTACCCTCTCATGAAGGAGGAAGGTCGGCCCCGGACCTCCGACAGTGTTTTGAAGATGCTGTGGGTCTCCATAGCTCTCTATGAGATTTACGCGCTTCTCGGACGCTTCGAGCTGCTCGATATCTTTTACGACTTCCCGGAGGCCAAGGCGGGGATGGGCTATGGAATGCTGTTTCTGGTCGGGCTGCTCACGTCGGTTCATTGCGTCGCCATGTGCGGGGGGATCAACCTTTCCCAATCTCTGTCGCCGTCCCTGCCGATTTCTTCTATGCCCCGCGCTCTGGCGGAGTATATCGGCGAAAACGCGGCCGCTGGTTTTGCCGCGATCCGATCCGGTTTTCTGTACAACCTGGGCAGAGTCGTCTCTTACACGCTCATCGGCGGGGCCGTGGGAGTGCTGGGGGCGGCCGTCAGCCCTTCCGAAAGCGTCAGAGGCTATGTCCAACTGGCAGCGGGAATTTTCATGGTGATCATGGGCCTGAATATGCTGAACGTCTTTCCGTGGCTCCGCCGGCTGAATCCTCGTATGCCGAAAGTTTTTGGGGACAAGATCCACGCTGGCAAAAGCAATGGGCCTCTTTATGTGGGATTGCTCAACGGATTCATGCCCTGCGGTCCCTTGCAGGCCATGCAGCTCTACGCGCTCTCCAGGGGAAATTTTATCGAGGGAGCCCTGTCCATGTTCGTGTTCAGCGCCGGGACCCTGCCCCTGATGTTTGGCCTGAGCGCGCTGAGTTCCATACTGAGCAAAAAATTTACCCGGGGAATGATGACCGCCGGAGCCGCGATGGTGGTTGTTATGGGAGTCGCCATGTTCGGCAACGGAATGAACCTGACCGGAATTTCTTTCGAGCAAGGCGGTTCCAGGGCACAAATCGCCCCCGCTGAAATCCAAGAGGGCGTCCAGCTTGTCAAGACCGAACTCAAACCCGGCAGGTACGCGCCCGTTAAAGTGCAGGTCGGCATCCCCGTCCGCTGGACGATCCACGCGGAACCCGGCACGATCAACGGATGCAACAACAAAATAGTGATCCCGGAGTACGACAGGCTGCAAAAGAAGCTGGAGATCGGCGACAACATCGTGGAATTCACCCCGACGAGGACCGGCACCTTCACCTACGCCTGCTGGATGGGAATGATCCGCGGCAAGATCACGGTGGTGGAAGAAGACGCCGGCAATCCAGTGGTGGCCGTCAATGCCCTTCCCCCGGTTCCCGCCGGCGACGGTAACGCGAAACCCGATGACGGCGCCGACCCCTTCGCCGAACTGTTCGGAACGACAGTGAGCCAATAAACGGTAAATCAATAACTGTGAGCCAATGAGAGGAGAACGACATGATACGGAAAATGAAAAGTAAAAATTACGCGGCCGGAAGATCCCACGGAAGTTTAGGGGTAGTGGGAACCCTGGCGCTTGCCCTGAGCTTTATTTTTGCGGCGGCGGGCACGGCTGCACACGCGGGAGTGCTGGAAAACGGAGACCTGTACATACCTGCCGACGAGATTACGGAAACGGCGACGTTTTATCCCTTGACCGTGGACGGCACGGAGATGGAAGTTTTTGCCGTGAAGGCTCCGGACGGAACGATACGCACGGCCTTCAACACCTGTCAGGTTTGTTACGGCTCGGGCAGCGCCTACTATAAACAATCGGGGAACTTTTTCGTGTGCCAGAACTGCGGCAACCGCTTCAGAATCAGCGATATCGAAACTGTCCGGGGAGGCTGCAATCCCGTCCCTATCACGCCGCAATACAAAACCGCCGACGAAAAAGGCATCACCATCCCGAAAGATTTTCTGATCAGAGCCAAAGCCATTTTCGCCAACTGGAAAACCCGTTAGGAATTTTAATTTTGGCTGCGGGCTTGCGGCAGCCGCCCGTTTCACCTGCCTTTGGACGAATATCCCGGCCAGGATTATTCGTCCAAAGGGTCATTACCGTTAACGGCGTTTTTCCGAAAGACCCAACATCCCGGCAGAACGACCGCGAACAATAGATATGTATCGAGCGTACAGTGGAGTATGCGAGGAAATGACTGGAAAATGACAGGAAAATGACGTTGAAAGTGAATGGCAAATTTTTATTATTGGGTCCACGGCCTATTCTTCAGCCTATTCTTCTATCCCGCCTCTTTTCCAAAAGGTGACACCCCGCTTCGAACCTTTGTAGAACTCCAGGATGCGCTGGATTTCCGGGGCATAAGAGGCTTTTTTCTCCAGCTCGGACGCGAGGGATTGGGTGAAAATTTTTTCTTTGCCGTACAGCCGCCGGTAAAATGAAAGGATCTCCCGCCGGGTGTCGGCCGAAAAGCCGGCGCGCTTCAGCCCCACGGAGTTCAGCCCCGTCAGACGCAGAGGCTCCCCTGAGGCCAGCGTGTAGTGGGGCACGTCCTTCGTGACGCGGTACATTCCGCCGATCATGCAATAACTCCCGATGCGCACAAACTGGTGGACCCCGGCCATTCCGCCGAACACGGTGTGGTCGTCCACGGTCACGTAGCCGGAGAGACCCACTTTATTGGCGATGGTGACGTGATTGCCCAGCCGCACGTTGTGCGCCAGGTGAACGCTGTCCATGATGAAACACCCGTCGCCAATGACCGTCTCGCATCCCTCGCCCGTGGCGCGGTTGATGGTGACGTTCTCGCGGATGATGTTGTCGTTCCCCACGCGGACCCAGGACTCTTCGCCCTTGTAATTGTGGTCCTGAGGGTCGCCGCCCACGGAGGTGTACTCGTAGATACGGCAGTTGACTCCGATGGAAACTCTGTCGTGAACACTGACGAACGGGCCCAGCGACGTCCCCGCCCCAATGGACGCGCGTCCTGCGACAATACAGTAAGGCCCGATCACGACGCCGTCGCCCAGCTCCGCGGCGGACGAGACGACGGCAGTGGGGTGGACCGTAACGCTCATGCCTCGCTTTCCTCCTCGCCGTCTTTTTTGAGAGTGGGGGCGACCATGAAGGTGAACTCTCCCTCGGCCACAACCACGTCGTCCACGTAACCCGTGACCTTGGCCTTTCCGGCGAACCCGTGCACTTTGGTCAGCTCGGCTTTTGTGACAAGCCTGTCCCCGGGGCGAACGGGTTTTCGGAACCGCGCCCTGTCCACGCCGGTCAGAAAGGCGATCATTCCTTCCGCAATCATTCCTTCCTTGTCCCCATCCCTTTCCCCTTTCTTTTTTTCTCGGTTCCCCATGCGCACCGCCACAAGAATGGAGGCCACCTGTCCCATGGACTCCAGAATGAGAACTCCGGGCATCACCGGCTCCCCAGGAAAATGTCCCTGGAAAAAGGGCTCGTTGATGGTGACGTTCTTATAGCCCACCACGTGATTTTCGCTGTACTCCAAAATGCGGTCCACCATCAGAAAAGGGTAGCGATGGCGCAGCATTTTCATGATCTCGATGATATCCATAGAAAGTCCTCCCTTAATCGATGATATTGGATCGATAATATTAAATTCAATGATATTGAGTCGGCCCTGTCAGACCGCGCGCGACACGGCGCGAAGCCGTTCCGTCAACTGCAAATGCTGCACGTGCCCCGCCCGAACGGCGACCACGTGCGCAACGAGAGGGCGGCCAAGGTTGGCCAAATCCCCCAACAGATCGAGAACCTTGTGGCGCACGAACTCGTCGGAAAAACGCAAACCCTCCTTTGCCTCTACTTTCGTTTCGCCGACGAGAATCGCGTTGTCCAGGGAACCTCCCAGAGCGAGGCCGGCGGCCCTCAGCGCCTCCACCTCCGACTCCATCGCGAAAGTCCGGGCCGGTGCTATTTCCCGAAAATAGCCTGCATCTTCGTCTCCCCCAGAGGCGTGTCCGTAATCGAAGATCTGCGTCCCTATGGGCGCGGCATCGTAGTCGATCACGTAGGTGACGCGAAAAGACTGCGAGGGCAGGGCGATGACGAAGCGGGAAGGGTCCCCGGCGCAGACGGGATATTGAAGTTTCAGGGGCCGAGGCCCTTCGGAAGAAGGGGTGGATTTTTCCAGGATCTCCTCCACCAAGCTCGCGGCACATCCGTCGAGGCCGGGCATTTCGAACTCCAGACCGGGCACCTCCGCGACGGAGGTCTCCGCAACGGAGGTCTCCGCAACGGCTGGCGACACGGCGATCCTGGCCTGCCACACCCCGGACCCCACCAGCGCCGAGAAAACATGTTCGCAGGTACGCACACGCCTCCCCCCGGGGAAGATCAAATCGGACCCGCGCCCCGTTCCCTCCAGAGCCAGCCGGGACAAAGGCAGGCCCTCGCCTCCCACCTCCAGGTGCAGAGCCTCGTCGGAGGGCTCTATGAAAAGCTCGTAATCCCGCCCGGAGTGCAAACCCTTTCCCTGGCGAAAGATCGACTGAGTCAGTTTACGGTAGTTCATTTTCCCCTTCATTTTCCTCTTTATTTTTCTCTTTCATTTTTTTGCGCGGAAGAACGACGCCGTTCGGTGATTCCAGCCGCTGCTTCCAGCCCCTTGATGCGCTCGTAAAGCTCGGGCAGGCGAGTGGCAAGTACCTGGCTTCGCAGCGCCTCACTGTGGGGACGCGCGGGAAAACCGGAGACGACGGCCCCCTCGGGAACGTCGTGGGTGACTCCTGCCCTGCCCCCTAAAATGGCGCCTTTCCCAACCCGGACATGGTCGCCGACACCCACCTGAGCGGATACCGTGACGCCGTCCTCCACCACGGCACTTCCGCCTACGCCCGTCATGGCACAGACGATACAATGCCTGCCCACCCGCGCGTTGTGCCCGATTTGGACATGGTTGTCGATCTTGGTTCCGCTTCCTATTACAGTATCCCCGATAGTACCCCGATCTATGGCAGTGCAGGCGCCGATTTCCACATCGTCGCCCACGATGACGTTTCCGATCTGAGGGATTTTGACGATTCCCGCTTCAGAGGGCAGGAAACCGAACCCGTCGCAGCCCAGGGCGCACCCCGCGTGCAAAAGGCAATTTTTACCGACCTGCGTCCCGTCCATCAGGACGACGTGAGGCTCCGCGACGGTGCCTGCCCCAACACGGACTCCCGGCCCCACGTAGACGTTTGCCAGAAGCCGCGCCCCCGCCTCGACCACGGCGCCGGGCTCCACCACACAGAAGGGGCCGATCCAGGCGCCCTCCGAAATTTCTGCCTCCCTGGAAACGGCGGCGGAGGGATGTACTCCCCTGGCAGCCGAAGGGGGAGGGGCAAAAAATCGCAGCAGCGAGGGCAGGGTTCCCCGAGGGTCCGGGGCGAGAAGTCCCGGCCGTCCGTCCTTCAAAAACTCCGGCTTGCCCAGGACCGGAACGTCACAGCCCACCCGCGCCATGCTCTTGGTGTCCCAAATGACGCACAACGTGTCGGACCGTCCCTCCTCTGGGGCCGTCACCTTCCGAATGACCCGGGTACCGTCGCCGGTTACCTCCAGCCCCAAAATTTTCCCCAGCTCCGAAAGACTCGTCCTACGATCCTGATCCATATCGATTGCCTCCAACGCAAGTCCTCTATAGTGATAAGATAAAAAGCCTAAAGTTAGAATAGCTAAAAAACAAGTCACTTGCCCTATTGAGCGCGTGTAAATTTAACATTTTTTAAGTTAAACGACTATAACACAAGGCCTTCAACAAAATTCTCCCGCATGAGCGAAAACGCGCATTGCAGTAAATTGCATTGCAGTGGACTAAAGCAGCAAAATCCCCCTCAGCCCGACTTTTTCGTTGTAACGGCCGTCGTAATGAACCTCTACCGAAACGTGTTCGTTTATTCTGTAGCCTATGGCCGCGTTATGTCCGTACTCCACGCTGTAGCGCCACCAGGAGTAGAAGCGCCGGACGCGCTCCGAGTCCCACCAGGCGCGGTACCACACTTCTTGTTCCGGCCACTCCAGCTCGACTCCGACGCGAAATTTACTCCACAGGGGGAAACGCAGCCCCAGACGATTCGAAAGGCCGAAATCTCCCACGTCCATTATCGTTTCATTGTAAAACTCCAGGCCGATGCCTGTCCACTGTTTCGTGTTCCAGCCCAGCAAGATTCCCATCTCGGGATAACGGCCCTCGATGCCCGCGTAGCCAGCCAGCCAGATCTGCACGATAAACCGCTCGCTGTCCACAGTGGAGTCCACTTTCGACACTTGGCCGGGCACGAACGCCACCTCGACCTTGGAGCGCGTGTTCGAGACGGCGTTGCGGTCCTCCAGAAAATCCTGAGCCAGCAGCTCCACGTCGGCTCGATGGGAGGCGATCCACTCCACCGGCAGGCCGATGATCGGCGAAAGGCCCGATAAGAGCTTTGCCCTCAAATCCGACTGGAACATGACGGGCAGGGTGGACGAAAAAATGGAGGGCGCGACGGCCAGCACCAGCGGCTGCCTCCCGCGGAAGGAGATCTGAAGGACGGGAGTGTCCTCGGCGACCCGCACCAAAAGAGCGAAGTCCCAGCCCGGCAGCCGGCGGCCGATAAGTTCTCCGATGCGGTCTTTGAGGGCGGAGTCCACCCAGGGCAGAGCGTCTAGGGGCAAATTTTCCAGCAAGGGCGCTATCTCCCCGCCCAAGTTCGACACGTCCCGTCCGAACCAGGAAGAGATCGGGGACCTGAGTTCCGGAGCGACCAAAGAGGTCTTCCATTTTACGGGATTATGCGCCTCGAAAAGAACGTAAGGGGCTCCATCCTTTTTTTGCACTGTCACCCTGTAACCGGGAAACAGCTGCCGGGCCACCACGGAAAGGGTTTCCAGGCGAACGGGCTCCTCGCCGGCGGGCACCTCGTCCCAAACGGCCGAAAGCCCGCGCAGAACGTGGGGTTCCAGCCATTGAGGCACCCCCTGGACAACCATGGCGGCGGCGGAACATACGTCAAAAAAAAGGGCTGTAGCCAGGCAAACAGCCGCCACAACCCTCTGAAATTCTTTCGCAATAAATTTTTCCCCGAGACGGCGGGCTTCAGAACAATTGGCCGAATCCAAAATACGTTCTGTCCTCATCGCCGCCCGTCGCGTAATCGAGGCGAAGCTGCCCCATAGGGGTCTTCACCCGCAGACCGATACCGTAGTTATCGTAAACCTCGCCCCAGTCCATGTCGTTGGCCGCGTTGCCCACGTCGTAAAAACCCACCAACTCGAAATTTTTCTGCACGGGAACGCGAAGCTCGAAATTGCCCAACATAACGTTGCTCCCCTCGAAGGTCCGGCTGTGATAGCCTCGGAGGCTGTTCATGCCGCCCAGGGCGTAACGCGCGAAAGCGGGCAGGTTCTCCTCCGTTGACGACCCTACCCGCACCCGTGCCGCGAAAATGAGGGGATTTTCCTCGGTCCAGAGGGTGCCGATGTCGAGAACTCCGTCCAGAAACTTGTTGAGGGGCATATAATAACGCGCCTGAGTCCAGTACTTCAGATAACTGTATTCGCCCCCGGCGAACTCCACGGCCTGCTCCAGCGTCGTCTCCCAAACCCATCCCTTGGAATAGGAGAGGTACGGGTCGCGTTTGTCCAGGGTGAACTGCAGTTCGCCGGAAAAATTTACGCCGTCCCACATCGTCAGGTCATCGTAGTAGCCGGTAATAGGGTTGTGGAGGTTGTCGTAGTCCACGTCCCGCCAATTGAGGGTAAAAAACCAGGACCACTCCTCGTCGCGGCCAAATTTTTTACCCAAACCCGCAAACGCCGACATAGCGGTCTCGTCGTACTCGAACTGCTTTTTCTCGTCGTGAAAATAGTATTGGTCCAGATAATGGTGATAGACGACGCCCATACGCCACCCATAAGTGCGCCTGTCCATGTACGGACTGGAGTAGGTCGCCCAATAGCGGGCCTCGTCGCCCTCGTCGAAGCCGATATCCAACTGGTGCCCGTTTCCGCCGAGATTGGTCTCTGTAAAGGTAATGCCGCCGCTGATACCCGTTTCCGTCCCGTATCCTACGTTGAAACCGATGGCGGCGGTCTTTTTTTCTTTGACTGTAAGAATCACGTCCAACACGTCATCCTGTCCCTCAGGCGCGTCGAATCCCACATTGACGTCCTCGAAATAACCCAAGCCCTGCAATTTCCCCAGTTGATGTCTGAACTTGGTGATATTGAAGAGATCGCCCCTCCGGAGTTTGATTTCTCGGCGAATGACTTTCGTTTTCGTTTTTTTGTTGCCTTGTATGATGATTTCACCGACGCGCGGTTCTACGATTTTCACGTCGATGACCCCGCCCTGGACATTCACGTCCGCCACGCGCACCATGACGTAACCGTCTTTATGGTATTTGTCCTGTATGCGGTCGAGGTCGTTGCGGAAGAACACTCGATTGAAAACGCTTCCGACCTGGGTGAACACCTCTTTCATGAGAGTTTCGCCCGTGTACACGGTGTTTCCGGTGAAGGTGATCTCCTCCACGATGGGGTTTTCCCTCACGGAGAAAACCACTGCGACGCCCTCGGGCTCCGTGCCGAGGTCCACGTCGACGAAGGAAAAAAAGCCCTGATTGTAAATGGCCTCGATATCCCTCTGCAACTTGTCTCTGTCGATGGGCTCCCCCGCCTTCGTCTCGACCACGCCCAGAATATAGTTCGCGGTCACGCGTTCGTTGCCTTTTACTCCGACGGACAAAATCTGAGGCTCCGCCGCCTCCACGGCGCTACAACCTACGGTGCCGCAAAGTAAAGTGAACAAAAGCAGGGCAACAATGCTTCCTCCTGCAAAATATTTTTTCAAAAAGTCATCGCCCCTTCCCCTTCCATTGTACTTCCCCATTTTATTACTCTATTTTATTTCTCTATTTTGATCGCCGGTTCGTCGGTTTTCATCGCTTTTTCTCCAGCTTGCACCAATGAAATGATGCGATCGTAAGGTATTGCGGAATTTAGGGTATCTACACCCTTTACACCTTTGTCGCCGGCGGCTTTCGGCTCCAGTTTGAGTGCTGGACGGGTGACGCGCTTCCCCTCGGCAGGCCGCGGCCGGGAAAGCTGAAGTTCAGGTTTAAGTTCGGACTCGAATTCAGGCTCAAATTCGGATTGAGGAATCAGAGCGAAAGGATTGCTGTCGCTCAAGTGTTTGCGAAGGTGAACCAACAGCGTCTTTTCGTCGGGCGTCACCCACTCCAGAGTGGTGACTTCGCCTCTTTCACGGGGCAGGTCTCCCTGGAAGAAGGCCACGGGCGTGGCGGCGGTCAATACAAACACCATAGCCCCTAAAATTGCCTTGAGAGGCATTTCTACCCACTGTCCGCGTTTTCTTGCCGAATGGCGCTTTTCAAGTTTTTCCCAAACATCGTCCCGCAGGCGTTCGATGTCGGCCCGCGCACACTCCACATCCATCAAGGCGCTCTCCAGCGCCCCGGCTTTGCAGGCTTTCAAACACCGCTCCAGCCACCTGACGATACCGGCAATACGCTTTTCCACAACGCGCAGCCCCCTACATTCAAACTCAGGAGGGCGGAGTCAGCCCCCTGGGGGATTCTCATTGCCCCCTATTTTATCCCCAAAAGAACTGGATTTATGGCAAATTCACGGCGTCCGAAAAAGTCTTGTCGAGCCCGAGCCATCCTCGAATCTTGGCGACGGCGCTCCGCCTCAGGCGATACACGTGAGAAATGTCCATTTTCTGCTCGTCGGCCACCTCCGAAGGCTGTTTACCCTCGAAAAAAAGCGCGGAAACCACCGCCGCTTCTTTGCCCTGAAGGCGCTCGATGCTTTCGGCGACGTCCAGCCACCCTTCGTCGGAAAAATCGCACTCTTCCACGAACAAGGAGTCGTCGTCCATAGGAATGGGCGCTCGGCGCTCGGAGCGGTCCAGCAAGTTGATCATCTGCCCTCTGATTCGATGGTAGGCATAAGTGGTGAACCGAAAATCGCGCCCTGGATCGAAACGATCCACCGCGCCGATCAAAGCGAGCATCCCCTCTTGAATGACGTCCTGTCTCAAACCAGGAAACGCCTTGAGCTTGCCCGCGAGCCAAAACACCAAAGGCCGGTAGGCGATGATAAGTTCTTCTCGAGCGTCCAAGCTGCCTTCCCGGCAACGAAGCCAAAGATCCTTTTCCTTTTCTCGGTCCATACCGTCTCTCATCCTGTCTCGCGCTCTCCGCTGCGTTTCACGATTTTACCACACAGGCAGCGGTATACCCTCCAGATTTTTGTCGAGGTGAAGCACATCGTTGGAAAAAGCCAGAAACGACTGGTTTTTGCGTACTTCGATGCCGCTCAACGCGCAGTTGAACGTCTTGACGTTCCATACAGTGCGGGGGTCGAATCCCAACAGCACCGCAAAGAGCGCCCTTATGGTGCCTCCGTGGGAAACCATGATCACGCGCTGGTAAGAAGAACGTAAAACGGTCTCCTTCAGCCGCTCGGCGCGGGCACGGATGGTATCCCAGGTTTCGGCTCTTTCCGGCATACAGAAAAAGGGGTTCAGAAGCCATTCTTGAAAGCGCTCTTCGTTTTGCTCTCGAACCTGCTCCAAAAAGAGCCCCTCCCAAGAGCCGAAATTCACCTCGGTCAGGTCGTCCAGCACGACGGGGGATTTCCCGTGGGGCGCGGCTATCGCAGCAGCCGTCTCCCGAGCCCGGGTCATCGGGCTGGTATAGATGACATCGACGGACCACCCCGCCAGGCGGGCCGCCACTTTTTCGGCCTGTACACGGCCTGCCGCGTTCAGAGGGACGTCGGTGCGTCCTTGAAATCGGTGTGCGTCGTTCCAATCCGTTCGGCCATGACGGACCAGCAGGATGTTTTTTTTGAGAAAATCATCAGAATACTCGTTTGAGGGCAAAACCCGACACAACCTTCCTGAATTAAAACCTACTGAGCCAAAGCCTTTCTGGATTAAAGCCTCCTGAATTATAACACGAGCATCCATCGGGCCCTTTTCCGTTATTCTCGTATTCTCGCATTCAAAAAGCGCCTCATTTTATTGGGCTGCGATGCAGGAAAAAAACCCAATAAACGAGACGCTTTAATAAGAATAAATAGTGTCAGAGAACGAATACCCGAGGAAATAAGTCCCTGCGGGGCATGGGGCTGAGCCCCATAGTTTTGTCTTTCTACCTTTTTGTCTTTTTGCCGGGTCCCGTCAGGCGATGGCTTTTTTGCCGAGGGCGCTCTTCACGGCCTCCGTCAGCAGCGGCACGATCTTCAGCGCGTCCCCCACCACTCCGTAGTCCGCCACCTCGAA
>JAISLU010000091.1 GCA_031277095.1 Synergistaceae bacterium
ATATTTAGGGTAAAGTAAGCCGTCATATACGCATATAATATTAGAAATATTATATGCGTATATGGGGTAAATAACACGCATAAAATCAGAGGTGCTGTTATGTGTGAAAAAGTCTGACATAAAACTTTCAGCAAGTATAGCACACTGGCTACACGGATTCAGCGGTTAGATGAAGGCAATTTACTGATCCACAACCACTATCTCTGATGGCTATTCTATCTAAACCAAGGGCGTTTATTCAATTCAATGCAGAGATTTTCATGAGGACGAATACGATTTTGCGTACAAGGCTGGAAAATTTGTAAAAAATTGACCAGAAAACCGATCTTTTCCTTCATCAAAACCATTTGTAGGGTGTAGTTCAAAAGTAGGTGCAAAGATGTTACCTCGAATTATTGAAGCAACAACGATATTCTTGAAGCCTTGAGTGGCTGCTCACGTAATGGATACGCATATAAAATCTCTTGGGGATTTAGGTCAAGGAGGTAACCAAGTTGGAGGAATTGCTGGGGAAAATTATACAAAGGACGGGAAAATTGTAGCAAGTGAAGCATACGGACGCGTTAATGGTTCAAGTGCTGGTGCAATTGTTGGCTATAATGGACCTAACACTGTTGCAGGTGCAATAAGCGGGAATAAATTTAGTCAATCAGGTACAGGACAGGGATATGGAATTGGATTTCCTCGTAGTAACAATGGTTGCGAGGTTTTGCCATAAGTTATAATGAAATCAGTTCTTTGCCCACCCTACGCAAGTGTCTGTGAGGAACAATAACGGGTTGGACGGCCAGTGGTAGGGAAATCAGCGCAATCAGTAGCACCAATGTAGCGTGTACAAGGGCGGTCTTATCGGCGCTATCTTTCTGGGCTGGGACACGATCGTCACCGGCAACCGCAACGAAAGCGGAGTGTCGCCCGCGATAGGATGGGATAATAGAAAAAATCCGCCAGGCCCCAGCAACGACAATTTTTAAGTCCGAGGTTATCAGCAGTACGGAGGCGGAGGCGGCTAGTAAATAGCCCAACCCCGCCCCCGCGTTTAGATGGTTATACTACGATTTCAATGCCTTCAACAAAGAGGCCGCGTTGCCTCTGGCGATGAGGTCGGCGGTGGCTTCGCCGATTTCGGACAATGAGAGGGCTTTTACGTAGCGGGTGGAATCCAGAAGGGGGAAATCTGTTCCCATGAGAAACTTGTCCGCCACGCCGGCGGATTCTATCGCTTTAAGTATCCTGGGCTCGTACAGCCAGGGCAGCGCCGCCAGGTCGTAGAGGGCGTTGGACAGGTACAGCCTCATCTCCGGCATGGCTTCATAAAGCCACAGACCGCCCCCCAGGTGCGCGAAAATCACCCGCACCTCCGGATGGTGGACACAGAAAAGAGCCGCCTCCTTGGGACCGACGTTTCCCTTTCCGGGGTAGTCGTGTCCCACGGGCTCGGCGGTGTGCCAAAGCACGCACAGCCGGGCCTCGTGCAAAACCCCCGCCAGCCGCCAAGTCTGGGAAATATCCGACAGATCTATCCCCTGGCCCTCGGGGAACAGCTCTCCGACGCCGACGAGCCCCGCGTCCGCGCAGCGGAGGACTTCTTTGTCGAAGTCCCGGGCCAAGGGGGGAACCAGGCACAGGCCCTCCAGCTTGTCCGGATTTTTTTTGACACATTCGATGATGTAATCGTTACAAAGCCGGCAAAGCCCCAGGTCCCGAAAAGCAAACCCCCCCACCACCCCGCGTTCGACCTCGTCCCGCTCCATACGCGGCAGCAGGTCGTCCACCGTCGCCCATTTGTGTACCTTGTTATGGATCAGGGCGTCGAAATAAGGCTCCCGCTCCGCAATTTTTTCGGCGTCGCGAATGACCTCCGGCGGATACAAATGGATGTGAAAATCGATATTTTTCATGAAGCCATACGGAATTTCAGGGTGTATTCAATCGACGACATAAGCCTTCAAGGGAGGAAAGCCGTTGAAAAAAACCGCGCTGTAGGTTTGAGTGTAAGCGCCCGTCGTGAAGAAGTAGAGCCTATCGCCCTCCTCCAGGCTGGAGGGGAGCCGATAGAGCATTTTTTCGTACAGAATGTCCATGCTGTCGCAGGTAGGGCCGGCCAGGATATAATCGCTCGCCTTGCCCGACCTGTCCGAGTAGATAGGGTATTTTATGGATTCGTCCAGGGTTTCGATGAGCCCGCTGAATTTGCCCACGTCCAGATAAAGCCACGGAATGCTGTTTTCTCGGGCCTTGCGGGAGATCATGACGACCTCCGTCACTAAAATCCCCGCGTCCCCCACCATGTAACGGCCCGGCTCGATGAAGACGCGGGGAAACTTGTCGCCGAAAAATTCCCGTATGTAGTCCGTGATTTCGGCGGCGTAGACGTAAGTCTCCTCCACCGGGTGCAGGTAGTGGGCCGGAAACCCACCGCCCAAGTTCACCAGGTCGAGGTCGATCCCCTTTTCTTTCGTGGCGTCGAAAAGCTCTTTGCAGACCGAAAGAGCCATGCGCCACTGGGTGACGTCGTGCTGCTGGGAGCCCACGTGAAAAGAAATGCCTCTGGGGTTGAGCCCCAGCTCCCTCGCCAGCAGAATGTTTTGGAAAATCACGTCGGGCTGCGCCCCAAATTTGCGGGATAAAGGCCAATCCGCCCCAACGCCGTCCGTCAGTATCCGAAAAAAGACGTCGCTCTTCGGGGCGTTTTGCGCTATTTTGCGGACGTCGCTTTCTCCGTCTGTCGCGAAAAGACGCACTCCTCTTTCATAGGCGTACCGGATATCGCGCGCTTTTTTGATCGTGTTTCCGAAACTCAGCCGGTCCGGCGTGATCCCCAGTTCCAGTACGAGGTCCAACTCGTAGATGGAGGCTATGTCGAAACAGCTTCCCAGCCCCATCAGCAGCTTCAAAACTTCCTCCGAGGGATTGGCCTTGACCGCGTAATAAATGCGCACGTAGGGCATGGATTTTTCCAACTCGCTGTACTTCCTGGCTACGGTACTCAAGGAGGTCATCAAAAATGGAGTTTCTTTGTCCGATGCAAATTTTTTGAGTCGTGCAAAATGTTCTTTCGTCATGTAGTTCTCCATGTCAAAAGAATAATCGAATGCATGCACTGCATCATACCTCCCGCAAGAATGATAAGGGCCCAAACCCTCGATGAAACTTTTGATGCAGCGTATAGTTTACCCCGGATTTTCCAAATGTCGACAGGACAAAAACGAAAAACGAAACGAAGGAACGAGGGTTCGATGCAGCCCCCCCTCGGGCACGGAGCCGGGAGGGGGTTTTATACAGTATATGACAGTGTCGAAGCCGGCCGAGCCAACGTTCCGAATGCGGTTCGGCCCTTTCAGATAAACAGCGACATGTCGCTTTCCTCCGCGTGAGCGAGCATATACGCAGCGCCGCCCATTTTTACGCCATCGATGAGTTCTTCTTTCGCGATACCCATGATATCCATGCTCATGGAACACGCCACGAGTTCGACGCCGTTGTCCATTGCCTGCTTCATCAGCATCTCCAAACTATCCACGTTTTTCGACTTCATGACGAAGCGAATCATCTTGGCGCCCAATCCCGCGAAGTTCATTTTGGACAGCCCGAGTTTCTTGCTTCCCCGGGGCATCATTTTCGCGAACAAGGACGACATAAAATCCTTGCTGACGTTCATCTTTTGACTCTTGCGCAGAATATTGAGCCCCCAGAACGTAAAAAACATGCTGGTTTTCCGGCCCATCGCCGCCGACGCGTTAGCCATTATGAACGCCGCCACAGCCTTGTCCAAGTCGCCGCTGAACAGGATAAAATTCTTGCCGTTGCCGCCGCGCACCCCATTGGGGCAAACCCGTTCCTCGGAGCCCTTGCGCACACGGCTCACCGATACGCCCTTTCTCTCACCCTCCGTCGTGCCCAGGAAGGTATTTCCCGTGCGTTTGCAGTACGCTTCCACGTCACCGGCAGAGGCAGGATCGGTGGTCGATATGTCGATCACATCCCCGTCTGCCGCCGAATTCAGCGCGTCGCTCAGCTTCATGACCGGCCCTGGACACTGTAAGCCGCAGGCGTTTATTGCGATTGTTTTTTCCGTGCCCTGCCCGGAGGGCCCGGTCGATTTCGTTTTTGGGTCCGCCGGCGACGCTGCCGAATTTCCCCCGTGAGAAGGCACGGGTATCTCGGCTGTTTTCGCCCGGCCGCCCTGGATTGCGCTCCAGACCGCGTAACCTCCGCTCAGATTGTGCGCGTCATAGCCCCTTTGGGTCAGAATCCGGCACGCGATGTAGCCCCGCAAACCCACCTGACACATGACATACACCGGCTTGGATTTATCGATTTCGCCCAGGCGGCCGCGAAGTCCCCCAAGGGGAATATTGACGAAATTCGGTATGGCCCCCATCGAGAACTCGGCCTCGGTGCGAACGTCGATAAGCGTCGCATTTTGGGGATCGAGGGCGGCGATGTCGTGCCAGTGAAAATTTTTCACCTTGCCCGTCAGGAGGTTTTCTATCACGAACCCCGCCATATTGACAGGGTCCTTCGCGGAACTGTAGGGAGGGGCGTAACAAAGTTCCAGCTTTGTCAAATCGTAAGCCGTCGCTCCGAAGCGGATTGCCGCGGCGATCACATCGCACCGCTTGTCCACGCCCTCGATGCCCGTGAGCTGCGCTCCGAGAATCTTGCCCGTATCGGCGTCGAAAAGCGTCTTGATCGTCAGGTTGAACGCGCCGGGATAGTAGCTCGCGTGGCTTGCGGACACGGTAAAACTTTTTTCGTACTTTATGCCCAGCCTTTTGGCGGTTTTTTCGTTGAGCCCCGTGGAGGCAACCGTCATATCGAAGGCTTTCAAGATAGAACTGCCCTGAGTGCCGGTGTATACGCTGTTTCCGCCGCAGATATTGTCGGCGGCGATTCTTCCTTGTTTGTTGGCCGGGCCGGCGAGGGCGACCGCGCTTTTGTTCCGCGTCATGAAGTCCGTGACCTCGACCACGTCGCCTACGGCGTATATGTCCGGGTCCGTCGTCCGCATGTGATCGTCGGTGACGATAAATCCCCGCGGGCCGAGTTCCAAGCCGCAGTCCTTCGCCAGTTGACTCTCCGGCCGCACCCCCGCCGAGAGCAGCAGCATATCCGCAAAGACCTCGCCCTCGTCGAGAATGATCTTCAATGTGCCGCCCAGGTCTTCGATCGATTTGACCCCGTTGCCCAGCAAGAGCCTCACTCCCTTGCCGCGGACGTGTTTATGGACGGCGCAGGCGACATCGAAGTCGATCGGCGCGATTAACTGGTCTGTAAGTTCTATTATCGTCACGTCCAAACCGGCGCGTTTGAAGTTCTCCGCCATTTCGACGCCAATGGCGCCGCCGCCGAGAATCGCGGCAGATTTTGCTTTCTTCTGCTCTATGAAGTTCTTGATCGAGTACGTATCGGGAATGTTTCGGAGGGTGAACACCCGCTCGCTGTCCGCCCCGGGGATAGGCAGCCTGAGAGGGGCGGCTCCCGGAGAGAGGATCAGCTTGTCGTAACTTTCTTCATAAATTTTCTCATAAATTTTCTCGTAAGTTTCACCCTTTTGCAGATTTCTGACGGTGACGGTCTTGCGTTCACGGTCGATGGATATTGCCTCGTTGAATATGCGAACGTCGATGTCGAATTGAATTTTGAAGTTCTCCGGCGTCTGGAGCGTAAGTCTTGACTTGTCCTGGATTTCCCCGCCAATATAATAGGGCAGCCCGCAATTGGCGAAGGAGACGTAGCCGCCCCGCTCCAAAATTACGATTTCCATCCCTTCGTCAAGGCGCCGCAGCCTTGCCGCCGCCGTAGCACCGCCCGCGACGCCGCCGATGATGAGCGTTTTCATTCTATCCAGCTCCTTTCACGAGATTTCCTCGTCACAATAGTATTTTTTCAGGGCTTTGAGCAATTCCACCACGCGCTCGTCGGCAATGGCGTACCTCACATACTGCCCCGACTTCTCCGAACTGAGCAAACCCGCCGTCCGCAAAAAGGTCAGATGCTGCGACAGAGCCGACAAAGAAATGTCAGGGGTAAAGTCGTGTATCTCTCTGACCGTCCGGGCGCCCTCTGAAAGGGCGCACAAAATCAACAATCGATTCTTGTTGGCGATAATTTTCAACAATTCGGCAACTCTCTCCGCTTTTTCCATCAGCATTTCTACCAGCATTTTTATAACCTCAAGTATTTTATTTGTTACTAATATACTTTATTGTTGCCGAACAGTCAAGAAGGCGACCTCGCCCTCTCACATCTTGACATCACCAAAATCTATAGTAGATTTAATGTCGCGACTTGATAAAGGTTGACTATTACAAGGAGGAAATCGGATGTTTCAGTATGAGTACACCGTCAAAGGGAAAATGGACATTGGGAAAGTATGGGCATTGTATTCCGACGTGAGCCAGTGGCCCAAATGGCAGCCGGACATGGTGAAAGTCGAGCTGGAAGGAGATTTCGCCGCGGGGACGAAAGGCACCGAGTTCATGAAAGAAATGCCTCCTATGCCCTTCACATTGGAAGAGGTGGAAAGAAACAAAATGTTTGTCGATTCGTCAACCTTCGACGATGTGACCGTCAAAATAGGACACTTCATCTCCGACGGCGGGAACGGCGAGCATTCTCTCAGACACACCGTCACGATTACAGGACCGGACGAGGCGCAGGTGCAGGAACTGGGAGAAAATATTGTCGCCGATATCCCCGACAGCATGGCAAAGCTATTTGAACTTGCAAAGATCGGGTAGAAGAAACGCTCATTTTAACGCACAAAATCGATAAAATTGTGTTTGTCGATGATTTCAACGGCTTGGGTTCCGTAGTTTTCCTGAAAATTACGCGCCGAAGCCGTGAGTTTACCTTTGTTCCATTTGAATTCGTAGGGGTGGAGTTTGCCGTCGTATTCCTCCACCAGGTCTATCTCCCCGGCGCTTTTCAAACGCCAGAAATAGAGAGTTTTGTAACATCGATGGTTTTGATTGTATTTCAGCCGTTCGCTGATCATCAAGTTTTCCCACATCCCGCCGACGTTGCGTCCGGTGCCGGGCCCGGCGAAATTATCCGTCAAAGCGGAGATCATTCCGTTATCGAAAAAATATATTTTTTTCCCTTTCTTGATTTCGTTGCGCATGTTGCGACTGAACGAGGGCAGTCGGAAGACGATGAACGCTTGTTCTAAAATTCGAATATAGCTGGCGACCGTATTTTTATCCACGCCGACCAAAGACGCGATTTCGTTCAAAGATATTTCGCTCCCGACCTGATACGCCAGCGCCCGCAGAATGTTGGAGAGCACATCGGGGTTTTTGATGCTGCCGAACTTGAACACGTCACGGTAAAGATAGCTGGTCGTCAATGTTTTCAATTTTTCACGGGCATCCGCAAAGGATCCGGTCGCGACGATTTCCGGATAATTTCCATAGATCAGACGCGTTTCGAGGTTTTCAAACAACGCGCGATTGCCGTTTTTTTCGGCGATTTCGTTGAAACTGAGAGGGTACAAAAAATATTCATAGTGCCGCCCGGTCAGGGGTTCGGTGATTTTGTTCGCCAAGTCGAAACAGCCCGTGGCGATAATATTCATCTCCGGGTACGCGTCGATCAAAATTTTGAGAGCGCGGCCTATATTTTGCACGGTCTGCGCCTCGTCCAGAACAATCACCTCGCCCGCGCCCAAAAAACTCTTCATTTGCGCCGCGTTGTGAGAAGAAAGGACGTCGGATATATTTCCATAATGGTTTTATCTTAGCGTCGCCATTCACCAAATATCAAGACTTTTGGTGAACTCACGCACCAAAAGTTCTTACCGAAATAAAAGATGAAAATGAAAGATGAAAAACAGGGGGCGGACGTCTCAGTCTGTGTCGTGGGACAGCGAGCGTTGCGAACAGGTGTCGGCGATGCGTCTCGCGTTTTGGGAAAGAGCGCTCTGATGCAACATATAGTTCAGCACGCAGCCGGGCAGCACCCCGATCAAGAAAGGAAAAAGGTTGGGGAAAAACCCTATCAGTCGGCCGAAAGACAAAAAAGACAGCAGCACAAATCCGAAAAAAAACAGTCCAATGGGGGTCAAGGTATCACGGTTCCTGTCCCAAGGGTCCTCCCGTTCTCTCCCGCGCGCATCCATCAACAGGGAGCGAAACTGCTCGCTGCAGGCGGCCAACCCGAGAACACACCCCCCCAGGACGGCAATATAGATGAACATAAAAAGAAGGTCGCTGCCTTGACCGGTGATAATCCGGACAAGCCAGGAGATCAAACCGCCGCTGAAGCCGGAGATGCCGTAGTACACCCCTTGGCCGTGCCGCAGCTTTCGCCTCTCCGATAGAAGTCCGATGACTTTCGAGATGAAAAGGGAATCCGCCGAGGTGATCTTACGATCTTTCAGCTTCTTCAGTTGATCCGCTGTGTGGACAAAAATTGCGTATTCGTTTTCGTCAAGCGCCGGAAGGGTTTCAATCAGGAAGTCCAATTTTTCGAGAATCGCGGGGGTATGCCCCAGACACCGAATTCTCGCCTCCCGAGCGTATTCGTCGAGGCTCAAATTTTCGTATGGGGACGAGTCCGAAGCGAAATATCGAGGCAGCAGCAGCTCCTGGTTTTGCCAGGTTTGGAGTTGAGCCGCGCCCTGGGCGTAGGTTTCGGCGGCACGGAAAAGGGACAGAAGAGCCTGGGGCAAAACATAATTTTTTTCAAGCGGTCCGAAGGTCTCGCGTCTTAGAGGCGCTGTTCCCATGCTTTCCAAAGTCTCCAGCGTCTCCTCCATATTTTTGCAAGACACGCGCTCCGGCCAAAGATAGTTCTCCGGATGGTGCAGAATCTGAAAATATTCCCATTGCTCGGAAAGGGTTTTTTTGTCCATAAGCAGCAACAGGCGATACAAAAAAGAATTTTTGGCGGGAACAGGAGAATCCCCTTCATTGCCTGGGTTGCCTGCATTGTTTTTTTTATTTGAAATGCTGGAAAGCGAGATGTACTCGTCGTAATAGGAGATCAGTTGGCCGTTGCCCATCATGTTGACTATCCGGGACTCCGCGGCGGACGCTTCTCGGCGTACCCCACGGCCTGAAAAAAGATACAGGTTGTGGGCATCGATCAATTTTCCCAGCAAAGAGAAAGGACACCGGGCGTTGCTGTGGACAAAGCGGAAAAGCGCCCGTTCGGGGTCCGTTTTGGCGGCCATGTCGCCCAGCTCCGTGGCTTCGTCGAACAGCATGTTGCTCTCCAGCCACTGCCGGATGTAGCGCAAATAGTGCGTTCCCGAGAGCCAGGGCTTTTCGTGACCGGCAAAAACCAGCGCCAGCTCCTCCGCCGTCGTATAGTCCCGTCCCTCGAAACGAAAGGGAGTTTGCCCGAAAAGGCTCCGGGAAACTTGGGGGTTCTCGTAATGAACGGGGATATCCCCCTCCCCCGACAGCCAGCGAAGGACCTCCTCGTGACCCCACCTGCGGGCGTCGTCCTTCGTCAACAGCCCCTTGATCAGTTGAGCTTCCCTCGGGCCAACACCCTCCGGAACCTCCACGTTGCCGATGGTCAGTTTATGGATGATCTGGGAGTCCGTCAAGCCTTCGAAAGGATGCTCCCCCACCAAAAGCTCGAGGACGATCATGCCCAACCCCCACCAGTCGCAGGGCCGCCCGATGGCGCGGCTGAAGGCCTCGGGAGCCCAGTACATGGGCGTTCCCTTCAGGCTCGTCATCTTTTGGGACATGTCCGACGCCAGGATCGAGGAAATGCCGAAATCCGTCAGCACCAGGTCCAAAGGAGCGAGAGAGCGGACCAGGATGTTGGCGGGTTTGATGTCGCAGTGAACGATTTCGTTGAGGTGCAGACAATGGATCGCCTCGGCCAGTTCGGCCACCAGGGTTCTCGCGAAATCGGGGGCGCGTTTTACCTCCGGCGGAAGGTCTCGGAGAGAGCCCAGGGAAATATACTCCTGCAGTTCGTACCAACGTCCGGTATGCTCGTCGAAGCCCACGTCTCTAAAGACCACAAAACATCGACTGTAGTTTCGGCTCATTTCCGAGACGCGGTTCAGCACCTCGATCTTGGGTTCGAGGCGATGCCGGTAAAGTTTCAAGACGCATCGCTCCTCCCCCACTTGCACCAGGTAGATATCCGCCTCTGCGCCTTTTGTGGGAAGCTGCTCCAAAATCGCCCAACCACGGAAGGACGCTCCCTTATCGGATAAAACAGGCACGTTCAAAGAAGAAAAGGAAGAAGGAAAAGAAGAAGGCAGCACGGGAGCAGAGGAGCCTATCTTCCCGCCCGCGTCGCCATAGCGCAGGGTGACCGCCCCGTCCGCCCCAGGGAGATCCGCCGGGTCAGGAAGATTATCGAGATGAGTGAGATCTGTTTTCGATTGCACGTACGACGCTTGAGATTCGTTCGACATTTCTTTCAGCGTTTCGCCCGGATCCTGCGTCAAATGCTCCATACGACAACTCTCCTCACGTAATTCACATTTTTGCCTGTGTTTTGCCCGACCGCCGCCTGTTTTACAGGAATTTTTTACGGTTTGTTATATTTACTCGGATACGGACTGCCGTTCTGCTTCTCTAGCGGCGATCAGGCGCACGATGTAGGTTTCCGACCAGCGGCGGCCGTTGTAAAGCGCCTCCATGATCAAAGCCAAATACACCATGAGGCAACAGGCGCCAATGGTCCCGAGGACAATCCACACTTGTTTGCGGACATTGGTTTTGGATCGCATATCGTATATTTCCACATCGCTGTGCCGTTCGACTTTAATCCCCTGTTTTTCGAGCTTTTCTTTCTCCCATTTCTCCCAAAGGCTCATTTCGCCACCTCCTCAGATCTTCCGTTCCTGTTTTCTGTTCCAGCTTGCTGTTCTAACTTTCATTGCCGTCTCGTCACATCCAGTATAAACGTTTTTCAGGTTTTTCGGGTTTTTCAGATTTTTACTTACATGGGCTGTAGCCGCAGCTAAA
This sequence comes from Synergistaceae bacterium, assembly GCA_031277095.1. Lineage (GTDB taxonomy): Bacteria > Synergistota > Synergistia > Synergistales > Aminobacteriaceae > JAISLU01. The sequence continues at coordinate 10,950 of JAISLU010000091.1, forward strand.
ACAGTAGGCGCAGCCCGAGATCATTTCCATGGGAGCGCTGCACTCCGGGCAGGGAGCGCCCCCTTCGTGGGCCGGAGAGCTTTGATCGTCCCTCTCCCTTTCTACGAGTTTTTCCAGCAGCACGGCGATGGCGTCGGGAATCGAACGCGCCACGTGGGATTCGTCGAAGCCGAACATCCAATATTCTTTGCCGGAAAGCCCCTTCAGGGTGGCGATAAAGTCCTCCAATTTACTGCCGGACCGGAGGCCGATGGAAATGGCCCTGGAGAGAGCCTCGGTCATGGCCTTCAGCTCGGAGCCGCTCTTGCCTATGGTGATGAAGATCTCGAAGGGGTCCTTGCCGTCGAAGTTGAGGGTGATGTAGATGCTGCCCCAGGGAGTGCTTTCTTTGATCGTTTTCCCGAAGACCACCAGCCCCGGGCGTTCCTTGACGCGCCCGGAGCCTTTGGAGGGCTCCTCCGTTTTCTTGATCTCGATGGGCTGGTACGAACGCGAGCCGTCGCGGTAGATGGTGATTCCCTTGCATCCCAGGCGATAACAGGTCTCGTAGACGTGCCTCACGTCTTCTACAGAGGCGTTGTTGGGCAAATTCACCGTTTTGCTGACGCCCGAGTCCACTATACGGGCAAAGACGCCCGTCACGTCCACGTGTTGTTCCGTCGTGATGTCGTAAGCGGTGACATATGCTTTATTCGAAAGCCGGCCCGATTTTTTGTATTCCCTCTGCTGTTCGTCGGTCAGGAGCTTGTGCCAGAACTCGCGAACCTCCGTTCCCGTTCCATCCACCTTGGCGATGTGCCTGTTCCAAGACCAGGCAAAATTGGGTTCTATGCCCGAGCTGGCGTCCAAGATCATGGAGATGGAGCCCGTGGGCGCGATGGAAAGGCGTCTGCTGTTGCGCAGCTGCCCGCGCACCAGGCCGCGCAAAACCATTTTGGCCTCTTCGAAGGAACGTCCCCGATCGGGTTTTCGGAACTCGGTCAAGGTGCTGATCACGGTTTTTGGGATTGTCGCCGACTGTTGCATACGGCTCAGCAATTGATCGTACTCTTCCTCGGAAAGGCGCAGAAACCATTCGTCGCCGAAAAGCACGCCGTCCTTGAAAAGATCTCCCCCCTCGACTTGGCTTCGGAAGACGTCGAACAACTTCTCCACCAGAAAGGACTCGGGGAACGGCTCTTTACCCACGTCTTTCACGATTTGGGCAGTTGCCAGAAGCGCGCCTGTCGCAAGCACTCCTCCGATACGCTCGCAGTACTCGTGAAATTCCGGGCTCCCATAGACGATACCCTGCATGATGGCCGCGTCCGCCAGTCCCATAAGTCCCAATCCCACGGGGCGTATTCTTTTGGTGCGTTCTTCTATGCGTTCCAGGGGATAAGAGCAGGCGTCGATGACAAGGTCCAGGTAATAAATGGACCTTCCAACCTGGTCCGCAAAACCGGCCCAGTCAAAAACAGCTTCCTGCGCCCCGTTTTTATATTCGATGAAGGCCTCTACATTGATGGATCCCAGGTTGCAACTGGTGTAATTCGGAAGAGGCTGCTCACCGCAAGGATTGGTGGACTCGATAGTCCACTCTTCACCCATTTTGAGCAGGTTGTCCTGCTGTGCCCTGTCGATGAAAAAGATGCCGGGGTCGCCCCGCTTCCATGCGCTCTCGCAGATATACTCCATGAGTTTTCTGGCTTTGAGGGATTGCGTCACGGCGCCGTCGTCTCGGGAAATCAAGTCGAAGTCCCCGTCGCAGGCGTTGGCTTCCATCAATTTGTCGGATATGGCCACGGAGATGTTGAAATAGGAGAGCTTTCCGTCTTCTGTTTTGCAGTCGACGAAACGGAATATATCCGGATGATTGTCGAAAAGCATCCCCATGAGCGCCGCCCGGCGTTTCCCCCCCTGAACGACCACCGCTCCCATCGTGTTCCAGGTCTCCATAAAAGAAACAGGACCCGACGCTTTGCCTCCCGTGCCTCCGCCGATTTCCGAGCCGTGTTCCCGAAGCCATCCGAAATTGCCGCCTACGCCTCCCCCGAATTTGCTGATGATACTGGCGTCTTTGACGGATTCGAAAATTCCCTCGATGCTGTCGGGGATATTGATGACAAAACAAGCGAAGAGCTGCTGGTTTTTGGTTTTCGATGCGTAAAGACGCGCGTAATCTTCAAAGGTCATTTCGCCCACGGGCTGATAGATAATGGAGGCAAATTCGGGGTCCAGGGTGAGCCCTGCGGCTGCGCTGAAGAGACAGGGCGAATTGAACAAAAACCGTCTGTTCAGTATGTCGCTGGCGATATTTTGCTCCAGAGTACGGAGCCAGTCCAGGGAAGCGGAGGCCGCGGCATTCAGGTACGGCGTTTCCGCGCTGGCTATGGTACGGGCCACGCGCAGGGCGAACTCCTCGAAACTTTTCTCTTTACGCACGGTTTGAATTTTCGCGTCATAGCGGGGGACAAAATACCTCTGCTCCAAGAGCCACATGGCATTTTCGGAGAGACGGGACACGGCCGGCGTGTCGAAGGAACCCAAGCGGGTGGAAAAACGTTCTTTCAGCGAAAGAATCAAATGCGGACACTCCTATCTTGATACATCTCAATTGCACTTCGATTACATTTTAATTACACTTCCATTGCATTTCAGTACATCTTACCAGCGTCTCACGGGTTTCAAGATCCCCCAGGGACAAAAAAACTCATCGGCCGTCACACGCGCCAACGACCGACGAGTCTATTTTACCAGTGTACGCTCCGATTGGACGTCTATCCTATTGGGCGTCTGTCAAAGCGGACGGCTTTAACGGGCGATCATCATGAAAACGACGTCGCCGCCGGAATAGAGGTTCCCATTTTCATCCACAAGACCATCCGACTCGGCACGCGCCTGAAGACGCTGTTTTATTTCCGCGGGCTCGCCGGAAACGCTGCATCCCACGAGCCATTTTTTCTCGTCGTTGGATGATTTCGTGATCTTGACAATATATTCCGCGTAAGCCTCCGGATCGTCCAGATACTCTTTCAAAAGCTCCCCTGCGTTGCTCTCCAGGTCGATGAGATCGTCGCCGCCGACCTCCTCGTTTTCCAGAAAGAACATGAGGCCAGCAGCCTGCAATGAGTGAAGGTCCTTGACGATACTCGCCGCCTGAGCGTTATTCGAGGACTGGACTTGGGCCGCCGCCGCCAGGTTCACCAGTTTGGGCAGAAGCTGCTTCTCCTCGGGCACATCGACGAAGGTCAGCTCCGTAAACCCCGTCTCCAGATCGGGTCCCCATACCTTGATAGAGCTTATCGCGAGTTCCGAGTCCATAAGGTTCTTGACGGATTCCGCAAGGCCGGCTTCGTTTTTGAGAGCATGGGCGTACAGGTTTCCTAAATGCGAGGACGGGTCGGAGACCTCTTTTTTGAGATATTCCCACGTCGCCGCCAGGTCCAAAAATCCCGAGACGAAAAGGTCTTTTTTGAAAAGCTCGGCGGCATCAGGAGCGAGTTTCGGTTTTTCCCCCAATTTTTTGGGATCCAGGGCGCCCAAGAAAAACATGTCTTTTGAAGTTCCCAGGAGCAGCGACGCGGGAACCAAAGCGGGATCCACCATGAAGAGCGAGTCCCAGCCCTCGGCCTTCAAGGGCGACAAAGGTATGGCCTGGGAAAAAGCCTCGTCTTCCAAGATTTTGCTCCAAATCTTAGCCGCCGCCCCTTCCCGGCCGTTCAAGGCGATGTAAAATCCAGGAGCCTGTTTGCCCAAAATTACAGATTCCCCTCCAATGACAAGGGAGACGGTCCCCGTCAGAAGGTTTTCGATATCTTTTTCGGTGATGCCTCTTTTCTCCAGTTCTCCGAGAAGTTTGCCCCATGCCTTGGCGAACTCCGGGTAGATTTTCCATTCTTTAGCCTCGAAGGCGTAGATGCTGCTGACGCCGAAAAGCAGCTTTCCCCCTCCTGCCAGAAACATTCCCGCGCCGGGCGCAGGTTCCATCGTTTTCCATCTTTCCGGATTCTCCAAGGACTTCAAAACGTTGACGCTGGATGAAATAAGGAACTTTCCGGGCTTTGCGTCGAAAGCCACCTCCACCTCCAAGGGCTCTTTGAAGTACGTTTTCAGGCCCCGCATGTCGATATCCGGATCTTCCGGTATAAAATCGGCGATCTTCGCGACATCGATGTACATCAGAGAATAATTGGAACTTTCAAAACGACGTTTGAAGGCAAGGCGGTTTTCCGCCTTTTCGATGGCGGCCAAAGATGCTTTCAGGTCGGCTGGGGAAAGGGAGATCAAAAGCAGATTGTCTTTTGCGGCCAGAATCGGGCTTTCTTTTTGGCCTTCATCGAGAATGTAATAAGGCCCCTCCGGTCCCTCTCGAACGGTCAGCGCACCCAGCTCTCCCGCAAACAGCAGGGCCGCGTCCCCCAGAAGAAGCGTCGCCAGCTCCTCGCCCTTGGCCTTGCCCTGGGCGACCAGATCCAGTTTGGACTGCATCTGTTCCGGCAGGGAAATGGCTATCTGAACGAAAATTTGATCTTTGTCCGTTTCGCTCCCGACGATAAAAGCGATGGATTTCGCGGGAACCTGAGACGCGAAGTTTGCCATGAGCCGAATCTCCTGAGCTTCCTCGGGGCCGGCCAAAGAGGTGAACATCTCTATGTTGGCAGGGGTCAAAATACTCCGCAGCGTTCCGCCGAGATCGTCCATACGCGCCGCCCAATAAAAGGACGCCTTCGGTCTGGCACTGAGCGCCTCTCGCGGATCGGCCCCCCATGATGCGGCGGCAAGGATAAACACAAACGATACTGCAAAAACGAGCCTACAAATTTTTCTCAATCTGACAACCTCTCTTTATCCAAAATTTAATTTCCAACATTTGAACTAACCCTTCTAATGAATCTAACACTTCTAACCTTTCTTTTTGCTGCCGGCAGCAATTTTCTGATCAACAAGTTTCTGATCAACAGCTTTCTGATGTTGAGCCCATTCAGCTTTAGTATAAACAATATTATTTCTTTTCACCACATCGTCCTTCTTGTAGACCTTGAAATGCAAATCCTCATCGCTCTTGCACCACGCTTTTTTCTTTTCGGGAGTTTTGTCAGGAGCTTTCTCGTCAGTCATCTCGTCACCCTTTGCGCGAGACTTTTGAATAAAAACAATCCTGCCATATTAACTTTTCTCTCGAGTTTTTTCTCGGTCACTCGATGCCCGCGTAGGCTTTGTAAATTTGCAAAAACGAGTCCGCTTTCAAGGAAGCTCCGCCCACCAGAGCGCCGTCGATGGCGTCCATGGACAAAAGCTCTTTGGCGTTGTCCGGCTTGACGCTGCCGCCGTAAAGGACGACGACGGGCATTTCGGCGCTGCCTGTCAGGTCCCGAATCAGCTTTTTGCTGTGGGCGCAGACCTCCTGGGCCTCGTCCGAGGTCGCGGACTTCCCTGTCCCTATGGCCCAAACGGGTTCGTAAGCGTAGACGATTTTTTCCGCCTCCCCGGGGCTTCGGCCAGACAGCGCCGCCCGCAACTGCCGCGACACCACGTCGAAAGTTTTATTCCCCTCCCGTTCCGCAAGGGTTTCCCCGAAGCAGAACACGGGGACAAGAGCGGCGTCCAGACATGCTTTGACTTTTTTGGCGATGAGATCGTCGGACTCTCCAAAAATCGTCCGCCGTTCACTATGTCCTATAATGACGTGAGTGCAACCCAAATTTTTCAGCATGGAGATAGAAACTTCGCCGGTGAAGGCTCCCTTGGCCTCGAAGTAGGTATTTTGCGCCCCCAAAAACGGGACGGCCCTTTTATCGATATTTTTCGAGGCTCCCTCGGCGGCGGCAAGAGAGGTGAAGGGCGGAAATACCGCTGTTTCAAGTGACTTTCCCATGACACCAAGCAACGCTGGACTGCTCACGACCTGCTGGCCGAAATCTTTGTAAAATCCCTCGGTTTCTTCTTGGTTCATGTTCATCTTCCAATTGCCGTAAAGGTAAATCTTCTTCATAATTTAAAGGAACTCCCTTCTGAATTTAAATCAGGGGGGCAGAGCCCGCTCGGCTCCTACGGAGTCCTCGCTGGCCCCCCTGAAACCCCCATTCGCACTTTGCTCGGGGGCAGAGGCCGCTCGGCTCCTGACCTCGATTGGAATTTTTTACTTGAGTTCGAGGGGGGCCATGCCCGGCAGTTTTTTGCCCTCGCAATACTCCAGGCTGGCGCCTCCGCCTGTGGAGACGTAGGAAACCTTATCCTCGAAGCCAAACTGCCGTATGGCGGAGGCCGTGTCTCCACCGCCGATGACGGAGATCGCTCCTGCCGCCGTGGCTTTTGCGACGGCATCCCCTACCGCAATCGTGCCCGCCGCAAAAAGTTTCTTTTCGAACACACCCAAGGGGCCGTTCCATAGGATGGATTTTGCGCTGGTCAGAGCCTCCGCGAAGAGCTTCACCGTTTTGGGGCCGATATCGAGCCCCATTTTGCTCTCCGGCATGGCGTCGCTGTCTACGACGGCCGTCTCCGTTGCCTCCACACCGTCCGCGGCGACGCTGTCCAAGGGAAGAAGAATTTTGACTCCTTTTTCTTTCGCTTTTTCCAGGGTAGCGCGGGCGAAGTCCAAACGATCGCTCTCGCACAGGGATTTTCCGATGGGATAACCCTGCGCCTTCAAGAAGGTGTAGGCCATTCCCCCGCCGATCAGTATTGTGGTGGCCTTGTCCAGCAGATTCCCCACAACGTCGATTTTGTCGGAGACCTTGCCTCCTCCCAGAATGAGAACGTAGGGTTCAAGGGGAGATTCGCTGACGGCACCCAGCATTTCGCCTTCCTTGACCAAGACGTCTCCTGCGAAGGACGGCAGCACGGACATGATTCCGTTGGTGGACGCGTCGGCTCTATGAGACGCGCTGAAGGCGTCCATGACGAAGGCGTCGAAAGGTTTTCCCAATCGGGCGGCGAAACCCGGGTCATTTTTCTGTTCTTCCTCGTAAAAACGCACGTTCTCCAACAAAAGCAGCTCGCCCTTCGCCAAATCATCCAGGGCTTTTTGCACTTTCTCGCCCACGCAGTCGCCGACAAAACGGACTTTTCTGCCGTACGCTTTTTCCACGTCGCCCACAATCTGCCCCAAGGACAGTCCGGGAACCACCTTTCCTTTGGGGCGGCCGAAGTGAGAAATCAAGGCCACCTTGGCTCCGGCGTTTACCAGCTTCTCGATAGTGGAGGCGTGAGCGCGGATACGGGCATCGTCTTGAACTTTCCCGTCGCTGAAGGGAACGTTGAAGTCTACCCGCACCAAAATTTTTTTGTTTTCTACATCTTTAAAATCAAATGTCTTGAGCTTCACCAAATTTCCTCCTCAATAAAATAAAATCCTCAATTAATAAAATAAAATCCCCAGCGTGAAATCTTCTTCGATTTTTTCTCATTCTTCTTTATTCTTCTTTATTCTTCTTTATTCTTCTTTATTCTTCTTCGATCAGCATCTTGGCGCCGCCGATGAGGTACTCCATTCCCGACCAAACGGTAAGAAACATCGCCACCCACATCAGCCCCATCCCCCCCGGCAGCTTTAAAATGAGAAGACTGATGGCCACGATTTGAAAAACCGTCTTGACCTTGCCTCCCCGGGAGGCGGCAATGACGACCCCCTCGGCGGACGCCACCAACCGCAGCCCCGTCACCACAAACTCGCGGGTGATGATCACGACCACTATCCAGGCCGGAATGCGCTGCAATTCCACAAGGGCCACCATCGCCGCTATGACCAGCACCTTATCCGCAAGGGGATCGATAAATTTCCCCAATGTGGTCACCAACTTGTGTTTACGCGCGATATACCCGTCCAGGGAGTCCGTTATGGCCGCGACGATGAATACCCCACCCGCCAGAACGTCGCCCCAGGTCGGGCTGCCCTCCCCCATATCGGGAATGTAGGGAACCGGCGCGCTGATTCTCAAAGAAAGGAACAACAACACTAACGGCGCCAGGAAAACTCGCACGAGACTGATCGTATTGGGTAAGTTCAATGCCTTCATTTTCCCTTTGGAATTCAAAGAACCCAACCTCCGCCCTAAGCACGAATAGAGCACAATATAAAACATGCTCGGACTTGACCGATCCGACCCGAATCAAACACAACACGCTCGAATTAAGTCTTTATTCTATTTAAGTCTTTATTCTTAAGTCTTTATTCTATCGTAAGTCCTTCGAAAAAACATTCAAAAAAGACAACCCTTGCTATATTTGCCGACAATGCCGTATCATATGCAGGTCTGGGAGTTCTGAGAAGGCGGAATAGAGGGTTGCGTGGTGAGCGAGCAAAAGCATAATAAAGGAAAACTTTTTGTCCTTGCGGGACCCAGCGGAGTAGGCAAAGGAACGCTGAGGACACAGGCGCTCTCGAACGTGGAAAATCTGGTTTACTCCATATCCTGCACTACCCGCAAACCCCGCGAGGGTGAACGCGACGGCGTAGAGTACCATTTCCTCACTGAGGAAGAGTTCGAGGAGAAAGCCGCGAAGGGATCGTTTTTGGAACACGCCGTCGTCCACGGGGATCATTACGGCACCTTGCGAGAGGATATCGTGCGCGAGCTGGAGTCGGGACGGGATGTTCTGCTGGAGATAGACGTCCAGGGCGCGCGGCAGATCCGGTTCCTTCTTCCGGAAAGCGTCCTCATTTTTGTTTTGCCTCCCTCTCTGGACGCGCTGGAGGAACGTCTGCGCAAACGCAAGACGGAAACCGAAGAGAAGATCCTGCTGAGGCTCGAAGGTGCGAAAAAGGAGATGGAACAGGCGAGGGAATACGATCATATCGTTCTCAACGACGTGATGGAGCGGGCTTCCGAGGAACTGCGCCGTATTATCATGAGTTACAGAAACAGGTAGAAACGACGAAAGGCAGGTAAGGAAATTTGAAGTTTTACGACATAGACGCCCTCGAAAACAAGTGCCGATCGGACAACAAATATGAGATTACGGCCTTGGTGGCGGCCAGAGCGCGCTGGTTGAGCGAAAAGAAAACGGTGGTCGACGCGCTGCCGGCAAACGAAAAATATCTTTCAGCCGCCCTTTTGGAGATCGAACAAGGCGCGCTTCCCGAGGATTGGCGCGAGGAACGGGAGAAAACATTGCTGCATCCGCACGTCTCGAACCCACATGCTTCGGCTTCACATGCCCCCGATCCACAAGTTTCGGATACGCAAGTTCCCGATCCATTTGTTTCCGATTCCCCTGTTGCCGATCCCCCTGTTTCCAGCGCCGAACCGGTTGCGCCCGTTGGCGCGTGAAGGTCCGTCGACGTGTTGCCCTGGAAACGCTCCCGAAAAGTACTTCTGTGCGTCACGGGCGGGATTGCCGCCTATAAAATTCCCGACCTGGTGAGCCGCCTGAGAAAACTGGAGTGCGAGGTGGAAATCGCCATGACCGAGGCGGCGGAGACGTTGGTCAGTCCCTTGGCCCTCTCCACGCTGTCAGGGCGCCGTACATGGTTACAGCGCGATTTCCTCGCCTCGTCCCGAGGTTTTGAAATACCCCATATTCGTTTGGCCGAATGGGCCGATGTCGTCGTTGTCGCCCCCTGCTCCGCCAACACCGCCTTCGGCCTCGCCCAAGGACGGGCCGGCAGTGTCGTGGAGGCTGCCCTCCTCGCGACCCAAGCCCCCGTGGCGCTTTTTCCGGCGATGAACGTCCACATGTTCGAAAACCCCGCCACTCAGCAAAACTTGAATACCTTGGCCAAACGGGGCATACGGGTGGTGGATCCCGAGTTCGGTCTCCTGGCATGCGGGTATGAAGGCAAAGGAAGACTGCCGGACACCGATTTGATCTTGGAAGAAATTGCCTACGCCCTTTCGCCCCGGCGTGACCTGGGGAGAAAACACATTCTCGTTACGGCGGGCCCCACCCGGGAGTACGTGGATCCCGTGCGCTTCATCTCCAATCCCTCCAGCGGCAAAATGGGGTTGGCGATGGCGCGGACGGCCTGGTACCGTGGGGCGGAAGTTCGAGTGATCCTTGGGCCGGTCTCCCCGGCCTCCAGCACCCACGGCTTGGAAATTTACGGCGTCGTCTCGGCCCTGGAAATGCGCGACGCGGTCATGGAGAACCTGGAGTGGGCGGACTGTATCGTCAAAGCCGCCGCTGTGGGCGACTACCGCGCGCAGGAGAGAGCAGGGCACAAAATCAAGCGAAACACCCAAGAAGAGGACCAGGGAGGAGTATTTTCTCTCTCTTTAGTGCAAAACCCCGACATCGCGGCAGAGGTGGGCGCACGAAAAAGACCTGACCAGCTCCTGATCGGATTCGCGGCGGAGACCGACGACCTTGTGGCAAACGCCCGCGCGAAATTGGAGCGCAAAGGGCTGGACGTGATGGTGGCCAACGACGTCTCCGCGCCAGGCAGCGGTTTTGGAACCGACAGCAACGTGGTTCAGGTGATTTCACGCACCGGCGAAAGCTCTATTTCCGGCAGCAAAGAAGAGGTGGCCGATGCCCTGTGGGGAAAGCTGATCGCGGGCGGTCTGCTTTAAACGGGGATCTCGGTTTGCGCTGTATCGACGTCGTCGTCCCCGGTCCCTGGTGGAACGCTCTGGTCTATGCTTTCGACGGGGAATCGGCCCCAGCAGAGGGCGTCCGAGTGAAGGTGCCCCTGGGAAGGGGCGAGCGCGTAGGTTTTGCGGCAGGGCCTGCCTACGATTTTTCCGAAACGGCCATGCCCCCAGGCGCTCTGAAAAAACTCAAGTACGTCAAAGAAGTTCTGGACGAAACGCCCCCTTTAGGGGACGAGCTTTGGAGCCTTGCCGGCTGGATAGGAAAAACCTTCCTGTGCGGTATGGGCGAAGCTCTCCAGATTATCTGCCCCACTCCTATCCTGCAGGGAGAGCCTTTTTCCCCTTGCCCGGCGCCGCCCGGGAAGAACGGCGCTTTTCAGGAGATCTTGTTTTATCATCCTCTGGATGAAGAGCGTTTCGCCTACTATCGCGAAAGGCTTTCAAACACTGGGGAGCGAGTTCTTCTGCTTTTTCCCGAGGCGAAGGAAAGCGCGGTTTTTTTTACGCGTTTGCCCAAGGAGATCAAGGCGAACGCCCTTTTGTGGCCTTCCTCCGGGGGAAAAAAGTTATGGGACGCCTGGAACAAAACGGCCTCAGGAGAGGCGCGGATCGTGATCGGAGCCCAAGGCGCCGTGTTCGCTCCTTTTTATTTCGACGAGTTCATTGTGGACGATGAATCCAACCCGGCCTATTTGTTCCACCGCTCGCCCCGCCTCTCGGCACGCAGCCTGACCGGCCGCCGAGCCCAGTTCCTGAAAGGGAGGATCGTCCTGGGGGGGCGTATGCCGTCTGGGAAAACTTTTTTGCGCTCCCACCCCGAATGTCAGGTCGTGCCGGACCGTAAAAACCTGGTGTTTGTGGATATGGGGCGCTCCTTCAAGACCGTGATACGCGGGATCGAAGGGCAGATTCCCCTGACGAGGGCGTTGATCGAGCATACCCAGGCGACGTTGAGTCAGGGCCGCCACGTATTTTGGATCATGGACCGCAAGGGGCAGGCAGGAGAAGTCTGCTGCTCCGACTGCGGCGAGACCCTCTACTGTTCCCGATGCGGCTCTGTTATGAGAACCGAAAGCGAAAACACGGGGAACACCGGCCCGCAAAACGCGATTCTGCGCTGTGTGAGGTGCGGGCTGAAGGAAGCCCTCCCCGCCCAGTGTCCGGCCTGCCGTGGAACTCTTCTTCTGGGAAAAAGACCGGGGTTGGAGGAGCTGCTTCCCCTGGCGGCGCGATATGTGAAAGGGTACGATGTTTTGTCCGACGTGAAGCAAAAGCCGGCGGCCCCCTCTTTGATCTTGGGAACTCGTAAACTTTTGTCGCTGTGTTCTTCTCTGGATGTGGGGCTGGTAGCATGGCTGGACCTGGACGCCGAAGGGCGCAAAGTGGAATACAACGCCAGGTTCCAGGCTTTCAGCATGGTGTGGGAGTCCTGTTGGCGAGGACTTCGTCAGGATGGAGATAAAGATGCGCCCAAGGAACGGCCAAGAGAAAAACGAATCGTTTTAATCCAGACCCGCCGCCCGGGGAGCGGTTGGCAAAGATCCCTCTGGCTCGGATGGGATCATTTTTGGAAACGCGAGCTTCAGGAACGCAAACATTTAAATGTCCCTCCCTACAGCCTTTGGGTTCAGATAGATCTCCCGGATAAAAAAGACGGCACAAACCGTCATGCGGACAAGCAAACTTTGCTGCAGATGTTGGAAAAAGCGAATATTTTTGCGATGGACCCGGGAGACGAAAAATCTCCTCTCTGGGTTACGGTAAAATCGACGGATCGTTTGGCTGCGGCCCTGGCTCCCCGCTTCGAGATCAAACATTCGCGCCTGGGTTTCCCCGTGGTGACCGTCTGGACGGAGTGACTTTCTGGACGGGTAATGATGAGTGCGCCGCGACAGATTCGGAAGAGTTCATGGCTGGGGGGTGATTTCTCGATGGGGAACAGGAAAACGCAAAAGTGGTGTTTGCAGGCCTCGAACATGGTAGAAGAGCAAATCATCGGGCGCGACGTCAAAGACGCCCGGGTACTCGCCGCGATGACTTCCGTGCCCCGTCACCTTTTCGTTCCGGAGGAATACGAGGGCAGCGCCTATATCGACCGGCCTCTGCCCATCGGCCAGCGGCAGACCATCTCGCAGCCTTATATGGTGGCGAAAATGACGGAGCTTCTGTCCGCCGAGCCCGGCATGAAAGTTCTGGAGATAGGCACAGGCTCCGGTTACCAATCCGCCATTCTCGCGGCAATCGGCCTTCGGGTTTGGTCCGTGGAGCGCGTCGAGTCGCTTGCCCGTCAAGCTCAGGAGCGTTTGCGGAGTTTGAATTTCAACGTCTCCGTCGTCTACGGCGACGGACGCAACGGATACCCCAACGAGGCCCCCTACGACAGAATCATCGTCACGGCGGCGTCGTCGCGAGTGGAGCCCCCCTGGGACCAACAATTGCTCCTCAACGGCCGCCTGGTGGTCCCCTTGAGCGTCATGACAGGGGGACAGCGTCTGTTGATGCGAGAGAACCTGGAGCGCGGCTTCCGCAACACCTGGCATGACTATTGCCGTTTCGTACCCCTCTTGATAGGTGTCGATTAAAACATTATAAGAAAATAGCGGTCCGCCGTCTGCGCGCCGCGAACACCCCAGCAGGGACCAGCGCCAGCAACCCCAGCCCGACGTCGCAGCCTTGCTTGTCCTCTGTGCCCTCGTCGCTGAACTCGCTCAGACTGTAATGGGACTCCGAGGGCGCGGCGGCGGGGATGTCGTCGTCCAAGGAGCGAATGGCGTCATCGTCTTTTTCATCGAGGGAATTATCGGAATTATCGAGGGAATATTCGTCGGCGAGACTGTAGCCGGTTTTTACCGTAACGGTCATGGAGGTGGAAACGTTCGTCCCCCCTTGGGCTTTCAACGTGATTCGGGCGGTCCCCCTGGCCACGCCCTTCAGGTAAATCATCCCGGATGCTTTGACCAGGTCCACCACGTATTTGTTGTCGGTTGTCCAGGTGACCGTTTTGTCGGTGACGTTCGAGGGGGAAAAGGTCACGGCCGGCCTGTAGTACTCCCCCACCCCCAGGGTCATGGTCTTGGGGGATACGGTGATCGCCCTGGCGGGAACGGCGGGGGTGGACGCAGAATTGGATTTCACCGTGACGGTCATGGAGGCGGACAAGTTCGTTCCTCCCAGGGCCTTGAAGGTGATTTGGGCGGTTCCCGCGCTCACGCCTTTCAAAAAAAGCTGACCCGACGAATCTTTGACGAGATCCACAACGTATTTGTTGTGCGTCGTCCACGTCACCGTTTTGTCGGCGGCGTTGGAAGGAGAAATGGTCACCGTCGGCCTGTAATACTCCCCGATCCCCAGCGTCATCGTTTTCGGCGACACCGTGATGCCCAGCACGGGAACGACACCGGGACTTGGGGGCGGAGTGGGGGTCGGCTGAGGGGTCGGGTTTGAGCCGCCGCTTGCCGCGCGGAGCGTCACGTTCCACATATTGCCGCAAGCGTTGGAGCCGGGGATCGCGACGCCCCCGTCGAGGGAGACCTGTGGGCTCACCGACTGGCCCGTCCTGGTCGTCTGACGTCCGAAAGTGTAGCCCGCCTTCTTCGCGGTGAGAGTGTAGGTACCGTTCGAAGGAAGTTTCGCGAAGGCGAAAATCCCTTTGGCGTCGGTGGTCGCCGAAGCCACGGCGCTGCCCGTCAAAGAGACCGTCGCGCCGCTTATCGGAGCCCCCGAGGAATCCAGGACCCTTCCGCTGATGATTTCGCCCTTTCCGGTGGGGTACACGTTATACACACACCCGTTGACGGTGCTGAATTGAGGGGAGGTCTCTATCCTGGGCAAAGCGTACCAGGCGTTGTCGGGGCCTCCCCATCCCATATTGAGATGGTGGTACAGCGTGGAGGCGCTGTAGCCATATCCGTCGGCCGCGATGGCATGGCCTCCCTCCGCGCCGGTAATGCCCAAAAGAACCGGCAACCCTGCGTCGAGATTGGAGTTGACCATGCGATTCAAAACCTCCGACGGAATGGGAAGCAGCCGCGTTCGGGAGGCAGTTGCGCCGTAGACGGCGTTGGAATACCGGAAGGTGTCCGTCAGGCGCTTGAAGGCGAGGGCCATGGTCGCCCCCGTTTCGTCCAGGGTGTAACTCGACTTGACGGATATCCCGATGTCGAAGAGCAGCGCGCCGATGTTCTGACGCTCCGCCGTCGTTGCGGAGTTGCCGGGCTGAAAGGGCATAGCGTCCCACCTGTAGGGACCTCCTCTTCCGTCGCCTCCCCGCGTGGTTCCCGACCGCGGTTTGTCGTCGACGGTGAAGGAGAAGCTCTTTGTCCCTATCCCCGCCTGGGGATATTTGAAGTAGCGCATGACCTGCCCCATAGCCGTAGCGACACAGCCCGCCACGTAGTTTCCGGGTGTGTAATAATTATAGAGAGGGGATTTCGCGGTTTGGTCCCACGCGCTTTGCAGCAGCGGGCCGACCCGCAGATCGGATACGGAAGATGCTTGACTCCTTACCTCCCCTTTGGCTTCGCTTTTTGGGGCTTTCGCCGCTCTCAGGCGGTTCCATTTCTCCTGCTCTTCGCTGGGCTCCGCGCTCAATCCGTGTAATTTCCCGTGGAGTTTTGCCTCGGCGTTCCTCGCCGACTTGACCCGCCCCTTCAGGTCGGCGATCACCAACGCCTGAAAAGGGCCGTTTTCACTCGGGTCGTAGTCGCCAGCGTCCGGCTGCCAAGCCGGAATGGGCTCCACCTGGTCGTCGGCCGGGACGAATACGATCCCCTTCGGCTCCAGGAACACCGCGTAGTACAGGGCTTGGTCCCGGGAAAAAACCTCCGAGGCGTCGCCGTACATCCGCACTCTTGCGCTCACGGCCCCCAGGTTTTCCTCCAAAGGTCTGCCGTCGATAACGAGCCAGCCCGCCACGGCCTGAACCGCGTCTTCAGGGGTAACCGGCTTCCCCCAGGACGGAGAGAACAACAGCAGCAAAAAGAAAAATGCTCCGCAGATTTTTTTCGAAAAAGTTTTTATCGGACTCTCTCCTTCATATAGTAAACATTTAAGCTCAGGGGGGCAGAGCTTCTGGGTGAAGAACCGGGCCCCCCGAAATTCCCGTCGAATTTTACATTTTCAGGGAGTGTCCCCTGTTTTTTCCCGTCGGTTGGGTTTGATGTATTTCTCCATCTCGTCCATGGAAATACGGGTCAGCGCGCTGGCTGGCAGGGAGGCCAGCAGCCGCCAGGACATATCCAGAGACTGTCCGATGTCGCGGTTTTCGTTCTTCGCTTGGCTGATATAAGTCTTCTCGAACTCCTCCCCGAAGGCAAGATAGACCTTGTCCTCGTCTCCCAGTTCGTCGCGGCCCACCACCTCGGCCAGGGCCTTGACTTCCTGCACTCGGCTGTAGCTGGCGAAGAGCTGGCTCGACACGCTGGGATGATCCTCCCGGGTATAACCTTTGCCGATGCCGTCCTTCATCAGCCGCGACAGGCTCGGAAGGGGGTCGATGGGGGGGTAGACGCCCCGGGCGTCCAGCTCGCGGGAAAGCACGATCTGCCCCTCGGTGATGAAGCCCGTCTGGTCGGGAACGGGGTTCGTGATGTCGTCGTTGGGCATGGTCAAGATAGGCAAAAACGTGATGCTGCCCTCCTTGCCCTTCAAAACGCCGGCCCGCTCGTAAAGCGACGCCAGGTCGCTGTAAAGGTAGGACGGATATCCTTTGCGGCTGGGGATTTCCCCCCGGCTGACCGAGAGTTCGCGCAGGGCCTCGCAGTAGCTGGTGATGTCCGTGACGATGACCAGCACGTGCATACCCAGATCGAAGGCGAGGTACTCCGCCGCCGTCAAGGCGTAGCGCGGCGTGGCGATGCGCTCGATGACGGGGTCGTCCGCCAGATTCTGGAACAGCACCAGGTTCGTTCCGCGCCGGGACAGGGACGAGGCGAAGGCCGCCGCGTCATCATGTTTGATGCCGACCCCCGCGAACACCACCGCGAAATTCTCGGCCCCCACCAGCTTCGCCTGAGAGGCGATCTGAATCGCCAATTGATTGTGGGGCAGCCCGTTCCCGGAGAAGATCGGCAGCTTTTGGCCTCGGATCAAGGTCGTCAGCACGTCGATGGTGGAGAAGCCCGTGTTGATGAAGTCGCGGGGGTAGACCCGCGCCATGGGGTTCATGGGCGAGCCGTTGATGTTGCGCTTGATGTCGCTGTAGACCGGACCGCTGCCGTCCAGAGGGCGTCCCAGGCCGTCGAAGGTCCGTCCTAAAATGGAGGGGGCCAGGGCGATCTCCAGGGGATGCCCCAGGAAACGGGCGCGAGACGTGGCGGGCACCAGGCCTTCCGTACCCGCGAAAACCTGCACCATAATGGCCTCCTTGCTGACCATGATAGCCCTCCCCAGCCGAGGCCCATTCTCTTTTCCCTGGAAAGACCCCGGCAGTATCTCCACCACCTCGTCGTATCCCACGCCCGGCGTGCCCTTGAGCATCACAATGGGGCCGTTGATTTTATCTATTCCCGTGTATTCCGTGAGGGCCATAACCTTATATTCCCTCCTCTTCCTGCGCCAGGCGCTCGCTGCCGATTTTTTCAAGGCGCTCCCGGATACGCTTCGCCAAAGACTCGAAGCCGGCCTTGTCATCGGCCGCCAGCTCCCGGGCGTGGGTCAATTCCACCAGCTCCTTCATCCTGCGGATGAGAGTCAAGGGACATCCATTGGCAACGAGTTTTTTTGCCTGGTTGTGGAAGTCCAGAATCATCTTCATGATCGTCAGGCCCTTCGAGGGCGGGCAGAAGGAGTCGCCGCTGAAGGAGTTCTGCTGCAGATAACCGTTTTTCAGAAGCGAGGCCGTCAGAGCCGTCAAACGCTGAGAATCCGGCAGAACGTCCTCTCCCATCAGGCGCACCGTCTGCTGCACCACGTCGTCCTCCGCCAGAATCCCCCGCACCTCGTCCCTAAGGGCGAACCAAGTGGGATCCACGTTTTGGTGATACCAGTCCTTCACCTCGTCCGCGTACTCGCTGTAAGAGTCCATCCAACTGATCGCCGGAAAGTGCCGCGCGTGGGCCAAAGAGGCGTCCAAGGCCCAGAAGCAGCGGATGAAGCGTTTGGTGTGTCGCGTGACCGGCTCCGTAAAGTCGCCGCCGGGCGGCGAGACCGCGCCTATGACGCTGATGCTCGCCGTTTTGTCGCCGAAGGTGCGCACCTTGCCCGCGCGCTCGTAAAACTCCGCCAGGCGCGTCGCCAGGTACGCGGGGAAACCCTCTTCCGCCGGGATTTCGCCCAGCCGCCCGGAGAGTTCGCGCAGCGCCTCGGCCCATCGGCTGGTGGAGTCGGCCATCATGGCCACGTCGTAACCCATGTCCCGGTAGTACTCCGCAATCGTGATCCCCGTGTAGATACTGGCCTCACGGGCGGCCACCGGCATGTTCGAGGTATTGGCGATCAAAATGGTGCGCTGCATCAAAGGTTTTTTGGAATAAGGATCTTCGAGAGACGGAAACTCCTCCAGCACCTGGGTCATTTCGTTGCCCCGTTCGCCGCAACCGATGTAGACCACCACCTTGGCGTCGCTCCACTTCGCCAGTTGATGCTGGGTCACGGTCTTCCCCGTTCCAAATCCGCCGGGGATGGCGGCCACGCCGCCCTTGGAGATGGGGAACAGTCCGTCGATGACGCGCTGCCCCGTAATGAGGGGTTCGTTGGGTAAAAGGCGCTCTTTATAGGGGCGCGCCGTCCGCACCGGCCAGTAGTGGAACATCATGAGCCGCGTGACGTTGCCGTCCGATTCTCTCACTCGGGCCACGGGCTCCGAGGTCATGTAGAAACCGGGGGCGACGACGAACTCGACCTCCCCCTGAACCCCGCGGGGGACCACCACCCGGTTTTCGATCAAGTCCGTCTCTTTGATGACCGCCACGACCATGCCCTCTGAGACCACGTCTCCCACCTTGCAGACGGGGGTCACTTCCCACGAGCGATCCATGTCGATGGAGTCCAGGCTCGTCCCCCTCGCCAGAAACTCCCCTTCTTTTTCCATCAGGCGGTCCAGGGGGCGTCCGATGCCGTCGATGATGTGTCCGATCAGTCCGGGCCCGAGGCAGATGGACAAAGGACGTCCCAGTCCCTCGACGGGCTCTCCCGCCTGGATCCCGGTGGTGTCCTCGTAGACTTGAATGACGCTCAGGTCTCCGTCCATACGAAGAATTTCTCCAGTCAGGCCCAGATCCCCCACCCGAACCAGTTCACGCATGGCGAAATGGGACATGCCCGTGGCGTTCACCACGGGGCCGTTGATGGTGGTTATCCTGCCCGATCTCGAAGCCGTTCCAGAATTTAAAGCCTCTTCTTTGCTTTTCTCGTTCATTTCATTTACCGCCTACAGTTCGGCCAACACGGCCTTCGCCAGCGCGTCCGCCATCTCGTCGACCTTGGATTTCCAATCGGCGACCACACGCCATTTTTCTTCCTTCGAATGCAGAAACACGCCCCCCACGATCGGGGCCGGCGTCGCGTCGAACACGATGTCCAGGTTCGGGAAGTTCTGCCTCAGTGCGCTGGCCACGGCTTCCCCATGACGGGCGTCCTCCTTGCGGAGGCATATTTCCACTTTTTGTCGCTCCTTTTGCCCGTCTTGTCTTGTCGGAAGCTGTCTGCACACCTCGGCAGCGGCCCCCGTCAAAATCGCGCCGTAATCGGGCCGCTTGTCGAAGGCGATCAAAGTGTCCTGAAACAACGCCAAAGCCCTCTGAATCAGCTCATTTTGCAGGCGCAGACGATCTTTATCCCGGGCGGAGTCGGCATCGGTCAACTGACGCGCCGTCATTTCAGCGGAGCGTTTCGCCGCGTCGGCCTCCATACTGTTCACCATAGAGTCGAGGCGCGCCGTCTGTTCGCTGGTCCACTTCTCGGCCTCCACTCGGGCATCTTCCAGAATCCGATTCCGCTCCGAATCCCCCTTTCGAAGGATCATCGACTGGAGTTCGGACAGTTTCTTCCTTTCTTCGCAGGCGCCGTCGTCGCTTGGCGTCTCTTTTTGCGTCATCCCAACTTCACCCCTATCGCCTCGCGGATGTAGCGCGCGAGAAAATCGGCTCCTCGGCGAGTCCCATGACGGTCCGGGATCTCGACCAAAAGCGGCAGAGAGCCTCCAGATCGCATTTTTATGACCTTCTCCGGGATACTTTCGGCCGCCAGTTCGGTCATAAGCAGAATGCCCAGGTCCTTCATCGCCAAAGCGGAGGACAGGGCCTTCTCCGTCTCCTCCGGCCCGTGGGCCACCACCCCGTCGATACCCGCCAGCCTCAGCAACACCAGCGTGTCGTGGTTGTCGCTGATCAAAAAACTCCTCATGTTTGGGAACGAAGGAGCGCCATCTTATATTTTGCCGAGGATGAAAAGCGAGATGACGAGTCCGTAAATCGCAATTCCCTCGGCCAGCCCCATGTAGATGAGCGTAGTCCCGAAAAGGGAGGGTTTCTCGCCGACAACTCCCAGAGCCGCCGCCCCCACAAAGGCGACGCCTATGCCCGCTCCGATGCAGGCCAGGCCGGTGGAAAGCGCCGCTCCGATCAAGCCCAGCCCCGCTCCATCGCCCACGGCACTCCCCGGCGCCTCCGCCGCGAAGGCCGCCGCGGAAAAGCCGAGAACCAAAAACGCCAGCAACAGCATCGCGGCCATTCCCCCTCTCGGGCTGCGGGGTGCCCTGCCGCTCCTCGCCGTCCAGACTCCCGTTCCGATCATTGCCACCGTAAAAGCGCAAAGAATTGTCAAACCTAACATGTAAACCCTTCTTCCTGAATTAAATAAAACGAATTAATGAAACTCGATTGAGAAAATTTTCGGTAGAGAGCTTATGGGGCCCTGCCCCAAAACCCCGCTCAAGGGCCTCGGGCCCTTGAGAATCCCATGTTTTTCTTATTGCTTATTTCTTATTTTTTCCAGGCAACGGGCGCAAAGTCTCGGCCGCCGCCCCGATAGAACTTTCCAAAAAATTCGTAGTATTCCAGGCGCAGCGTCTGAATGAAGACGATCATTCCCTCCAGGCCGATAATGATCAGATGCCCCAGCAAAAGAATGAGCGCGCAATAGAGCTTTCCTCCCGGAGCGTTCTCCACCATCTGTCCCAGCATGAAAACGGCCCCGCTGAGCCCTACGTGGTTCAGGGCGAAGGCCGCCAGGCGCACGAAGGACGCCGTGTTGCTGACAAAGTTCAGCATCGCGTGAAAGACCGAAAAAACGTGAACCACGCCGCCTTCGTCCACCGTCTCCCCGTGGAAGAGGAGCTTGGCGGCGCCGTTCCCGAAAATCATCAGCATAAAGAGAAAGGCCATGACAGCGGCAAAAAAAACTGTGCCGAGAGCCCATCCCGGGACGGTGAACACGGCTGCGGCCTGCCCTACCGCCAGCCAGTAGAACAAAAGCCCCGCCACTCCCTCCGGACTGAAGAAAACTTCGCCCCATTCCCTTTTGTGGACGGTGTTCCAGATTTTGAAACAGATGCCTATCGTGAGGAAAAGAATGCCGATCCCGATGGAAACGGGTAAAATTTCGTTTACGTCGTGCATGGGAGACAGCCACATCGGAGGAATGAGCTCCTCGTTGCCGAACACGCTGCCGTACAGAAATCCAAACAAAACGGAGAAACTTCCCGCGATTCTCATGACGGAGCCGATGGCGGGACCCATCATTTTCTTTTTTTCCAGGAAATAGGTACCCAGGATCAGAGCGGCTCCATGCCCCACGTCGCCGAACATAAAACCGAAGAAGAGGCAAAAGCTCACCGCCACCACGAAGGTGGGGTCGATTTCGCTGTAGGAGGGCAGGCTGTAAAGGCGCACGATCTCCTGGAAACGGCGAACCAGGGGCAGGTTATGCAAAAGCGTCGGGAGTTCGTTTCCCTCTCGCTCCAAAGCGTCGCCGTCCTCCGAGATCACCAGAGCATGGGGCGCCTTTTCCTCGGCTATTGCCCGCACCTCGCCGAAGCTCTTCCTGGGCATCCACCCCGCCAGCACCGTCATTTCCGACAGATCCCCCCCCATCTGGCAAAGGGAGAAGATTCGCTGCTTCGCGTAGACGGTCTCGTAGAGCTTTGCAAGCTCGAAACGATTCTCCGCCGCATACCGGCCGGGCATGTCCCGATAGCTCTCCCTCTCCGCTTCGATAGCCTCCATCCGATAGCTCACCGCGTCCCGCTTGTCGTATTGCCCGTAGCCCACGCCCTCCGCCGGAAAGAGGTACATGTGAACCGAGGAAAAAATCTTCTGGATTTCCTCGCGGTAATCGCTGTTGTAAAAAACGATGACGGTGACTTTGTCCGCCTCGCTCCTCCCCTCGTCCATCAGGGGCATGGCAAGAATGGGCGCTGCAAGGCTCGCTTCCCTGAGACGCCGCCAGTTCTCCCGGGTCAAGGTCCCTATAGTGACGCTTTCGCAAAAGGCAGAGGGCAGATCGGTCAGGCTGCGCCCCGTTTCGCGGATGGCATCGCCGAACGCGAGCATGGCGCGCCATCTTTCGTACTCTCTTCGAAGCTCTTCGGTCCTTGCGGACCATTCCTCTATTTTCTTCGTCACCTGGTCGATTTTCGCCTCCAGCTCCGGCAGAGAGGCCGAGGGTACGCGATCGACGATCCGGCACTGGAAGACGGGCAGACCCGCTTTCAGCCAGAGTTCGTCCAATTTCTCCAAAAGGGCGTCGTAGGGGTTCCCCCGGAAAGTCTGGAAACGACTGCTCAAAGGATGAGCGTCCATTATGACCTCCGGCGACATCGGTTCGAAGTTCTCCATTTTCAAAAGTGCCAAGGCGATGTTTTCGATTTCTTCCCTGGGGCCGATGAACGAGACCCCCGCCATTCCTACAACGGCCATAGCTCAGTTCTCCTTCCTCAAGGTCCGGACGAGGATCAAACCGATTCTGTCTTTGGCGAACTTGTAACGCACCATCTCCACGACGGCGACGAGGTCTCGGACCTCCAGCTCTTTCAATACCAAGTACGCCCCCACGTTTTGGAATCCTGGGGTACCGGATAAAAACACCCGCTCCGCCACGGCGAAAAGGAATTTGTAAATATTGCGCTCCAACTCCACCTCGTACAGAGACCCGTTCTCGGCACCCTCTACGTCGAATATCCGTTCGTAGGGAGTCCCCGCCAACACCGCCCCCATGCCCCGGGGGTCCGCGAAAGCCGCTCTCGTCAGCAATCCGAAATCCAGACGGTAACGGGCCTTCATGATCGAGGTCAGGGATTCTTCGGGGGACATGCCGAAAAAACGGCGGCCCCGGTAAATCCAATAAAGGTTCATCAGATCGACCCGGGTCCCCACCAGCATCCGCATCATGCGGCCTTCGTCGCCGCCGAGCTTTGCGGCCGCCGTGTAGAGGCTGTCAAGATAATGGCGGTCCAAAACCATGCCCAGGGAAAACGCAACCCGCTGAAAAACTCGTCCTTCCGTCGTCTGAGAGTTTTCCCATTCCCGAAGAGGCTCCATCAAGGCCGTCCTCAAAGACTCGTCCTTTACCGACATCAGAACGTCCCTCAACGTGGCGCTGGACGACAGTTTTTCTTGATCGATCAAGGTCAGGCGAAAGTCGGACACAAGGTTCAGCATCTTGCCCGGGTCCAGGTAGTCGCCCCACTCGCTGCTCCCCGTCTGAGCCGGGATGTGAGTCTGGACGTGAGAGCGAACGTGGGTCTGAAAATGCTCCTTGAGGATATCGATGTCGAAGTTTTCGAGCCACAGGTTCAAAAGTTTTTTGTCCCCTAAGCCCGCGTAGTGTCGGAAGGCCACTCCCTCCGCCAGAATGGAGACGTTCAGCAGAAACTCCAGCTCGGACCGCCTCATGCTCTCCAGGGTATGCCCCCTCAAGACGGAAGCGTAGGCGCTCTTCCCCAGTTGGAGGGCGATGCCGCCCACCGACGTCTGCTCCAGAAGCAGCAAAAAATCCTCGTCCCTCAAAAGAGACGCCCGGCGTGCTCTGGCCTTGGCGTACTCCGCGACCCTCAGCCCGCCGCTGCCCAACGACATTTAGACCCTCCCTCGGTCCAGGTACCAGGTCGCCGTGTCCTCCGCCATCTTGGCGATCAGCCTGGGCACGTTGGTCTCGAAGTGTTCCCGCATTTTTTCCTGGGATTTCCTCGCCAGCTCCGCAATATGCAGGGCCTCTATTTCCGCGGAGTGCCGGGCCGATTCCACCTGAGCCCGGGCCTCCTCCCGCGCGGCATTCAGGCGGGATTCCTGGTCGCGGGCAAATTTATCTCGAGCCTTCTGGATGATGGCCTTCGCCTCCTGCTCACCGGCGCTGCGCATTTCCAACGCCTCGTCCTCGGCTTTCAGCAGGACGTCGAGAACCTCCGACAATTTCATCTTATGACCTCCTCTTCTCTTTGCTCTCCCTCTTTTTTCGCTTTGTTTTCTCGCTTTGGATTTCAGAGAGCCCCGGCGGTCCTGAGCCCCCCTCCCTCAGCGATTCGAGAGTTTGATGCGGGTCAGGTCCTCGCGCTCGTTTTCGTCGAGTACCGCCGCGATGAGTTTGATCTGTTCTTCACTGCGGGGGATGAACACCTTCTCCAGCGCGTTCACCCGTCTCAGGGTCTTTCGTATCTGGACGGCCAGCCGGTAGACGCTGGTTTCGATTTCCGCCAAACGCGCAATCAGGGCCACGACCCGGCGGGCGTTGACGTAAGCGTCGTCCAGCACCGAAGACGCGCCCATAGCGCCGCTGCCCATAGAGTAGATCGGCGACAGGTTGGGCTCGATTCGGTCCACCTCGGGAACGTCGATGCCCATCACCGACCGTAGACGCACGACGAAACGGGTTTCCTCCGGGACGCCCAAGGCGATTTTTTCCACGCTGTCGATACCCATTGCGATGTTCGCCATCTGGAGGCTGAAGTAGGCTTCGCCGAAGATGGACCGTATGCTGTCCTGAACTTCGCGAACCTCCTGCACCCGTCCCATGAGCTCGTTCATGAGAATCTTCCGCTTTTGCTCCAACAGGCCATGACCCCGCCTCGCCAGCTTGAGGGCGGATTGGATGCGAGTCATGCTGCTTCGCGTAGCTGCCGCTTTATTGGTCATTTTCAACCCCTGCAGATCGCTTGAAATAATTCATTTGTGTCCCGCCGATCCAGTTGGATTATAGCCCTCTCCAATGCGCTTGACTAGCACTTCGATAAAAAAAAATCCCCCTGCCGGAGGCAGAGAGATGTTTACGCGAGACTCTTGAGAAGAAAGCATTGAATTGAAATGAAGTTTGCTTGCAATAGGAGTTCGCGAAGGAAGTTTGAGAGGGAAGTTTAAGAGAGAAGTTTAAGAGAGAAGTTTGAAAGAGAAGTTTAAGAGGGAAATTTACGATGGGAGTTTGCGATGAATTTGCAATAAATTTGCAATGAATCAAGGGCGGCTAACGCCGCTTGCCCATAAACCGCAGAAGATACAGGAACAGGTTTATGAAGTCCAGGTAGAGCCTCAAAGCCCCCAGAATGACCAGCTTTCTGCCGCTGTCGTCCACGCCTTCCACGTCTACCTCATTGCTCAAATTTCGCAGATACTGGGTGTCGTAGGCCGTCAGACCGAGAAAGACGAAAACCCCTATGGCGCTGATGGCAAGGTCCAGCGTTCCGCTGCCCACGAAGATGTTGACGCCCGTCGCGACAATCAGCCCCACCAAGCCCATGAGCAGGAAACTCCCCCATGAAGAGAGATTGCTTCTCGTGTAAAGCCCGTAGACGCTCATAAGCCCGAACATGCCTGCCGTCGTCAGAAAAGCGCTGAACACGGACTCGCCCGTGTAAACCAAAAGCACCGCGGACAAGGTCACTCCGTTTAAAAGGCTGTAAACCACAAACATTCCCATGGCAGCCCCCATGCTCATGCTTCCGATCCCTCGGGTGAGCGCCACCACAAGCCCCAGCTCCACAAGGATAAGACCGATCAGGAGAAAAGGAGACCCGTAAAGCGTCCCGATCATCTCAGGACTGGACGCGACGCCGTGGGCCGTCACCGCCGTCAAGATCAGACCCACCGTCATCCAGCGGTACACACCCCGGAAAAACGCGTTTGTCGCCTCGATTCGGGAATCATAAGGAATCGACGGATTTGTCGAAATTGCCATTGCACAACACCTCCACTTTGTATTTTCTTTATTTTAGCAGAAATACACGCCTCGGCACGCCTAAGGGGAACAGTTTTCAGATTTTCAGCACTTCCCTCAGGTTCTTTATTTCAACGCCGTTTTCCTCCAAAACCGACCGGACGACCTCTGCCATCTTCACGGCGGCGGGGTTGTCGCCGTGCATGCAGATGGAATGGGCCTTCAGTTGCAGAATTTTCCCGTCGAAGGTGGGGACGGTTCCTTCCTCGATCAACTTCACCATGCGGACCGCCGCCTCTTTGGGGTCGTGAATGAAAGCCCCCGGCAGACTGCGGGGGACCAGGGACCCATCGGACATGTAGCCGCGGTCGGCGAAGGCCTCCGACGCGAACGTGACGCCCAGCGCCGCGGCCGCCGTCTCGAAGGCGGAGTTCGCGAGCCCTACCATGATGAGTTTTTCTCCAGCGCCCTTGACGGCTTTCACGATAGCCTCCGCCAGCTTTGGATTCTGTGCCCCCTGATTGTACATTGCGCCATGAGGCTTCACGTGCTGCAGTTCCACGCCTTCGGCCTCACAGACGCTCTTGAGAGCCCCAACCTGGTAGAGGGTGTAGGCGTAGACTTCGTCCGGCGTACAGGTCATGCTGCGGCGCCCGAAGCCGAGAAGATCCGGGTAGCCAGGGTGCGCCCCCACAGCGACGCCTTTGCTTTTTGCAGTGCGGACCGTTTTCACCATGACCTCCGGGTCGCCTGCGTGCCAGCCGCACGCCACATTCGCGGAGGTGATATGCTCCATCACATCCTCGTCCATCCCCATCTTCCACGCGCCGAAGCTCTCGCCCAAATCGCTGTTGAGATCCACCGCCGACATTTTCGAGCCTTCTTTCCTTATTTATATCTACATTATTTATATCTACATTTATATTTACTATTATATATATTTACTATTATATTTGCTTTACTCCAACCTTTCCCACTCCACCCGGTGCGCTTTGCCCTCGACACGAACCAAGAAGGCTCCCTCGCGGCGGAAGTCGAATTTTTTCGGCCTGGAACGCCACGCGGCGCGCAGGTGTCTCATCTGGCGGAAGTGATCTTCTTCTTGGCGGAGCAGGGCCACGGCCTCGTCCAGGGTGATTTTTGCGAATCGCACTTTCTGCCCAGGCAAGCGCTGAGCCAAGTTTCCCACGTCCACCGAGCAGATCGTCGCTATTTTTGCGTAACCTCCCGTGGTCTGACGATCCGCCAGCATAACGATGGGTTGTCCGTGGCCCGGCACCTGGACGCTGCCCAGGGAGACGGCGTCGGAGACGATGTCAGCGCCGTTTTTGTGGCTGATCGCCGGACCTTCCAAGCGGTAACCCATGCGGTCGGCGGAGTTTGTGATGACGTACTCGCCCGAGTAAAAGGCCCCTTCCTCCGTGAAAAGGTCGTCCTGAGGGCCGGGAATCGCCCGAAGCGCCACGGATGGGTCGCGGACCGGCCGCAGCCCCGGAGGACATTCCAAGCCGTCGCATTCCGCCCATAGCACGCTCGGCGCGCCTGTGACGAGGATATCCCCGGATCTCAGGGCGCGCCCCTGGTGTCCACCGAATTTTCCCTGGGTGTAGGTGGACCGGCTGCCCATCACCATCGGTACGTCGATGCCCCCTGAGACGCAGAAATATGCCCGCGCGCGCCCTCCAAACGCCGAACCTTCCGGGAAATCGAGAGAGGGATCAAGCGGGGAAAATACAGAAAAGGCAATCGCGTCGCCGGCGGCGAGCCTGTGGGCCCTCCAGAGCGCCACGGGAACGCCGTTTTTCATAACTCCCACCTCCGCCCCCGTGACGGCGAAGCATCCCTCGCCCTCCAGCACTCGAATCCAGGGCCCGACCACGGTGATTTCCAGCCCGGCAGCCTCCTGAGCCAAAGGGTCCTCGCCGTTTCCCACCAGGATGTTGCCCATACGAAGCGCCCCCGGGTCCATCGCCCCGGCGACGGGGACGCCCAGCATCTGCCACCCGCGCCTCCCCAGGTCTTGAACAGTGGTGAAAACGCCGGGTTTCTCTATCAAGAGTCTCACTGCGCCGCCTCTTTTTTCCGAATGTCCGGTCTCCAGTCCGACGCCGCGGCCTCCTGGGCCAAGCGGGTAAACTCCGGCCCGTCGATGGGAACAAAGCGGACCCACATGCCCGGGGTCAAAAATATCGCCGGGTCCCGGTTCGGGTCGAACATGCGCAGCGGCGTCGAGCCGATCAAGTTCCAGCCGCCGGGGCTTTCGATGGGGTAAATGCCCGTCTGCTTTCCCCCGATGCCCACGGAACCCGGGGGAATCTTTTCCCTGGGTTCTTTGAGCCGCGGGGTTTCCAGCGACGGGTCCATTCCCCCCAGATAGGAATACCCGGGAACGAACCCCAGCATATAACAGTAACAGTCCTTCCCGGCGTGTCTGCGCACCACCTCGCCGGGGGAAAGCCCTGTGTGCGACGCAACCCGTTCCAGATCCGGCGCGAGGTCTCCCTCGTAACACACAGGCACCCTCAGAAGCTCCTCGTCTTCTTTGTCATTGGGCTCCAGGTCCTCGGAGGCTTTGAGCAGCAGCGATTCAAGCCCCTGGGCTTTAAGCCCTTGGGCTTCCAGCCCTTGAGCTTCCAGCTCCTCCCGAGCCTTCAGCGGGTCGAAGCACACGGCCAAGGAACGATAGGTCGGGACCGTTTCGATGAAGCCGGGAAAGGGATGGTTCTCTATTTTTTTACGCAGCGCCTGAACCCGCGCGTTGACGCCGAGGTCGATGCCGTCGCCGAATTCGAGGACGATACAGCTTTCTCCGGAGTGTAGAAGGCGGGGAAGATTTTTCGGGCCACTCGTCATCTTTGTCGCTCCTTTCTTTTTTTGTCGCTCTTTTCCCCTCCTGACTTCAAAGACAATAGGTACTGCGCTGTTTGGGGATTCCAGCGCATGCCGGCTTGCTTGAGCCTTCGCTGCAAAATAATTTTGGTACCGCTCTCAATAGCGCCGCTGCCGATGCAATACCCTTTTTCTTCAAAGTATCAGTTTTACTGATGTGGCACAATCGATATTGTTTATAACTTGTTTTTGATCAATTTGATCGCGAGGAAGTCGACTGGGATTTCAGGGGGGCTTTGCTCCCCCCTGAGCTTGAATATTGACGGAATTTTGTCGGATTGTGCGGGTTTGTTTATTTATTTTGCCGGAAGTTTCATTTCCTCGATGGCCTGAGCCAGGCGGCTTACGCCCTCTTCGATGACCTCGGGCGGGCTGTAGGTGTAATTGATCCGGGACGAGTGAACGCCAGCTTCGGGGTTGACGCAGAAAGGCGCGCCGGGGAGAATGGCCACTTTTTTGTCCAGCGCGCGTTTGGCCAGCTCGTTGCTGTCTATGGCGCCGGTATTCAGCCAGAAAAAGAACCCACCCTCCGGTTTCACCCAGGTCACCCCCAGAGGCGTCAGATGTTTTTGAAAGCTCTTTTCCATGGCGTCACGCTTGGCCCGGTAGTTGGCGATGATGTTGGGGAGGTGCGCGTCCAGGTAACCCTTGCGACAGTACTCATAGGTGAGTACCTGGGTGATGGGGCTCGAACAAAGGTCTGTCGTCTGCTTGAATACGATCATTTGCCGAATGATCTCCTTGGCGCCGCTGACCCAGCCGATGCGGACTCCTGGCGATAGAATCTTGGAAAAAGAACCGGCGTAAACGGTATTGCCCGCTTTGTCGAAAGAAAAGACAGAGGGCAGGTGTTCACCGTCGAAACGCACGTATCCATAGGGGTCGTCCTCGAAAATGGTCAAATCGAAACGCTCCGCAATAGCGGCCAGCTCTTTACGGCGCTCCACGGACAGGGTGGAGCCGGCGGGGTTCTGGAAATTGACGATGGTGTAGATGAATTTGGGCTTTTTGCCGGCTTTCTTGAGGTTCTCGATCAGGGCGGGCAGTTCTTCGACGATCATGCCCTTGCCGTCCACCCGCACCGACGCAAACTCCGCGCCGTGGTTGCTGAAGGTGTTCAGGGCGGCCATATAAGAGGGGTCTTCCGTGATCACCACGTCGCCGGGGTCGAGCATGGACCAGGCGAAAAGGTCCAGGGCCTGCTGCGAACCGGTGGTGAGAAAGATCTCGTCCAGCCCTACCTCGCGTCCCAGGCGGGGAGCGGTCCATTTTGCCAAAAATTCGCGCAGAGGATTGTATCCTTCGGTGGTGCCATACTGCAGAAGTACCGTGCCGTTGCTTTTGAGCTGCTCCGCTCCCTCGGCGAATTGCTCGATAGGAAAGACCTCGGGCGCGGGCATACCCCCCGCAAAGGAAATCATGCCAGGCTGCCCGATCAGTTTGAGAAGTTCCCGCACCGGCGAAGGCCTCGTTTTAAGGGCGGTCGAGCTGAAATTTTTTTTCCAATTGTTGCTCATACTGCATTCCTCCTCTGTATTGTCTTTCTATTTAATTATACTCGAAGCACGCCGGATTCTGTTGGGTAAACGGTACGCTCACCGGGGCGTTTTTTGAATTTTCTGCGCGCGCTCTTGGAGGTGTCTCAAACGGCGGTCCGTGGGCGGGTGAGAATTGAAACCGCTGGGCTCGGTCTTGAAGCCGTTGTCTTTGAAGCCCTTCATGGCGTTGTAAAGCCCCCAGGGGCTGTAACCGGCTTTGACCGCCAAGTCCATGCCATAGTCGTCGGCTTCCACTTCCTGTTCGCGGCTGAACCCGCTTTCCGCCAAGTTCATGCCCACAGCGCCCGCGACTTCGGCTATGCCTCCCGCTTTTCCCAGGAGAGTGCCCAAAATGCTCCAGCCCACGTTGCGCTGCACGCCCTTACTGTAGTGCCCGCATTTGACGTGCCCCACTTCGTGTCCCAGAACGCCCGCGATTTCGTCGGGAGAATTCAAGACTTGCATCAAGCCCTGAGTTACGTGTACGGAAAAATTGTCCGAGGACTGAAATTTGACCCAGGCGTTGGGTGCGTCGTCTTTCTCATAGGTGATAGGGATGGTTTTCATCCCTGCGGCGGCGGCGATGCGTGACCATGCTTTCTCCACGCTGGCTTTCGCGATTTTGGCGTCCGCCGGCGCCGTCCAAAGAGAGGCGATCAAAACAAAAATGCACAATCGTAACGCTGCCCTTTTCTCCATTAACCATAACCCTCCTTCAGGTCCAATTCATTGCTTGCCATTATATAAGCCTCGCCCAAATATGGTATCGTATAAAGACTTCAGGCAATACCTACGCCAAATTTAAACGAAAGGCCCAATTTAAATGAGCCTCAAGGCACGGTTGAAATTTTCTTTGTGGGTGTAACATGTGTCATGGCCTATTGAGTTAGGCGAATGAGCTTCTGTAATCCGTAAGTATTCCTGACAGGCAAGAAAGAGAGGTGTACCCCCCACAGCCATTAAGGACAAGCGGATTTGTTAAGAAGACGTCGGAAGTTTGGAAGGAACCGAAAGGGTATAGGAAATTTGAAGCGGCGGAAGCGGGAAAGGAAACGAGGACACTTCATCTCGCCCCCCGGAGCTTCTTTCGGTAAATGAAAAGCGGAAGACGGAGTAAAAAGCAGTACAAAATTCAAGGGGGTAAAACAAAGATGAAAAAGTATTTGGCAGTAGTAGCAGTTGCAGTTTTGGTCGCTTTTGCGGCACCGGCTTTCGCGGCTACCAATCCTTTTATGGATGTTCCTATTAACCATTGGTCCTATGACGCCATTGGACAGCTTGCCGCTCAGGGAGTGCTTTCCGGTTATCCCGACGGCACCTACAAAGGCAAGCAGCCGACCACCCGCTACGAGATGGCTTCCGCCCTTGCCCGCGCTTTGGCTGTCGTAGACTTGACCAAGGCCAGCAAGCAGGACGTGGAAATGCTGAAGAAGCTGGTTGTCGAGTTCAAAGACGAACTGGATGCCCTCGGCGTTCAGGTAGAGCAAATCGACGGCCGTCTTGGAACGATTGAAGACCGGTTGGGTGGATGGAAGCTGAGTGGCGTTTTACGTGTGGACCTCAAATACGGAGATGCTTTGGGTGCTCTGAATGAAGCTGAAGATTCCAGAGGGTATGGGGATTTGAGGAGAGCTCGTTTATTTATCGAGCGTTGGTTTGGCGAAGATGATTCTATTCATTTTTATGCCCGTCTGAATGGGGAAAGTTCTCGTTACACCAATACGACGCGAGAAGCTAGATTTGATCGTTTTTATGCTGAATTCCCAGCTTTTTTTGACACAAAGATCATTGCAGGACGTGCTTTGTATGATTTTGAAGGCTCTTATTATTTGGATGGCAAAACTTCCTTTAGTAAGCACATGGGCGCAGGTACAGATTCGTGGTTAGGTGACCGTGCGCTTGATTCCTTTGGAATTCAGAAAAGTTGGGGTTTGGGAAGTGCTACATTTTATGTTGCTCATCCGTTGGAAAGTATAGGAGAATGGACAAGCCTTAGTATGTGGGAAGTGGCTGCTAATGCTCAACTCCAATTTACAGAGCAAATTGGTGTTGATTTGGGAGTCCAGGCATTTTTAGGTGATGATGCTGCAGTTGCTAAAGTCGAAGATATCTCATTCAAAGTGAATAGTTTGTGGACTCTTTATGCTGGCCTTCGTTTTGATTTCAATGATTCTATTGGGCTCAAAGGTATATTCTACCATCAGAAGACGGATGTTGAATTGGAGGCGACTGGAGAAGAGGTTGATACTGATGACTCTAATGCCTTCAAGCTGATTGTCGATGTCAAGCAAGATTTATTGAAATTTACCAGTTTGTGGTTGGAGTACAACAAGATAGACGCAGGGTTCTATCTTCCTTCTGGGAGAGGTGCTTTGTTTAATGATTACGATACTATTTCTTGGAAAGCGTCTTCTATTGCGGAAGGTAATGTCGTGCAGAGCGATTTGAATATTTGGCGCATTGCTGCACAACAGCAGTGGACAGAGAAGTGGTCTACTTTCTTGTTCTATGCAAATTTCGATGTTGATGCAGTTGATGCTAACTTTAATCATTATGGTTTAGGCGTGAATTACCAGTTGAATCCTGCCGTTTTGTTGGGTATCGCTTATACGCAGATTAGTTACGATGATGAATTTGACCTTAACGACGAGAGTCAGATTCGTTTCCGTACACAGGTGACTTTCTAATCTATACAACACAAACTAATTTTAAAAGGAGGGCTTCGGCCCTCTTTTTTGTTGGGCAACAGCTTTACGGCAGAGCAAAGCACAGGATTGACGTGCAGGAATCATATGATGCGTCTGGCGTTGGATGAGGAGCCGATATTTTGAAACAAGGCCGACAGCGGTCTATGCTTGCCGCTTTCGCCGCGAGGTGCGCAATGCAAAGACGGACGGGGTTGGAGGTTTTAGGCAAGAGTGATATAATTCTGATAGAAAAGTCGTCTGGGATAAGCAGCGAACCGGCGACAACGGAGCCGAGTGAGTCGCTTAGTTTCTTTTTTAGAGGAAAGGTCAGGCGGCGATTTTTGGGCTGCCCGATGAGGGGTGCTGACCCCACTAGGACTTACGCCCAAGCAAAGGTCAAGTGCGCTTGAAGATAATGCGGATTAGTTCCGCGATTGCTCGTAGGAGTGTTGCTATTGCTTCTACGCTTTCCCCCTTACGAGGGAAGAACCCCTGGCAGCTCCTCACCCGGATGTTTTCGAGCGCCTCTCCGAAGATATTATGGCAGTGAAAGTAATACATCGCAGACCAGAATGGTTTTTCTTCGTGGCCCCAGCCCGGTACGGACTCAAGCTTGAGGAGGGTCGGGTCGAGGTCGAATGCAAAACTAACTGCAACTTTGCAGTGGTAAGTGCAATTAAGCGGAATGGGGTTGCATTGAACCGTGCAAACTGCGAGAAAATGGAACAGAAAATTGATTTGAAAAAGTAACTGCAATTTTGAATGAGTAAATGCAACCGTGAGAAATTAGTACGGTAAAAGCTGGTTAATACTTGTTTTTTGGATAATTTAGACCGTCGCGTTCATAAATTGAATATTACGGTCTCTGAGAGCCATCGTTCCGGTCGATGAGAGCCACCTGTTCCGGTTCGCGAGAGCCACCCATTCCGGTGAGATTGAGCCACTGTCACGGTAATTGAGAGCCACTTTCTGTCGTTTCTCTAAGATTTGTATTCATACGCCTTTGAGGCGTAAATACATCTTAGGGAGGTCAGAAAATGACCAAATATCGAGAAATTCTCAGATTG
>JAISLU010000102.1 GCA_031277095.1 Synergistaceae bacterium
TCACATTCTGATAATTGTACAACGTATTGCTGCTTAGGCATTTTACACTCCTTTCCGAAGGAAGTGTATCATGCTTTTCAAGTTTTTGTTACAGTTTTAGACTTTACAAGGCACTAGTAGCAGCCAAACATATACGATGTCTCGCAATGATTTGACCGTCGTTTTTCCTTTTGTCATGAAAATTTCTCCTTAGTTATGGTCCACGCTGGACGCAAAACTTCCGTGTCAGATATCCGCGCAGTAATTCACTTGTGGAGACGGTTATTGCCGTCTCCACAAAATTAAGAGTTGCAGACTACCGTTTGTAATTTTTCTTCAACAACGCAAGTCCCGCCAGAGCAAGGATGCTCGGCCCCACAATATTGACATTGCATCCTCCGCCGCCGGATTTATTCGGTGAGACCGGATTCGACGGTATTGGATTCGAGTTTGACACTCTCGTAAACGAGGCCGTAATGGTTACAGGGTATGCCGGCATCGTGAATGAACACACATTGCCGCTGCAGGACAGTGGGACCGTTTGAGAAGGATTGTTTGGGTTGTATGCCCATGCCGTATCGAATTTATAGCCGCTGTTCGGGATGAACGTAAGGGTGACACTTTCACCTGCCGCCGCGACCGCTTTATCTGTCGTAACCCTGCCCCCTGTGCTACTGGCGGGCAAAATGATAGGATAACTGGTCGAGCCGCCCGTTTTCTTGAATGAAACGCTCACTGTCACCGGGTGAGCTGGCATTGTGAACGTACATATATTGCCGCTACAGGACAATGGAACTGTGATGCTTTTGTCTCCTGTCTTATATCCCTCTATAGTCTCCAGTTCGTAACCGCTGTCTGGAGTATAAATGACAGTCACGGTATCTCCCGGGATTGCTGTATTTTTGTCCGCTGTCAATTTGCCGCCCGTTATGCCGACGGGCAAAGTGATAGGATAGCCGCTGCCCACGCCCTCGATCTTTTTAAACGACACAACGACCGACACTGGGTAGTCAGGCATTACGAACGTGCATATATTGCCGCTGCAGGACAAGGGGACTGTCGTGCTTTCGTCTCCTGTCTTATAAATCCATATCGCCTCGAATACGTAGCCGCTGTCAGGCGTGTAGGTGACGGTGACAACATCCCCCACTTTCGCTGTCTCCCCGGTCATCGTTACGCTGCCACCCGTTACATCGGTGTTGTCAGGCAAAGTAATGGGGTGGTTGGGGACGTCGCCGGTCTTTTTAAACGAGGCAACTACCGTCACAGGATAATCCGGCATTGTAAAGGTGCATATGTTGCCGGTGCAAGAAAATGGAACTATAATGCTCTCGTCCCCTCCTTTGTACACCCATATCTCATTGAGTTCATAACCGCCATCCGCAGTGTAGACGACAGTTATGGTCTCTCCTGCCTCCGCGATAGGTTTGTCCACTACCAGGTTACCGCCTGCGCCTTCGACTTGCAGAACGACGCTGTTCCCTCCTTCTTGCTCGAGGATATTTTCGATCGCGCTGCGGTAAGCCGCGGCGTTACGCGACCCAACGAGAGGTTCCCCAATGATTTCACCTTTCGAGTTCACGAAAATTGTCCATGGAATAGCGTTAACGGTATATAAGTAAGAGTTCATTTCGCTGGAAGCAAGGATATGAGGGAAATCGGCGTTACGTTCCGCTACGATTTTTCTTGCGGTATCGAGAGCGTTATCTTCGAGAATTCCCACCAATTGTGTCCCTTCAGGCATGGAACGGCCCAATTCACCCAAATCTCTCATCTCTGAAATGCATGGACCGCACCAAGTAGCCCATATGTTGATCATCGTGAGTTTTTTTCCGGTGAAAATAGAGTTTGTGATGGCCTCCCCATTCAAAGTCTGAGAAGAAAAAGCCGGAAAAACACCCGCCTCTGCCGTACAACATGTCAAAATCAAAAGAACGACAATGACTCCCGATAAAATTTTTTTCAACACACATCCACTCCTTTTCAAATGAAATTTTTGGAAATCGTTTGCCCAAATAATTTGCCTGCCTCTCGCGCCCACGTCGCCGAAACCGACAAAATTACCATCACCCAAACCACACCCTTTTGCGGACGCTTTTACCCGCGTTTATTACACCTCAGTTGACATTTAACCTGTTGACATTGGTTTTCTATCTCCTATTCCCACTCGCAAATATAATGAATCCGTAAGGAACAATGAGGTTACATTTTCTTCAGTTCGATACGGCAGTCCACACGTTCTATCCTCTTGATGTCCTGTGGGGAGAGTTTTACCGAGATAGAGGCTGTCTCGCTTTCGATCAAAAGATAATCGGCCGCGTTTCCCTGGAGCGTTCCAAGGCAGGGGAGAATAAAAAGCGCGTGATGACGCTCGTCAAGCTGATCGGGTTTCCCTTTCACGTAGGGGGATCGTTTCAAGCCCACGAGACCTGCGAAGAGCGTCACGTTGTAGAGTTGCAGGGGCTGAGTATGCTCGTAAATAAGCTGACCGCCCTTATTTTTGAATGCAATTTTCAGGTCGGCCCCCTCGAATACCCTCCCAGAAAGGCGCCCTTGCTTTTCGGCTCGTAAAAGGCTTTCCGTCAAAAGAGCGAATGCCTGAGGAGGAACGCGGTAACTGTCGAAATAATAGTCTTGAGTTAGCAGGTAAATGTTGGCAAACCCTCCGCCTCCCGGAAGGTCTATGTAGCGGTTTGCGTCCGCCATCTCCATCAAATCTACGTACTGAGACAGGGTGTTTATTCCCGATGGAGGCGTCACCACCACAGGATCTCCCGGTTCCAGCTCCAGCAGAAAGGGAATGTCTCGCTGCCGGCTCTCCGCGATATAGTCCAGAGTGGAGGTCAAGAGAGGCACCAATTGGCTGAAGTAGCGTTCTCTGTCGAATGAAAAACGCACATCCATAGTAAGAGAGCCCTGGCTCGTATCGAATCCCTCGGCTCCGACGGCGACATGAACGTAATTCTCGTAAGGTATGGAGTCAAAGGTTTCGATCAACATTTCCGCGGCTTCCGCAACCTGTTGTTCCCTGCTCATCGCTCGGGTGAACAAAGCCGATCCGTCCAGAACGGACTTGTCCGGGTCCTTCTGCAGCAACCCTGCCAGAAGGTTTTCCCTGCGAATCCACGCTTTGATTTTGACACGCCAGCGGGCACCGTCTTTCTGTTCCTTTTGAATCTCATACTTTTCAATAAAACCCCGGCTCAATTGCAGCACGTTCTCACGCACCCGCCCGTCTATGGTTTGGGAGACACCCGCCGACAGGACACCTATCGCCTGCTCCACTCCGTTGCGCCGAGCGTTCATCAGCGCCTCCCCGCGGGTCAGGCCCACTCCCTCGCTCTCGGCGACGACGAAAGGATTGGGCGCAGCGTCGGACAGAGTCGCAAAAAACACTAACCACACAGTCAAGACCACCGGCAACCGTCGAATCATTTCCGTCTCCCTATCTTTCCAGCTCGAGCGCAACTTTCACGTCGGCGATCCGCGTCAACAACTCTTCCGGCAGGCGAAAGGCGAACGGTTGAGTGTAACGCTCGAAAAAAACGTAATCTCCGCCGGCAATCGTTCCGAAACGAGGGGCTGCGATCAACGTCGGATGGCTTTTGTTGCCCGTCTCCTCCAGTTTTGCAAAAAACCAGGGATTGGGCGAGTCTTTGCGTTCCTCGGAAAAGAACAGCACGTTCGATGCCCGCAAATGGATCGGCAGACGGGCGACCTCTTTTTCCTTTGCGTCGAACAGTGAAAAATGAAGCCATATTCGCTTGTGAGTCCGTATTCTCCCCTTGCCGGCGTCCCAAAAACGGGCCTCGCGTTTCAACACATCATAATAATTGCGCGGAAGGGTCCAGGCCCGGGATGAAAAATTTTCACCCAGCACGTGAAAAGATACGGCAAAACGGTCGATCGGACTTTCGAACTCCCCCTCGATTTCTTCTCTAACCTCGGGCAGAGCGAAAATTTTATCCAGTGTTTTCGCCAAGGGCTCCATAAAATCAGAACTGTACCCTTTACGGTCGAGACTCAGGGCAACGGTCACGGTCAAAAACCCCTTGCGGACGTCGATCATTTTTTCCTCCAGTTCGACTCCCAAAAAATTTTCGTACCTAAGATTTCGTAAAAATCCCGACAGCGCTTTTTGCCCTGCTTCCAAGTTTGGGCTCTGCCAGCGTTGGACACTAACGTTTCCTGTTCCTTCTTTGATTGTACGAATATTTTCCTTGATTTTCACGGAGTCCACCGTCACCAACACCGTCAATGTGACGCCAGAATCGTCGGTCGAGGACTCCAGTATTTTGTAGTGTGTGGTTGTGCCGCGAGAGAACTGGATCAGTTTTTCCTCCAGCATTTCCCCTCCCAGTTGGCTTCGTTCCGCAAAAAGCGCCCCCAGACTTCGCCTTATCCCTTCGTCGATGGCGCTTGCCAGAGCCTCTTCCTCATTGGCGCCCCGAGCATTGGTCGTCACCTCGAAAAGATCGTCTCCAGCGGAGACGGACCCTGGGATGAAAAGCAAGGCCCACAGCGCGAGAGCTAAAATTTTTGGCGTCGTCTTCATGGGGCTACTCCTGACGCAGTTTTTCGACGGCCCGGCGGTACAGACGCTCGGCCGTCACTGCCTCGCCGGCGTCCAGCAGAATGTCCCCCGCGCGCCTCAGCATCCTGTGGTCCATGACGTCATCCAGCTCTGCCGCCGTCTCCGCCGCCAGGCACGCCGCGCTTTTAGGGTCTCCCGTGCGCAGAAGACATTCCGCCGCGTCCAAATAGGCCGCCGGCCTGGCCCATCGCAGATCGTGCAGTTCCCGATAGACGATCAGCGCCTCGTCGTACCGTTCCTGTTCGAAAAATTCCTTGGCTTTCGGGTAGAGCGCCGCACAATAAGCCGTGTCCAGTACATCCTCGGGCATTGTATCGATTTGTGTCCCTAATGCGTTCACCGATTCCTCTAAGGTTCGCACCAGGGCAAAAGCCCAATCTTTCGAGATCACGGCGACGGAAAGATCGGGCTTCAAACGTTCGCCCTCCCCACGTCCCTTGTCCCACTCCGTCAGCGCCTCGGCGACGGAGTCCTCGTTTCCGTACCGCGTCTTGCGCCCGACGCCGGACCATGCCCGAAGATAGAGAAGGCGGTGCGCCCGGAGACTCGCGTTTGTACGCGCCATTTCCTCCAATCTGACCTGAAGGGTAGCTCGCTGATCTTGTGGTACAGGAAGCAGAACGAGTGCGTAGACCTTTCCGTCCCCCGACAGCACCCACTCCGTCTGGGACGGGCTCTGCCGGGCGTTTTTCGTGCAGATGGCATCCAAGATGTTCTTTTGTTCGGCGGCGGAAAGAGGCGTTTGTCCGAGCAGCTCTTCCAGGATTTCGACATTCTTCGTTTCTCCCCCCGCTCTTTGGCATAAAAGAAAAGCGGCAAAAGACGCCAGCAACGCGAAAGAATTTCGTTTAAAGATCATCGGGATTTTGGACTGTGCCGCTGGGCCCCTGTTTGACATCCTCGCGGGGAGTTGCCCCAGGGATTTTTTTGCCGTTTTCCCCCTCCGCCCCTACAGGCTGGAGAATAGTACCGCTCTTCATCGAGTCGGCGCTTTGGGCTGCCTGCTCCGTGGCGCTGGGTAAGTAGACGGCCACGGCGTAGGCAAACGCCTTGTCTTCGTCCAGCCAAGACTGGTGTCTCACGCCCGGCGGCAGCACGCCCTTGCTGGCGCTCGTGATGGTGTTTTTATTGACTTCTGCGGCCTTGAAAGAAGTCTTCCGGTTTTGCAGCTTCACGTAACCCGGATGTTTCGGGTTTTCCCTCACGATGGGATCGTTTTTGCTCAGTTCTTCGAAGTCTTTCGACATGCTGCGGATCTCGGAGTCCAGTTCCGTAACCGACGCGATTTCCGCGCCCACGATGACGCCGCAGAGTTCGTTCGTGGCGCGTACCCTGGCGGTCTCCTCGGCGTTCAATTCCAGTCGGGCTTGGATGGGAGAACTGTCATGACGGCCGACCACCGCGCTGCCGAACCCGACAAACGCCAGCTCCCCCGTCGCGGGAACAAAAATCGTCCTTCCCCCGAGGGGAGGGGTCAGTCCTCGATTGATCTCGGCCAAAATCTGCGCAAGCCCTTCTTGCACGGAGGCGGCGGATAACGTGGAGAGATCGGGCCGGTCGTAATGCCCCTGGGTTCTGGGTGTTGTGACGATGGTCAGGTAAACGCGCGTACTTTTGACGTCATCGAAGACGTCGTAGACCACGTACCCCCGCAGAAAACCGTCTATACGCTGCTGCACGGCCTCAAAGGTAACATCCTTCACGTTGGCCAGCGTCTGTCCCAGGCTCTCGTTGACCGTCGCGATGCGGGAGAAGGCTTTGGTGTTTCCAGTGCTCAGCACGCCGTTCAATCCCTCGGCCAGCTGCCTTTTGGCTTCCATATAGGCGCGGACATAGGCGTTTCGCTTTGAGATTCGTGTGGCGACGGGGTTTTCATGGACCTCATACGTAAAGATCCCCGTCGAGACGAAACCGAATCCGCTGGAGGAGACGACTTCTCCAAATCCCGCAATGCGCTTCGCGACCCAAAAATTGATCGCGTCCTGTAAATTTTTGCCCGATATCGCGGGCTTGTCCGTGATTTCCCCTGTGACCTCTTTCACCTCTCCCGGCGCTTGAACCTTGAGCTGCTCGGCCCTCTCCGCTTCACTAGAGACTTGGACAGGAGGTAGGAAATTTTCTACGTTGAGCGCGGCAAAGGCAGGGACGGAAAAGAGGGTGAGCAGCAACACGGCAATTGCAAACTTCAGAGTTTTATTCATGATACGTCTCCTTTACGTTCTATTGAGCAGAAAAGGCACCCGGTACGTTACGGAAGGTCAAATTTTTCTTATTGAAGAAAACGGATATGCGCGCGAATTTTTCAGCTACATACTTCTCCCCTAGGAGCCTGTCGGACGTAAGTAGTCCATCCCTTTAGAATCCCTCTTGAAAATGATTTTTTAAGAAGAGAAAGAGTATTTTATGCAGAAATCTTCTAAATTTCCCTTTATTCTTCCT
>JAISLU010000103.1 GCA_031277095.1 Synergistaceae bacterium
GGCGGACGCCATACGCCGTTCTTCGCGGGGTACAAGCCGCAGTTCTACTTCCGCACGACGGACGTGACGGGCGGGATCAAACTTCCGGACGGAGTGGAAATGGTAATGCCCGGAGACAATGCGAACTTCGAGGTGGAGCTGATCGTGCCTATCGCTATGGAAGAGGGACTGCGTTTCGCGGTGCGCGAGGGCGGCCATACGGTGGGGGCCGGCGTCGTCACTCAGATTCTCCAGTAGAGGATGCGGCGGCGAACAGGGCGCCCGGTGATGGGCGCCTGTGAGTTCCCCGAGGTATGAGTTGGCGCTGCAAGTTGATAATCTTAAAATTGCATTGTAAATAGAACGTTATAATTATGTCACTATAATATGGAAAGGAAGCCGAAAAGAGCTATGGCCGATATTGTTGGATTGGTATGTTCCACTTGTAAAAGGCGCAATTACACCACCACGGTGAATAAAAAGAAGCAGTCCAAGAAACTTGAAGTGAAGAAATATTGCAAGTGGTGCAGAGCTTCCGTCTTGCATAAGGAATCGAAGTAGTGTAAAATACCCTTCATTGTCTGCTTCGGCGAGCAGCCGAGGAAAAATGTATCGTGCGAGGCGGCGAGTTGTATCACGCAGGTCCGTAGCTCAATTGGCAGAGCACTGGTCTCCAAAACCGGGGGTTGCAAGTTCGAGTCTTGCCGGGCCTGCCATGTTTATTTTTTGTGTATTCGACGATTTTCGAGGCGTGACTGGAGGCCAATTAATGTCTAAAGCGATAGTACGTTCGTTCCCCGGCCTGGGTTTTCTGCGTGAAGCGAAGGCCGAGCTTAAAAAAGTTACTTGGCCGGGCAAAAAGCAGATTTGGTTTTCCACACTTATTGTCATTGTGTTTACGCTGTGTGTTTCCGTGTATCTCGGAATCCTGGATTTTTTCTTCGCGTGGCTTTTTTCCGGTATTTTGAGTTAAATCAAGTTTAGACTCGAGGCTGGAAAAGACTGCAAAATGGAGTCTCAAGACGGACGCCGTTGGTATGTTGTTCAGACGTACGCTGGCTACGAAAATCGT
This sequence comes from Synergistaceae bacterium, assembly GCA_031277095.1. Lineage (GTDB taxonomy): Bacteria > Synergistota > Synergistia > Synergistales > Aminobacteriaceae > JAISLU01. The sequence continues at coordinate 1,052 of JAISLU010000103.1, forward strand.
GTGAAAGCCAATTTGGAGCAGCGTATAGCCACTATGGGCATGGAGCATGCGATCTTCAATGTGCTTATTCCCATAGAAGAACGGATTTTCGTGAAAGATGGAAAAAGCCGGAAGGTCTCCAGAAAGCTTTATCCCAGTTATGTATTGGTAGAGATGATGCTTGACGAGCAGTCTTGGTATGTTGTGCGTCACACCCCCGGAGTGACGGGATTTGTAGGGGCGGGCAGTTATCCTCTGCCGCTTTCCGAAAAGGAAATGCGGGAGATCATGGGCCGTATCGGCAAAGAACAAATCAAGCCCAAGCTGGAGATCAACTTGAAGCTGGGCGACACGGTCAAGGTGAAAAGCGGGCCTTTCGAGGGGCAAGCGGGGCCTGTGGTCGATATCGTTCCCGAAAAAGGCAAAGTCAAGTTCACGGTGAGTGTATTTGGACGTGAGATCGTTGTGGAAACGGATTACTTCTTGTTGGAGAAGGTATGACGAGAATTTCTGTGGCGTGTTCCAAGTGATGCGACGTGTTTTTAATGGGAGATAAAGACCTGAGATTTGATTAGAGATTTTATGTGCGATTTGATTTTAGATTTATTAATGAGATTTGAGAATAAAAGGGTTGTCATGAGAGGGGATTTTGTTTTATGGCGAAAAAGGTGGTAGGACAAATCAAATTGCAACTACCGGCCGGTAAGGCGACGCCAGCTCCGCCTGTGGGTCCGGCGTTGGGGCAGCATGGTGTCAATATCATGGAGTTTTGCAAGCAGTTCAACGCCAAAACTTCGGACCAGCCGGGAATGATCATTCCCGCAATCATTACGGTCTACGCAGACAGGAGTTTTTCTTTCGAGTTGAAGACTCCTCCGGCCAGCGTGCTTTTGAAGAAGGCCGCGGCGATCGAATCGGGGTCGGGTACGCCCAATAAAAAGAAAGTAGCCCAGGTCCCTCGTGTCAAGATCAAAGAAATCGCCGAGCTGAAGAAGCAGGACCTCAACGCCAACGACGTGGATGCGGCGATGCGCATGATTGAGGGTACGGCCCGCTCGATGGGGATAGAGGTACAAGGTTAGAGGCTCTCAGAGTCTCTTCAAATGGGGGGATTCCCCTTATTATGTGGGAGGACGTTCGTCCGCCAACACCACTCTGGAGGTTATTTCATGAAACGAAGCAAACGTTACCGCGAGGCTCTGGCAAAAATCGACCAGGAAAAACTTTACGGCCTCAGAGAGGCGATCGGGCTGTTTAAGGAGATCGCTACGGCGAAGTTCAACGAAAGCCTGGAAGTTCATGTGCGGCTGGGGGTTGACCCGCGTCACGCGGATCAACAGGTAAGGAGTACCGTTGGGCTGCCTCACGGTACGGGTGTTACAAAGAAGGTTTTGGCTTTAGCCGCGGGCGAAAAAATCAAAGAAGCGGAAGAAGCGGGCGCCGATATCGTAGGGGGAGAGGATTTGGTACAGAAAATCGCGGGCGGTTGGATGGAGTTCGACGCCGTGATCGCTACTCCCGACATGATGAAATCCGTGGGCCGTTTGGGCAAAATTTTGGGGCCGCGGGGTTTGATGCCCAGCGCAAAGACAGGAACGGTCACCTTCGAGATCGCCAACGCCATCAAAGAAATCAAGGCGGGGCGCGTGGAGTTTCGCGTAGACAAGACGGGCATCATCCACAACTTTGTAGGCAAAAAGGAATTCACCGCGGACCAGCTTTTCGACAACGCGAAAGCGCTGCTTCAGGCCATTGTGAAAGCGCGGCCGGCCTCCGTGAAGGGGACTTACGTCAAAAATATCTCTTTAGCCCCCACTATGGGCCCCGGGATTCGCGTGGATGTTCTGGCAGCTACCAAGGAGATTGCCGTCTGACGTTTAATAAAGAAAACAACAAAAAGAAAATAACCCAACGACCGAAGACAGCAGGTATTTTGCCGGAGGTTTTTCTTCCCCGCAAACTTAATTTCTGCCGAGGCCTGGAGGAAACCCGATAGACGTGTTCAGTGTTTGTCCTGTCCTTTGGCCTTGGTATGCCAAGGGACATTTTTTTAATAAAAAATAGAGGAGGTGAAAATATGCCGGCGAAGATCAAATACGAACAAGTGGCTCTTTTGAAGGAGAAATTGGATAAAACCACAGCTATTTTTGTCGGAGAGTATCGGGGGATGACCGTGGCCCAAAGTACTCGTCTCCGGGTTCAAGTGCGCGCAGTGGACGGAGAACTGAAGGTCGCGAAAAATACTCTTTTTTCCATCGCAATGAAAGAAGCGAAGATGGAAAATTTACCCGAATCGATAACCAAGGGCCCCAACGTCTACGCCCTTTGCTACGGAGATCCCGTTGCCGTCGCGAAGGTTTTGAAAGAATATGCGGCCGACAAGACGCAGAAAGCCTTTGTCTTAAAAGGCGGACTTCTGGGCAAGGTTGTTTTGGACGTGGCTCGAGTCCAAGCTCTTGCGGATCTTCCTCCCAAAGAGATTCTTATCGGGCAGGTGGTTCGCACCGTGGCGGCGCCTTTGACGGGCCTCGTGACCGTCCTGTCGGGAACCCTGCGGGGCCTTGTCACATGCCTCGATCAAATCAGGGAACAGAAAGAAAAAGTCGCGTAGGCCGGTTTTGCCTTGCGGCCGCCGTAAAAAATATTTTGCGAGACGTCTTTTGCGAGACAGATAAAAAATCGGGATAAAAAATTTAGAATAAAAAAGTCAGATAAAAAATCAGGTTAAAAAATCAGGAGGAAGAAAATATGACCCGTGAAGATTTGATCAAAGCCATCGAAGAAATGACGGTACTAGAGCTTTCCGAATTGGTGAAAGCTCTGGAGGATAAGTTTGGAGTTTCCGCGGCGGCCCCCGCTATGGCGATGCCCATGATGGCGATTCCCGGAGCGGCGGCTCCCGCCGAGGAGGAAAAGACGGAGTTCGACGTTATCTACAAGGCCCCCGGCGCAAACAAGATCAACGTGATCAAGGTCGTGCGCGAAATCACCGGGCTTGGGCTGAAAGAGGCCAAAGACCTGGTGGACAACCCTCCCAAGCCGGTCAAAGAGGCTATTGCCAAAGAAGAGGCGGAAGAAATCAAGAAAAAACTCATCGACGCAGGTGCCGAAGTCGAGGTCAAATAACCCGTTTTCGCCAAAGAAGAAGGGTTGTGACGGTTTTCGGTTCTGCCCTCGGCAGAATTTCGAGCTCAGGGTAGTCCCTGGGCTTTTTTTCAGATATTTTTTAGTGTAGAATAACTACACGCCCAGAAATAAAGTGAAGGATAAAGTGGAAATAAAAGTGGAAGGAGAGTTATCGATGGGAACCAATGCAAAGAAGGAAAAATTCGATGCCACGCTGAAAACCCTGACGGAAGCGGCAAAAACCAAAAACGGTAAGATTGTAGGGGGGATCGTCGTCGCCGTTATTTTACTTAACGTGATCATCCTCAACGTGTTCGGAACGACGATGGAAAGGAAGATCGCGGCAGAAGTCCAGGCTCTCAAAACCGAAATTGCCGGGCTCGGCACCCACGTTGCCGAACTGGAGAAAGAGGTCGACAAAAAGACCGAAACGGTTGACATCGATGCCTTCAAGGCGGAAGCCGAGGTCCTCAAAAAATCGGCCGAATCCATCAATGACTCCACCCACAAAGCGAGCGAAAATTTCGAGACAAAACTCAACGTTCTCCTGAAGGCGGAAGAAACCAAGCTCGAGATCCTCATGAAAGACCTGGAAACTCATAAAGCTTACGTCAACGAACTCAAGAATCTTTTGACAGGAAAACCCGGACAATAGCCCGCTTGGGGGTGTGTGAGTGCCGAAAAAAATATTTATCGTGGACGACGCGGATTTCATCGTGGACATGTTGAAGCTGATCGTTCAAGGTGCCGGGTATGAGGTTGTGGGGACTGCTCTGGACGGAGTGAAGGCCTTGGATCTCATGGGGAAACTGGACGAGGCTTCGCTGCCGGATGTTGTAACCGTGGATTTTCACATGCCTAAAATGGATGGCATGGAAGCCATTCGTAAAATACGGGCTCTCATTCCCGGTGTGAAAGTCGTTCTGGTGAGTTCACACGCCACCTTTCCGGTGGTGATGCAAGCAAAAGACGCGGGAGTGGACGCCTTCATCGCCAAGCCTTTCGAGCCCAGAACCATTTTGGATACCCTCGGCAAACTGGCGTGACATAGCAGCAATAGCATAACAGCAACCAAACGGTGATGAAAGATTGGTGAAAGATTGCTCAGAGAGATTGATCAGAAAAATTGGTCAGGGTTCTGGGAAAAAGAGTGATAGAATAACAGAAGGTGTTTTTCGGACAAGTGCAGTCAAATAGGGAATTAAGGGGCTTCCTGAGCCCCTTTTTTATTGGCGCGCTGTTTAATCGCATTGCAGCACGAGGAGTTACGGTATGAAACAGAAAAACATAAGGAACTTTTGCATCGTCGCTCACATCGATCACGGAAAATCGACCCTTGCGGACCGATTGCTCGAACGGACCCACACGGTGGAGTCGCGGGATATGAAGCAGCAGGTTCTCGACTCGCTTTCCCTGGAACGTGAGCGCGGCATCACGATCAAGCTCGTGCCCGTCCGGATGAATTACCGCGCCCGGGACGGGCTGGATTACGTTTTGAACCTGATCGACACCCCAGGGCACGTGGATTTCGGCTATGAAGTCTCCCGATCTCTGGCGGCCTGCGAGGGCGCTCTTCTGGTCGTGGACGCCACTCAAGGGGTGGAGGCCCAGACCGTGGCCAACGCCTATCAGGCCATTGAACAGGGACTGGAGATTCTTCCTATCGTCAACAAGATCGACCTTCCCTCCTCCCTTCCCGAAAACGCCAAAAAAGAGATCGCGGACGTGGTCGGCCTGGACGCCTCGAACGCCGTTTTGGCCAGCGCCAAGGACGGGACCGGCATCGACGAGATTCTCGAACGTGTCGTGTCGGACGTTCCTCCTCCCGAGGGCAATCCCGACGCTCCCCTGGAGGCGTTGATTTTCGACTCCGTTTACGACAACTACCGGGGGGTCATCTGCTACGTTCGCGTGATGAACGGCACGCTGCGACCGGGTCAGCACATCTTGTTCATGGCCACGAACGGCCGCTACCCCGTGGACGAGGTGGGGGTGTTCCGCCCCGGGTTCACTCCGGTGGATTGCCTGGGACCCGGCGAGGTCGGATACATCAGCGCCAGCGTCAAAAGCCTTGCCGAGGCCCGGGTGGGCGATACGGTCACCGACGCCGCCAAACCCGTGGACCGGCCTCTTCCCGGCTATCGCAAGGTCAAGTCGGTGGTGTTCTGCGGCTTTTACCCTGTGGAGCGCGACGATTACCCCCAATTGCGGGACGCCCTGGAGAAGCTGTGCCTGAACGACGCGGCCATCACCTACGAGCCCGAGACGTCGGTTGCCCTGGGTTTCGGCTTCCGCTGCGGATTTCTGGGGCTTTTGCACATGGATGTAGCCCAGGAACGCCTGAAGAGGGAGTTCGACGTGGATCTCGTCGCGACGGCCCCCAACGTGGTCTATGAAATTACGGCTCAGAACGGCGCGGTTATCGAGGCGCACCGCCCCAGTGATTTCCCGGAGATAGGCGAAATAGAGGAAATCCGCGAGCCGTTCATAAAACTTTCCGTCTTTTTGCCCTCCGAATACGTGGGCAAGGTCATGCAGCTCGTTCAGGAAAAAAGAGGAATCTATAGATCGATGGACTACCTGACGCCGGACCGAGTGCGCCTGGTCTACGAAATGCCCTTGGCGGAGTTCATCGTGGATTTTCACGACAAACTGAAATCTCAGACGCGCGGTTACGCCTCTTTGGATTACGAATTTATCGGCCTTCGCCCCTCGGAGCTGGTGCGGGTCGACGTTTTGGTGAACGGGGAGGCGGCCGACGCTTTTTCGTTCATCTGCCACAAGGACGCGGCGTACCACCGAGGACACGCGGCGGTGACGAGGCTGAAAGAACTGATTCCCAGTCAGTTGTTCGAGGTCCCTATTCAGGCTTCCATCGGGAAGCGCGTTATCGTGCGCGTCAACGTCAAAGCCCTGCGCAAGGATGTGCTGGCCAAATGTTACGGCGGCGACATCACCCGCAAACGTAAACTTCTGGAGAAGCAGAAGGAAGGCAAAAAACGGATGAAGCAAATCGGCAAGGTTTCCATCCCCCAAGAAGCCTTTTTGGCTTTTTTACAGATCGACGGTGAAGGGAAATAGAACTTTATGCCTCTTTTTTCCCCTCTTTTTTCCCTTTACCTCCACGTTCCCTTTTGTGTTTCCAAGTGCAGCTACTGCGCGTTTTACAGCGAGCCCCTCGGCGAAACTCCATTTTTATCGAACCCTCCCGTCTCTTCAAGACCTTTTATTATGGACTCTTTTATTTCAAATCCTTCTATAACAAAATGGCTTTTGGCCCTCTCCCGGGAGGCAGGGTACATCGACGAAATATGGGAGGGTCGGCCGCGCCTTCGGACCCTCTATATCGGAGGAGGGACCCCCACCGTCCTGTCCCTTTCCCAATGGGAGCGCCTGCTGGGTATTTTGGAGGGCGCCTTCGATTTCTCCGTGATCGAGGAGGTCACGGTGGAGGCCAATCCTTGCTCTTTGACAGAGGGACATTTGCGGCTGTGGCGCGATTCTTTCGTCACCCGCGTCAGCGTGGGGGTCCAAAGCCTGCAAGACGACGAGCTGTCATGGCTGGGCCGGCGGCACGGCTCCCGGATGGCCCTGCAGGCCCTGGAAAAAACCCTTTCCTGCGGCTTCGACGTTTCCGCGGACCTCATTTTTGGGCTTCCTTTTCAGACCCTCCGGACGTGGCACGACTCCCTTAGGGGCGTTGCCGGTTCGGGGGTCGGGCACATTTCGGCCTATCAATTGACCTTGGAACCCGGCACTCCTTTGGCCCGGTCCTCCCCGTCTCTGCCGGAGGGCTACTCTTTTTACCGTTTCGCCCAATGGTATCTTCCGCGCCGGGGATTGGAGCAGTACGAGATCGCGAGCTTCTCCCGCCCAGGCAAGGAGTGCCGTCACAACGCGGCTTATTGGCGTCAAGACCCCGTCTTGGCCCTTGGGCCCGGGGCCTGGGGATATCTTTCCGGCTTTCGCTACCGCAACGCGCCGACTCTCGAAGAGTACGCCGCTTGGGCAGCGACCCGGCCGCCCGTGGCCGAGGCCGAGCGCCTGGGAGCTCCCGAAGGAGAATTTTCCCAATCCCATTCCCGCCCCCGAGGCGTGGAGGCCGCGATCCTCGCCTTACGGACAAAATGGGGGATCGACACGACTTCGTTTGCCCGCCGATTCGGGGAAGAACTCACGGAGGAGGTTCTCGGCGTGTTGAAAAAAATCCCTCCGCGTCTCGTGGAATTTTTTGAAGGAGGGGTGCGTTTGACCTCCTCCGGGATGAGGGTTGGAAACGCCATATGGGTGGAGCTGCTGGAGCTTGCCGACCGATAGACTCACCGTATATGAACGGCTGTGCCCTCGCAGTCTTTATGCGGGCAAAATCCGGATCCGTTGCCCGGGCATTTCAGAAAAAATCGTAGTAAAATCGAAACGAGCTGAAAATAGAGCTTCAGAACTCGCGTCAATTCTTCAGTGAAAATAAAAGCGAAAACAAGAAGGTGTGCTTATGCCCGACGAGGTTGGAAATTTACCGCAGCATGTGGCGATCATCATGGACGGCAACGGCAGGTGGGCGAGAAAACGCGGTTTGCCGCGCCTCCTGGGACATCGGAAGGGGGCCAAAACCCTGGAGCAAACCGTCCGGGACGCCGCCGCGGCCGGCATCAAATATCTCTCCGTATATGCGTTTTCCACGGAAAACTGGAAGCGGTCCAGTGTCGAGAAAACCGGCTTGATGAGGATCATGGAGCGGTACATCAAGAGAAAGGTCGCCGCTTTGAAAGAGCAGCACGGCCGTTTGCGTTTCGCCGGGCGCAGGGATCGCCTGCCGCCCTCTCTCGCCGCGACCTTCGAAGAAGCGGAGAGAACCACCCGGGACGAGATGGGGATACAGGTCATCCTCTGCGTCGATTACGGCGGGCGGCAGGAAATCGTCGACGCCGTCAAAAAAATTCTCGAAGACGGCATCGAGGCCGAGAACGTCACGGAGGACCTTTTGAGCGGCTATATGTACCTTCCCGACGTGCCGGAGCCGGACTTGATCATTCGCACCAGCGGGGAAGAGCGTCTCAGTAATTTCTGGCTCTGGACCGGGGTGTACAGCGAACTGTACTTTACCGACACATTGTGGCCCGACTTTGATAAAGGCGTTCTGAGCGCCGCCCTGGAGGCTTACTCCAAGAGGCAGCGCCGCAAAGGCGGAGTGTGAAGCGATGCCAGACATCCAGGAGTATATCCATTCTTACAAAAAAATTCTGGGACGATACATCGACGATTATCTGGAGGACTTGATCCGGAAAGAAAGGGAACACTCCAGCCGGCAGGTCGCGGACCTGTACGGGATTTTCAGGGAGGCGGGCAAGGGAGGCAAGTGCATCCGGGGAAGTCTTGTCAAACTGGGGTATGAAATCGCTCTGAACCGGCCGGCCGGCGACGAAATCTTGCCCGCCTCCGCCGCCTTCGAGATTTTTCAGACCTCCGCCTTGTGCCATGACGACATCATCGACAAGAGCCCTTTGAGGCGGGGAAGAGATTCTATATGGAAGGCGATATCCCGCGACGCGGACCGCCACTATGGAATATCTCAGGCCATATGCCTTGGGGACGTGGGTCTCGCCCTGTCCTGCCGCCTGGTCCTGGAGAGTTCCTTTGGGGTGAATGAAAAAATGAAGGCCCTGGGGATTTTTCTCGACGTGCAAACCGACACGATGGACGGCGAAATGCTGGACGCGTACATGTCCCAAAAAAAAGATTACGGCGACGAAAGAGGCATTTTGAAAATCTCGGAACTCAAGACGGCCCGATACACCACCGCCGGTCCGCTGCAATTGGGGGCGGTGCTGGGCGGCGCCTCCCAGGCGCTTTTGGACGCCCTGGAAAGATACGCCGTGGCTCTCGGCGTCACTTTTCAGATGAGAGATGACATTTTGGGCATAGAGGCCACAGAAGCGGAGATGGGTAAAAGCAACACGTCGGACATCGCCGAGGGGAAAGTGACCTTGCTGGCCCACTACGCCATGAAACGGGCGACGGCCGATCAGCTCCGGCAGCTGAGTCAGATCTACGGATGCGAGCCCGTTTCCGAAAAAGAGCGCGTGACGGTTCAAGGCATTTTTCAGTCCACAGGCGCGTTCGACGAGGTCATGAGGCGTGCGGAAAAGTACCTTGCCGAAGCGCGGGACGTTATTCCCCACGTGACGCAAGATCCCGGCAAAATTCAGTTGCTGACGCAGCTCTGCGACATGATGTTTAAACGGAAATCCTGAAGCATGACCACCCACATTGTTTCTCCATTTTCTCCTGCTTTTCCTGCTTTTTCTATCGTCACCGTTTGTCTCAACGCGGCGTCTGCGTTGGAAAACGCCCTCGAAAGCGTTCTGGCTCAGTCGTACCCCCATCTGGAATACATCGTCATCGACGGTGGTTCGACGGACGGTACGCGCGAAATTCTCGATAGATACAAAGACCGTTTGGCACGGGTGATTTCCGAGCCCGACGAAGGCATTTACGATGCCTTCAACAAAGGGGTTGAATTGGCGGCAGGAGATGTGGTGGGGCTGCTGAACGCGGACGACCGCTACGCCCCGTGGGCCCTTTCCGCCGTCGCCGAGGCCATGAGGGAACACCCCGAGATAGGGGTCTTTTACGGTAAACAGGTGGTGATCGACGAAATATCTCGCAGGTGGACGGTGTACCCCCTGGGGGACCCCGCGGGCTTGCCCGACAGCATGTGCATTTCTCATCCCGCCATGTTCGTCAGGAAAAGCGTCTACGAAAAGCATGGAGCCTTCGACGCTTCGTACAAAATAACGGGAGATTGGGATTTTGTTTTGCGCCTCTACCGGGCGGGAGAGCGGTTTTATCCTATAGATACGGTTTTGACGGCGTTCGACAACGCGGGCGTTTCTTCTGTTCCGTCGAGACGACTTCTCGCGGAAAACCGGAGGGTTTACTTCAGGCATCTGAGCCTTCTGTCCGCCGCCTGGAAAGCGACGAGGTTGGAGCTGAAGTATTGGGGCAGGAAATTCTTGGATACTTCGGGCAGTTATCGGCTCTACAGCCGTTATCGGGACAGCAGACTTTTGAAGGTGGAGATCTCCGGGACGTACACGGGCTCGTTGAAAGAGGTATGGGATGCCCTGGGTGACAGATGACGGAAAGCCGAACATCGCGAACCCCGCTTTGGCGGTGGTGATAGCCACTAAAAACCGCAGCGAAGCGATGGGAAAATACGCCTTGCCGAGCCTGGAGCGGTCGTCCTTCCGAGATTTCGTCTGCGTTGTCTGGGACGCCAGCGACGACACCGCGACCCGTGAGGTCGCCCAAGGCCGCCCCTGGAATTTCGAGATCGCCTATTTCAAGGCGCCGAGGGTGGGTTCGTCCTCTCAGCGCAACGACGGGGTGAGACATGTTCTGGAAAATTACCCGTCGGTGGGCGCCATTGTTTTCATGGACGACGACAGCGAACTCTCGGAAGATGCGTTGGGCGGTGTGGTTTCCTCTTTTCGGGAAAGCTGCGCGGCGATCGTCAACATTCGAATGAAACCCCTCGCGCTCCCTTCATGGCGCGGGCGGGTAGCGCAGTGTTTGAAACGTTTCCTCGGGATGAACCGTCACGGGGCGACGCCATTTTTATACAACTACGGAGGAGACGACGAAGAGGCGGGAATCGACGCGGAATGGGCAGGGGGCGGGGGCATGGGCGTCGACGTTTCCCTGTTCGCGGGACGGGGCATTTTTTTCCCCGAGGAGTTCCAGCGTTTCGGCGGATATGCCCTGGGAGAGGACTTCGCCTTCTCGTTTTTCGTATTCAAAAAAGGATACGGGCGAATCGTCAACAGCGAACAGGGCTATTTTCTGCACTACGCGGCGGGGGGATTCCGCCTCGACGTCAAAAATATGGCGGCCTCCAAATGGTATAATTTTCATTTATTGTTCGATGCCGTTTACGATGACGTACGTGGTCCGAAATTGTGGTGCCTGAAGGCGCAGTTCAAACTTTTTATGTGTGCCGCGGCTTTGAAACTTTTGATCCGCGCACGAAGTTTCGATATTTGCGCCGTTCTGAGGGGAATCGAGGCGGCCCGCGCAGCTTTGAAAGAATACCGCCGCGATAAAAGGCATTTAATGAAAACGCCTTTTCACGAAAGTGCAAAATGAGGGAAATAAGCGAAAACAAGCGGGGCCAGGGGACTCGTCCCCTGCGGGGTACGGGGCAGAGCCCCGAGATTTTTGTGCATTTGCCCAAGCCGCCGGCATTGGTAATACATTTATAAAACATTGGAGAAATGAGTTTATGAAATTATCGATTGTGATTCCCTGCTACAACGAAGCCGCTACGATAGAATCTGTGATCGACGCCGTAAGAGAATCTCCGTACGGCCCCAAAGAAATCATCATTGTCGACGATTGTTCTAAAGACGGGACGCGGGATATATTAGAAACCCTCGCGCATAAAGTCGACAAAATTTTCTATCACGACGTCAATCGAGGAAAAGGAGCCGCTTTGCGAACGGGGTTTCGGGAGGCCTCCGGAGATATCGTCATCGTCCAAGACGCGGATTTGGAATACGACCCTGCCGAATACCCGAAGATCATTGAGCCGATATTGAGAGGCAAGGCAGACGTCGTGTACGGTTCTCGCTTTATGGGCGGAGAAGCCCATCGCGTGCTTTACTTTTGGCACCGTATCGGAAACGGACTGCTCACCCTTCTGTCTAACATGTGTACCAATCTCAATTTGACGGATATGGAGACTTGTTACAAAGCCTTCAGGCGCGAAGTGATCCAATCTATCGAAATCAAGGAGGACCGTTTCGGCTTCGAGCCGGAAATTACGGCCAAAGTGGCGAGAAAACACTGCCGCATTTACGAAGTGGGCATCTCCTATTCCGGCCGCACTTACGAAGAAGGGAAAAAAATAGGCTGGAAAGACGGACTGCAAGCCATATACTGTATCCTGAAGTATCGTTTTTCCGGTTAGGAGGTTCAGAAAATGTTGTTTATCATTGCCTCTTGGTGTGTCTGGTATTGTGCGATTGTCGGTATCGGGAAATTGGTTCTCGCCGTTGCGGAAAAATTCAATAAAAAAAAGGTAAACGTTCAAGTTCAGTGGGACGGAGTTCGCACGGGCAGAAGCGACCTCACCAGCCTGCCTGAAATTCCCGGCAGAAACTTTTGTCAGATAGGAGCCGCGCGCAGAGAGTGTGAACAATTGCAAAAATCGCATCCCTCTCCAACAGGCGGTTTGTACACTTTCGAATTTTTCTGGTTAGGCTTTACTTTTTTGGTGGCTTTTGCAGGGCTTTTACAAGTGTTTTATCCTCTCAACGGCAAAGTTCTTGGGGTATGTTTTTTGGGAGGGGTTATTGGATGTTTTTTAGGCAAAAAACGAAAATGGCAGGGAATAAATATAGTGCTGTTTATTGTTGTGCTGACGGTTTCGTTGCCTTGTATGAGTCCGGATGGGACCCTTCCTTTCAGCTATGATACCGGACTTTACCATTTAAGTGTCGTACGTTGGATAAACGAATATGCGACAGTGCCGGGACTGGCAAATTTACACACGCGCCTTGGGTATGGAATGGCGTCTTCGTTTTTCACGTTTGCGGCCCTCTTCGACAACTGGATTTGGGACGGGCGGTCAGCATGGATGATTGTATCGTTTTTGTTGGCGGCAGTCTTGGCTCAGGTATTATACGGTCTTCTATCGATGAAGACCGCTAGGGTGAAAATTTATTCCTTTGTCTGTTTTCTATATTTATTATTGGAATTACTGCTTTTTAGACCTGGATTGTACTTCGATTCCCCTGTGTTCTATGTATTGATTGTAGCGGGTTTCTATATTGTGGACATGACTGATAAAAAGCAGAATTTCAGTGAAATCGCAGAGGGAAAGTATTTCGCTTTTTATATTGTTCCTTCAATAATGATGTTCGCTTTTACCATCAAGCCTATGGCGGCCGTCCTTCTCTTATTTTGCTTAATGGTCTACGGTACGATTTTTTTTAAGTGTACACTTGGCGGTGACAGAAGTCATTTGTTCCGGGTAGCGATAACGTCTATAGTACCCTTATTGCTGTTGCTGGGGTATTTGTCGCGCAACACTATTACTTCAGGGTGGCCGTTTTTTCCCGTTCCTTACGGAAAAATTACTGCGCTGTGGTCGCTTCCACGGGAAAGCGTCGAAAACGAATACCGTGTCATAAAAAATTGGGCGTCAGGCTCCGAATTCTCGGAGGCAAAAAATAAACCGTTCTGTGAATGGAGTTCGAATTGGTTATTGCATAATTTTAACAAATTTGACGGGTTGACATTTTTCTTACCGCTTTTACTGACTTCTATTGCGGTATTGCGCTATTTAACGCAAAAAAAACGGTGCGGCCTTTACCTGACAATACTTGCTGCCTTGCTTTTGTCTTTAATTTTATGGTTTTTTTCCAGTCCTGATATCCGTTTTGCCCGAGGATTCGTGTGGCTGCTGTGTGCTTTTGCAATATTGGCTCTTTACGAGGCGGAAATTTTCCCCGGCTTTTACAGTGTCTTTTTGCGGCATCTTCCTAAGATTGTAACGGCTGTCACAGTTGTCGGAGAAATATTGTTGTTTTCTATTGTGCTTCCGTACCGAAATTTCGAATTTTCTTTATGGTTTACCGGCAAAGCGGTATCGCTCCCTACAAAACCTGTTGTCTTGCGTAACGGCCAAACACCCCCTCTTGTGATATGGGTTCCTGAGAATTCCGACCGGTGCGGGGACGCGCCTTTGCCTTGTACTCCCTATCCGGATGACCGATTGTGCCTGTTTGTTCCCGGGAACTTAGCCAAAGGATTTTACATGCAACGCGAATAATTGGAAATATTTTGGAATATAACGAATTTAGCGAGGTATCGACCATGAAGACAGCGCTTATCACCGGTGTGACGGGGCAGGATGGGTCTTATCTGACGTCGTTTCTTTTGAAAAAGGGCTACTGCGTCCACGGCGTCAAGCGGCGCAGTTCGCTTTTCAATACGGCGCGCATCGATCACCTTTACAAAGACCTGCACGAAGAGGACCCCAAGCTGATTTTGCACTACGGAGACTTGACGGACTCCAGCAACCTGGTGCGGATCATTCAACAAGTACAGCCGGACGAGATCTACAACTTGGCGGCACAGAGCCACGTAAAGGTTTCCTTTGAGACGCCCGAGTACACGGCGAACTCCGACGCTGTGGGGACGCTGCGGATTCTGGAGGCCCTTCGCATTTTGGGGCTGGAGAGAAAAACGCGTTTTTACCAAGCCTCTACCAGCGAGCTTTACGGAAAAGTCCAGGAGACGCCCCAGAAAGAAACGACCCCGTTTTACCCCCGCAGCCCCTACGCGGCGGCCAAACTTTACGCCTACTGGATCACAGTGAACTATCGCGAGGCCTATGGCATGTTTACGGCGAACGGCATCCTTTTCAATCACGAGTCGGAGCTTCGGGGCGAGACGTTTGTGACGCGCAAAATCACGCGCGCCGCGGCCCGCATCGCCTTGGGCCTTCAGGAGCAGACCTGGCTGGGCAACCTGAGCGCCAAGCGAGACTGGGGACACGCGGAGGACTACGTGGAGGCCATGTGGCTTTTGTTGCAGCACGACAGACCTGACGATTTCGTGATCGCCACGGGAGAGACTCGTTCGGTACGGGAGTTCGCAACGCTGGCCTTCCGCGAGGCGGGGATAGAGTTGGAATGGCGGGGGCAAGGATTGGACGAAAAAGGGATCGACGCCCAGACGGGGCGCGTCGTCATTGAGGTGGACCCGCGCTATTTCCGTCCGACGGAGGTGGATTTGCTTTTGGGCGACCCCTCGAAAGCGGAGCGCCTGTTGGGCTGGAAGCGCAAAATCACCTTCGAGGAACTGGTACGGCGAATGGTCAGGTACGACCTGGATCTTTTCAGGAAAAACACGTTGATCCGTGACGCCGGCTACGAAATCTGTTATCCTTTGGAAGAAGATTGACGAAAGTTTGTACCCGTTCAAACTTCTTACGCCCGCTCCCCGTCTGACGGGCTTTTTTGTCATCCGAGCAACATTGACTGGGCGGACCCCTTAGTTAAGGAAAACGCGTTAACCTTAACTAAGAAGATTTTTTAGTTAAACTTCCGCCCGATAAGCGGTATGAGACAGCGGTAAAATTAGCGGTAAAATTATAATGAAAGATGCAAGATGAAAATAGAATCTTTTAAAGCCGGATATTGGAGGCAGCGTTATCAATACAAAAGTTTCGAGCCGTCTTACGTCGATCTCGAGTGGACATGGGAAGATGCGACCCTTGGCGTTTTGCTGGAAAAGGCGAACATGGCCCTGGGAGAACTCAACGCTTTTTCGTTGATCGTCCCGGATGTTGACCTTTTTATCGAAATGCACGTGGCGAAGGAAGCACAGACCTCCAGCCGCTCTATAAAAGGCCGATCGTGACCGCAGAAGATGTGGGGGTAACCCTTATGCTCAGCGTGCCCAGCGCCAACGCCCTGATCAAAGTCATGTGCGATGCGGGGATTCTGCGTGAAATGACGGGGCAACGGCGAGGACGCATCTACGCTTTTCAGGAATATCTGGATTTGTTTTCGAGGTAATTTTGAGGATAGGGAGAGAGACCATGGACTTCGACGCTAAAATCTACGTGGCCGGACACCGAGGGCTTGTGGGCAGCGCCTTGGTGAGGCGTTTGGAGCGGGCAGGATACCGCAATTTACTTTTTAGAACCCACTCCGAGCTGGACCTTCGCGACCAAGGGGCGGCGCGGGGGTTTTTTGCGTCGGAACGTCCGGACTGGGTTTTGCTGGCGGCGGCAAAGGTCGGGGGGATCTACGCCAACAGCGTCTATCCGGCGGACTTCATTTACGACAACCTGATCGTCGAGGTCAACGTGATCCACGAGGCCTGCCGATCAGGCGTAAAAAAGCTCTTGTTTTTGGGAAGTTCCTGTATCTATCCCCGAATGGCTCCGCAGCCGATGAAGGAAACGGCCCTTCTGACCGGGGAACTGGAGCCCACCAACGAACCTTACGCGATCGCGAAAATCGCGGGCATCAAACTGTGCCAATCTTACAACCGGCAGTACGGCACGAACTTCATCTCCGTGATGCCCACGAACCTTTACGGCCCCGGCGATAATTTCGATCTGGAGAACTCTCACGTGCTGCCGGCGATGATTCGGAAATTCCACGACGCCAAGACGAGTCACGCTCCCGGGGTGGAATTGTGGGGAACGGGAACGCCCCGGCGGGAGTTTCTTTACGTGGACGACATGGCGGACGCCTGTCTTTTCCTCATGGAGCGTCACAATGGGTCGCAGATCGTCAATATCGGCACGGGAGCGGACATCACCATCAAGGAGCTGGCCGAGACGATAAAACGCATCGTCGGCTACGAAGGCGAGATCGTCTGGGATTCCTCCAAGCCCGACGGAATGCCCAGAAAGCTGCTGGACGTCTCCCTGCTGCGAGGAATGGGCTGGCAGCACAAGGTGGAGTTGGACGAAGGCATACAAAAAACCTATGATGCCTTCCGAAGGACTTTAAAATGACCTCCCCGAAACCGCGAGATGCAAATGCCTTGCGAGTCGTTTTCTCGTTTTTCATCCCCGCATCTCCGATCGTGATTCACAGAGCGGCGCCTTCGCTCTTCCCTCCAAATCTCCAAATCTCAAATCCAATGTCAACAACTTAACCTAAAATGGGAACAAATTCAACACTACATCAAAAGGTATCTGGCTAGGAGCCTGTCGGACGTAAGTAGTCCATCCCTTTAGAATCCCTCTTGAAAATGATTTTTTAAGAAGAGAAAGAGTATTTTATGCAGAAATCTTCTAAATTTCCCTTTATTCTTCCT
>JAISLU010000100.1 GCA_031277095.1 Synergistaceae bacterium
GATGGAGAGTATTTCAGAGCCAAATGAATCCTATCAATGGCTGTGTGACAAGAAACTGATTTTCACTGCCAACACTCACACCTAATTAGGATTCATTCTGTGCCGTGAAAATCCATGATCATAGTAAAATATAATAATTTAGTTATTATAATTATTTTCTCGTATTATACTTTGATATAGTTGAATTATATTAGGGTCAATTTTAACCGTGAAAATCCATGATTATGAGAGATAGATCATCCCCCTGCGTATAAAATCTAAAGTCCCAAACGAAGGTAGTGTAACTAATTTGTTGATGGCTTATTTTCAGCCCTGTATTGATAAGGGTTTACATATGCTCATCAACACATTGGGCACACGACCCAAACGAACAGTTTCTGTTAAACAATTCCCCAAAAAGTAATTCCATTGTTTTTCATCTTGCTTAGTGTATCTACTCTAACGGTTCCGTCTGGTTTGCCATCATCCCAGTTTGCGTCAGAAAGCAAAACGCGATAATCGACAATCTTCCCATCCTGATATATTGGCTCCACTTCTTCGACCACTGCCACATGTCCGGCACTTCCAGCACCGCCTTGGTTGGCACCGTATACAATCACGTTTCCAGTAGAAGGTATATCGTTTTGTGCAAGATTGGTTGCCGCTGTAGGCCAGTTTTTGGCGTCGCGTCCAGATGATTTATTCCATTGAATACTTTTCCCCGTCAATTCCTGAGAACGTCCGAAAGCATACCACGTACACTGACCGCGGGCAAAAGAATTGTTGTAGTATGCAGAGTCAAGCGGAACTTGATATCCTTCTCTTATTTCTGCCCCGGGCTGAATAGGCAATGCTTCTCCCTCACCTACCACGCCACCCATCAACGTCCCCAAGCCTAAGCTGAGCTGTTCAGCCCAACCTGCTATTTCCTTGTCACTCCAATCGTAGTTGTCGGCGGCGTAGTCGATTTTTTCCGAGTATTGCTCAATCTTTTCATACAGTGCCTCGTGCTTCTTCTTCATGTCGAGCAGTCTCTGTGTTAGAAGCTCCGGCAGCGTACCGTTAAAGTACGGCGTCATGCCGCCCGCTATACGTGTCATCTCGCCGTGGCTCGCTTGAATCTCCCCAGCCTTGGTGAGAATACTTCTCGCGTTATTGTGCATCGCTTCGGTTATGGCCAATATTTTAGGCATTTATGTCATCCGCCCTTTTTTAAAGATTTATCGCATGCAATATAAATTTATCCCATGCGATATATTGATGCCCCATTCCCGCTGTGAGAATATAAATCTTTGAGCTTTGAATATGAGTAAGAATGCAACGAGATATTATCTTCTTTACCTACATTGGATTCCAGAAACAATACATTTCCCTTTTCATCAAATCCTCCAAAAATAGCCGTGTGTTGCGTCTGAGATCCATATGTCCAGCGCATTTGGACAACATCACCTGCTTTTGCATTTGAAAATAAATTTTTAATATCATTCTCCGTTAAGGGTTTGGAAGAGTCATAAATTATTTGTCCATTCTCAATGGGAGTCTTTCCCCGAAGTTCATAATACCTGTCCGTGTAGGGTGGAACATCAACTCCCATTTCGTTTTTCATTACAGCATTCACAAACATCTTACAATTGCCCTCAGTTCCGGCGTAAGTATTACGATAATAATTTTCATCTTTCAACAGAAAACCACTATTTTCATTTTCCATTCCAGAGTTTCCAGGATTTGATTGAGAAGATCCTTTGTCTCCCGCAAAATTCCCGTTCTCGAACCCCCAGGTCTTGCTTAGTTGTGCAGCGAGGCCGGATTCGCTGTTCTTCGTATTTTCTTCCCAGCCGTTGACGCGCATGACGCCTCCTCTCAAGACTTGGAAGAAATCTTTCGCTTCTCTGACGAATCCGTCGGCGGCTTTTCTGCATTTGCTGATATCCTCGTTGAGTTTGCAGCACAAGGCAAAGGCTACGAGCCCACTGTCAAGGCCCACGCTGGCTTTTTGCACATCGGCTTTGGCGTCGTCCAAAGACCTGGATGCTGTCTCCAGATCTTTGGCCAATTCTTCAAAGTACACAGGGTCGAACGTTATAATATCCGCCATGATTCAGCCTCCTCTAGCCGACATTCTTCAAAGAAACACTCAAAGTTTTGTCTACCGCTTCGAAATTCTTTATGGACATTTTCATCATATCGGTATACCGGACCAAAGCCCGATTAAACTCCACAATTTCCCGCTTCGTTTGTACAAAAGCCGTTTCGAATTCCCTCTGTGCTTC
The DNA here is from genome assembly GCA_031277095.1 of Synergistaceae bacterium. Classification (GTDB taxonomy): domain Bacteria; phylum Synergistota; class Synergistia; order Synergistales; family Aminobacteriaceae; genus JAISLU01. The sequence goes on from JAISLU010000100.1 coordinate 2,250, forward strand.
GGAATTCCACACGGAAGACAAAAATTGAACCTGCTTGTCGATCTCGTCCATAGCGGTGTTTTGGTTCACAATAAGCCGGTTCATCGTCTCGACATCGCTGAGAACATCGTTTGGCTTGATGCTCGTAATCGCCATTTAACCATTCCCCCTCGATAAAAGCTTGTTGATCTGAGCCTGAATATCCCTTTCCGTCTGTTCGAATACTCTGATGACCTCTTCCATTTTCCCCGCGACTCGCTCACATTCATCAGCCTGAACGTCAATCGACTTGCCGAGTTCGGAATAACGATTTTCAAAAACGTCTGCCGCCTCTCCGGCCCAGCGCGAAGAATCGACGCCCCGCTTGCAGACGTTCGACGCCGCTCTGAAGTTTCCGGACGCTTGCCTGAGAAAACCGATGTCTCTTCGCATTTCTTCTTTGTGGATAACAATCTTGCCAAGCGTATTCTTGAGGTCGCTGAGACCCATTGGCCACCCTCCTTACGTCTCATAGGCGGAGGCACGGTGCCCCCGCCGCCATCCATTTCGGGTTCAAATTGCCATTTTCGACTTGAGTTCCTGATCCGTCTGCTCCATACGGTTCGCCGTGTCGTCCATCAGTCGCACGAATGTATCGATGTCAGTGCCGAATTTTTCGAATGACACCTTGTTCCCCTCGAAAGTCGTGAGGAATGCGGCCTGCGCTTCCCCTGTCCATTCGGAAACCAAGTTGTGAACAAGTGAATCTATGTTGTCGTAAGCGCCCCTATGCCTTTCGTTATGTTTCCGTAGAATATTGGCTTGCTCGCGCAGCGACTCTGGTGTTATTTTGATGGTTGTCATTTCGAATCACCTCCTTCCTTTTTGCTGTAATTTCCACGTCGAAGAGTCACTACCGCCGAACTTAGATTGCCATTTTCGACTTGAGTTCCTCATCCGCCTGCTCCATACGGTTCGCTACCTCGTCCATCATTTTCGCGAATCCTTCGACGTCCAGGGCGAACTTTTCAAACGATGCCCTGTTCCCTTCGAATGTCGTAATGAAAGCGCTCTGCGCTTGTCCTGTCCACTCTTGGACGAGACTGTGGACTTGCATGTCCATATCATTGTAGGCGCTTTGGTGTTCATCTCTGTACTTGCGCAGAGTGTGAGCCTGAGAACGCAGCGATTCCGGGGTTACCTTGATGTCTGCCATTGGTGTTTCACCTCCTTTGCCGTACGGATTGCCTCTATTGCCACTGCTTCTAGGCATGTAACGAAATCGTATATTCTTTTATCAGTACTCCACTACTTTTTTCGTACAACCGTTCTATTCTCACCCAACAGGGTAGAGTCCTTTTGAGAAGAGGCGTTCTTGAAGCTTTGCCATACCTGCCAAGCCCTTCCGTGCCTCGCAGAATCGGATATATTCTCGGAGCGCATCTTCTTTGTCACGACCAGCCTGCTGCCGTCAAATGCGCCGACACTCGCTAGAGTCTCGTTTTCCGCAAGAACGTTGTTTTTATAAAGCAGACAATAGTCCTCATCGTCCAGATATCCATGTACGTCCAAAATTTTCAGAATGCCCAAAAGTTGTTCTTTGAAATCCGCAAAAGGAAGGTTGGCTGGAATTTCCAAATCGACCTCGAAACTTGCAGAAGCGCCCACAATCGTCACGATAGACGTATCGGGCATCTTGCGTCACCTCGGAACGACAGACCAAGGAAGGCCCGTCGTGCGCGAAAAGTGCCCAAAGGGACAGAAGAAAGGGACAGGGAAACTTTTTTGCTTGAAAATATGTCGTTGTTTTTGGGTTAGAGTTTTTAAAAAGAAATGACGTACAAAAGCCACGCTCCATAAAGGTGAACTTTGAAGGAGAGAAATTATACAACTACCACTCCTCTTATTATCTCTTATTGTAATGTCCAAATCGGCGGTAGAAATAATAATCACCTCCCTTTATCTTTTACTTTCATTCTGCATGTTCTCAACGTGATGTGATAATGAATAACATTTTACATCACTGACGCACCTTGGCAAGCCTGCATCAAGCCTGGAGGCAATCGGCGTTCTTGCCTCCATTTTTTCATGCGCTTGCCATTTCTTCATGCGCTTCCGCTTGTCCCTTTACCTTAGCGAGCTTAAAGCGCTGTACCTTTCCGCCATGAATCACACAACCTTCTCCCCCGGGAAACACGACGTCGTCCTCTTGGTGGAGGGCGTCAAAAAACTCGCAATCTTTCAGACGCCCGCCTAACGCGATAGCGTTGCCGTTGGATAAACAGCTTTCGAATGATTTTATCAAAAAAGAATGGAGGCGCGCTAAGCCGCCTTTGTCTCCCGCGATGTAAACATAAATACCATAGTCCTTACCACAACGAACGATACGATCGAACAGGTCCGCGCCTTCGTTGGAAATTTCCCCATAAAAATCGGAGAAGTCGTCGATACATAACACGATGCGGCTTCTTGAAGCAGATGGATCTTCTTTCGAACGGCGGTCGTATTCCTCCGCGATATTGAAGAGGAAAGCGTCGAAGATCACGCCGTCATGGGCCGCAGACGCGGTTAGTGAACCCGATAGGGCTTCACTGGCAATATTCTCCAAAACATAGGCCTTTTCATAAATATAGATCCTGGTGTCTGGGTCTTCGCGAAGCGCTCGGACGAGCAGCCCCAAAATGTTGGTCTTACCGCTGCCAGGGGTACCGGAGATCACGCAGCCGTGCATTTCTTCGAAAACAAAGTCGAAAGGACGCGCCGTTTGTTTCTCGAATCCGATCTGTACATGATTCTTGTCGAAGGTAAGGGTATCGGCGTCGATCTCTTTTGGCGCGGTACGCAACTCTGCCCTCGACCCTTCCCACGCCTCGCTCATCGCCGTGCAAATTGCGCGGAGTTGTTTCACCCGTTCCCCTTCGCTGGCACCCTCCACGCACAGCGCGGTTTGGAACTCCAAGGGGCCCTTGGTGAAACCCCGCCCGGGGAAATGTCCCGGTTCTTGACGACCGTTTCCCCCTACGAGAGCGCGGTAGTCGGTCCTGTCCGTGAGTTGCAGCGCGTAGGAGACTTTCACGTATTGCGCAATGCGAAATATGAAACTGCCCGCATTGCCCGCCGTGAGAAGGAGGTACAGCCCCAGGCCGCCGCCTTCCCTCGCCAGGTCGATCAACGAATCTAAAAAATCTGGATATCTGTTGTACAGCGACGCCATGTTGTCGACAACGATCAAAAGCGCGGGAACTTGCTCTCCCGTCACCTCTCGGTAGGCGTCCAACGTACCGACACCCTGCTCCGCGAAACGCTGCTTGCGGGAGGCCAGTTCGGACAAGAGGTATTCTTCGGCTTTCTTCACTTTGTCGGCGTCGTTGCTGTCGGCCACGAGAAGCGTGTGAGGAAGCCCCTCGAAGATTTTCATTCCCCACGTCCCAAAATCCAGCACGAGGAATTGGACCTGCAGGGGCGTATACGAGAGCGCCGCCGAAAGCAGTACGGTCTGCAAAAAAGTTGTTTTGCCCGAAGACGGCGCGCCGTAGAGAATTTGATGTCCGTCCTTCGCGAAGTTCAGAATCAAAGGATATTGGCACTGCCCTTCAGGGTCGTCCACGCGGCCCGCCACCACCGACAGGTTTCCGTTGCACGTCCTCCAAACACCGTTTCTAAAGGCTTCTCTCCCAACCAGGAGATCGGACAAAAACAGATGTTTGGGCAGCGCTTCCGTCCATACCGGCCTTGCGTTCGCGATGTTGTTTTCCCTAACGGTCTCCCGGATGTAGTGAGACACGGCGCGACCTTCCCCTAACTCGGAGTCCATAGCTCTCAGCGTTTTGTCGTATACCTCCGGGCGAGTTCGCTCGCCGTTCGTCTCCACAATGCTGATTTCCGTGATGGGTCCTTTCTCTTCGGCATTAGGCTGGTAAGGCGCTTTGCTGTAGAAGGTCTGAACTTGCTCGTAAACTTCATTGTTGCCCACCTTCACGTAGGCTCGGCCTCGAACCGTGATACGAAACGCGTCTGTCGTGCCGAGGATTTCTTTGCTTTCTCCGGCCTCGGCGGTCTTCAGACAGATACGAAAGCGGCTGTTGGCCGACACCTGTCCCGCGACGATCCCGCCCGGGGACTGGGTTGCCAGGACCATGTAGACGCCAAGGCTGCCCCCCACTCGGGCGATGGAGATGAACTCGTTCATTTGGTCCGGGAACTGCGTCTTCAACTCCGCGAATTCGTCGATCACGATAATGAGGTAGGGCATCGGCGCCGGTGCCCTACCCTTGCGATATGCCTCCTGATATTTATGGATATTTTCGAGTTGCGTTTCTTTGAACACGCGCTGACGCCTCAACAGCTCGCCATGAAGCGATCGGAGGTTGCGCTCGATGCTGGTGATGTCGTCCACGTTGCTGATTACTCCGGCTACGTGAGGCAGGTCCATCAAAATGCCCGACAAACCGTCGCCTTTGAAGTCGATCAGCACGAAACTGACTTCGTGAGGGTTAAAGTTCAGCGCGACGGAGAGAAGCCAGGTCGTCAAGGTTTCGCTTTTGCCCCAGCGCGTCGCCCCGGCCACAATCCCGTGGGGTCCCATTCCTTTCTCGTGGATGTCGAAGTAAAACACCTCTCCGTTTTCCCGTATCCCTATGGGCGCGGCAAGGCTTTTGAAGGGCTGACTGCGGGCCCAGCGCCCGAGAACGTCCAATTCCTCCACACGGTTCACTTCGTAGCCCTGTAAAAAAGTGATGTACATCGGCATGGTCGTAGCCGCGACACCCGAGCGAAGGCGGACGGGCGCCAGACTTCGTGCGAAGGCGTCCACCAAATCGAGGGAAATTCGCTCCGCCGTGAAAGGGACACGATTACCTGCACTCGACTTCAATTGAAGCGAGCATTTCGGCTCATCGCAGTGAATGACAGCCTCGCATTCACCCGGAAGCAACTCCATCCCCCCGTAAGCGTAAACCGTCGTCATGCCTAAGGCAGGGTCTTCTGGGAGTATTTGTTCACCGCTGTCTTCCACCAGATTTTTGTCGGCAAGCAGCAGAAAATAAAACGGCGTTTCCGGCTTTACGTCGCGCCCAACTCTCTCTTCAACGTTTCTGCGCCGCACTTTGAGCGTTTCGGCGAAATCGCGGATCAGCGATCTGGCGTCCTCGGATGTACACGCAAGGAACCGCTTCGTCCGAGCCGTGTTCCAAACGTGGGGAAGCCAGCGGATCCATTCCCAAGCGCGTTTTTCGCTTTTGGGATATAGGCATACGATTTTCACGTCCTCGTAGGAATGATGCGCGGCGAGACTCATTACAATGGTCCAGGCTGTTTTCTGGATCGCAGACCTGTTGCCGGCGAGCCCTGTGATTGTAGACAAAAGGAAAGAATGCTTTACAGGAACGCCGGTCAAGACCGCGTGTTTTTCTTTGAGCTTTTTTGCTTCCTCCAAAAGAGGGTCTTCCTCAATAGAAAGCTGCGCCTGCGGGATCTTGACTTTCACGTTGGAGCTACTTTGCCCCGTTCCCAGGCGTATTTCGAGAAAATCTTCGTCCCAAACCGTTCGCTCCCACAGGCGGCGTTCCAGGCGCTCGGCGATGGCCGCGCATTCACGGACGCCGGGATTCACGGCAGAGAGAGTCTGCAAAAAATTCGATTCCGCGGCAGTGATCACATCCTCGCGCTCCTTTAGGTGCGCCGCATATTTTTCCTCCGCTCGACGTTGAATCTGCTTCCATTTTTTCATCTGTAAATTGTAGTTGACGATGGAAACGATGACGCTTACGGCGGACATTGGAACGGTATAGTACAACGTCATCACGTTCCTCGTTATCGACGCAACTCCAATCATCACAGTAGCCATCATTACGGGCGGCAAAAGTATCGAAAACCATGAAACGGAAGGCTTCGACCCCCTGCTTGGCGGAGACAGCACCTCGACCTCCAACTGCTCCGTTTCCGGTTTGAGACGGGGAGATCGCTGGAAAAAAGGGTATCGTACCATCTTCGTCATTGCCCGAACGTTTACATGCTCCAGGTTGGACGAGAACATAACGCTTCCCGAGGTGTTTTTGAAATGAAGCAAGTCTCCGCGAAGAAAGAATTCGAACCCTCCAATAAAAACGGGTATGCCGTCCTCGAGAATCGCGGAATTGACGGACTTGCCCTCGACATAAGTCCCGTTTCGGCTTCCCAGGTCCTCAATCACCCAGCCGTCGCGTGTCCTACGCAGCGCAGCATGCAGCGAAGACACCTGCGGCCCGTTCATGCGAATGTCGTTATCGCCGTGCCGACCCAACGCGACCTCATTTAGCCGGCGCAAAGAAATCGCGTCATGCACGTCGCATCTTTTTTCTAATATAGACATGGACAGTTTTTCGGTGAGCTGCGCGACATCCCCCACGGACAGCACGCGGTTGACCGTGTTTTTTCCATCGACCTGTATGAAGGTGCGCGACAAGACATGAATCCCAGTTTCCAGCGCGGTAACGGTCCAATGGGACGGCTTCAACTCAGGCTGGTCGAGTCGCAGGGTGTCGTTTTCGCGTGTACCGATCGTCGCGGAGCTTCCCTGGGAAAGTTCCAGTTCATATATTCTGTTGCCTGCGTATAAGACAAGCAGATAGTTCATATCGTCACACTCTAAGCCCACCTATTTGAGTTTTTCCAGCGCCTTTTGCGCGGGCTCGTAATCGGGGTTGATGGCCAGAGTTCGGCCGTACCACTCTCGGGCCTCGTCGTTTTTCTTCAATTTCCGCGCGGCCTCTCCCGCCTGGTAAGCCGCGAGGTAGTCGCCCTGGTAGGAGTCCGCCAACTGCCGATACTGATCGTAGGCTTTTTGCCCGTTGAGCTTCCGGGCGTTGATATGGGCTATTCTTCGGTTGTTCAACTCGCCGGAGGCAAGAGGGTAAGTCATGACCACCTTCCCGGGATCGGTCGACTTGTTTTCCAAGGGGCGGTCCGAACGAAGCGGGGCGGTACCTGGGTGAGGCGCGGGTTGTTCTCCAACGGGTGCGGGAGACGGATCGCCGGGCGCCCTGTCGTTGCCGAAAATTTCTTCGAAGGTTCCGCTGGACTTGGGCAGCTCTTTGACGAAAGCCTTCCGCTTGGAAATATCTTTGGCTGTTTCTTTCGAGATGGGCTCGATTTTCTGTCCCCGCTGAACCAACGCGGGGTTGCCTCCATCGGGAACCACGTCGCATACGCTGTAGTTGTTGCGGGTTTCCACCACTTTCAACACGGCTATGTTGTGTTTTTCCCTTTCAAGAGGGTTCCCGTCGATATCGAGTATCTCCCTTCCGTCGGCGTATACCAGGTAGAGGTCCCCGGCCTTGACGCCCGACATCGCGCCGAGGTTGACTTGGACTTTTTTTCCTCCGGAAGAAAGAACATAGGAATATTCCCCACCCAGCTCCTCGCGGATTTTGTGGGCCAGGCGAGAACTTGCCGCAGTGAGGGCCCGTGCCTTGAGTCCGCCGAACTCGGCCTCCATCATACTGAAACCCCCGATAGACATGCCTCCCGCCGACTCAGAGGAAGTCCCGCTTTCCGACAGAGAGAAAACAACCTCGGTCGTGGTCACGTCGACTACCCTCATATCAATTACCGCTCTCGCCACTTTGCTTCCCGTGCCGATCGCACCGCGGAGCCATGGAAGAGGAATCGCCCCGCCGGACACGGCTTCTTGGAGCTCCGTCACCGAACCGAGAATCATGTACTGGCACCCCGCCAGCCGTCCCACTTCTATCGCCAAACCCATATCCACGAGTCCCGACATGTTGAGACGGTGTTCGCTGCCGATTATGTCGAGTTGCTCCCGCTCCAGAACCGCAATCGTCTTGGAGTTGGTGAGAACACGGGTGAAGATGTCCGTGATGATCTCCGCCTGTCTATCCGAGACGCCGTCTGCCTTGCTGGTGAATCTCATGACGCCAAGCCGGACAATCTCCGGGTCTGCAGCCTCGGCGGCGCCGAGCGCTAAAAAACAACACAACACCGCCGCAAAAATGACTTTTCCTGTCCTCGTCGCGTTCATTTGAACTATTCTCCTTTTTGTTCCCTATTTTATTCCCTGCTTTATTCCCAATCGTATTCTTCCATCCTTGCGACGTGTCTCGTCACGGCGTTGCGCGTTGCGGAGGCCAGAACGCCTCCGTAGGAGGCCGTGGCAAATCCGCCGAATCGGGTCCCGAAACCGCCAAGCTCGCGGGTCGCCTTTCCCTGCTCCGCTGCGGCGTAGACCACCTCCCCGGTCTCGTTGTCGATGATGCGAATGTCCAGAGTCACGTAGGCCGTTCTGGCGGCCGCCCCTCCCGCGATGCCGGGAATGACGAGAACCCCGCCCTCGGCATGATAGTGATAGACCGTCACGGCTCCCGTCATCGTGTACTGCGCGCCCTTGATCTTACCCAGCTCCGGGGCCGTGGAGGGATCCATCAAGCCCGACTGGCCCAGACGGATTTCCTCGGCCACGTAGTCCAGCCGCTCCCTTTCCATCAGACTGAACAGTCCGGATTGGTAGAGCTCCGTCGTCATCATTTCCGTGATGGCCGGAGCCGGGATTCTTTCGCTCGTTTTGTTCTCGAATGCCCGCACCGCAAGGCGGGGTTTTGCCTCTGCCCCGGCCGTCACGGCAAGGCACAACAAAACCACCAGCAGTCCCTCGGCGTAGTTCTTCAAATTTTTGATCATGTTTTCCATTGTGCTTTTCATTGTACTTTTCATCATGGGCCGCCTTTACTGCGTCATCCGGTCGGCGGCGGTCATGACTGCGGCCTCCAACGCCTTCTGGCTCGCTTCGTCGGGGGTGTAGCCCACTTGCTTGCCCGACACCGTGTCGCCGTAGAGCATTACACCTCCGGAACTTATCGCCCTCACCGCCGCAGACGCCGTTCCGGTCTGGAGCTTGAACTCGTTTTCCACGGGCTCGCCCGCCGTCACCGTCACTGTCACTGTCGTGCTGATACCGTACTGCGAGCTGAGTTTCATGATGGCGTCCACGTTCCCCTCCAGGGCAAACTGGGCCGCCTTGCTTCTGCGGATTTGCGTCAGCTTGTTTTGGTCGACGATTTTATACCCCTTCGAGGTCAATTGCTGGATCATAATCGACAACGCCGACTCCACGTGCCGTTCCGACGGCCCCTTGACCAAAACGGCGATCAAGCCCTTTTTGGGTAGCGGAGCGGAACGAGAGGCTTCTTTGGCGGGCGGCGGCCCCGGGATCTTCTTTCTGATCGCCGCCTCGGTCCGGCAAGAAAGAAAAAAAACGAGCCCCAAACAAAGAGCCGCCGCGACCATGCGCAGCTCGAATTTCAAAATATGCGAACTCCTCATTTATTACCTTTCCTTTCGTACACGGTCAAAATCAGATCAAAATCAGGAGGGCAGGGGCCGTGGGTTTAATATTAGGTTGCAGCATTAGGTTGAATCATCAGGTTGAATCATTGGACCCTGCGGCCTCCTGGCTTTTCACCAAACGCCCCCGCTTTTTTCTTTCAGGCTACCGCTGACGCTCTGCGACGCGATACCGTCGATCTCGATTCCCTTTTCCGATAAAAACGAGGCGATGTCTCTGGCGGTTTTCCCGGAAATCACCTTCATCTCCAAGATTTTGTCTTTGTACTCCACCTCGACTTGGCCGGATTCTCCGGTCAGCCCCCGCAGCGCGTCTTCGATGAGCGCCGCTTCCTTGAAGGAAGGCACTCCCGTTATTTTGACGTTCACGGCCGCGCCCGGCTCAGAGGGCTCAGGGGCAGGGCCACCGCCTTGGGAGTTGCCGCCGCGGGCGCTGATGGTCTGGGCGGTCAACCCCTCGATGCTGAGTCCTTTTTCGGACAGGAACGACGCCACGCTTCTCGCCGTTTTTTCGGAGACGACGTCTATCTCGAGAACGTTGTCCTTGTAGTCCCTTTCGTAAACTCCCCCGGACTTGCCGGCCAACTCTCGCAGCGCCTCTTCGAGGACCTCCACCTCTTTAAAGGAAATGTTCGCTATCTTGACGTTGACGGTGATGCCCGGCACTCCTCCGGCAGAACCGGATACCAGGAAATAAGCGATCTTGTGTACGATCTCCTTGGATGCGATGGAGGCCGCCTCCGTGAAGCATCTGTCGGCGCCTTCTTTCACGGAAAGGGTAGGTTTTTTGCCGGTCTCCCTCTCGATCGCCTTCGATCCGATCTGGTAGGCCGTCTTGGTGAGCACCGCCTTCAGCTGAACGGTACTTTTCACTCTGTACAGCGTGATTCCCTCGCGTTTGCCCGATTGAGAAATGGCATACGCCTTTCCCACCACAATGACGTCGGCCCTTAAGGTTTTCGCCGCGTCCATCAGCTTGCCGGGGTCGCTGAACGCCGAGGCGGGGTCGATGTTGATGAGGGCCCGCGCTTGATCAGGGTCGACAAGAAGATAACCGGCTTTTTCGAAGACGCGGAGCGTTTCGCTTTCCGTTGCGGAAATCCACTCGTTCCTGTCCTCGTTTTTATCCTCTCTGCCCTCTATCCGCTCGTCGATCAAGATCATAATCCTCGGATTGCCCAGGGCGTCGATCACGGCGGGGCCCAGCACACCGTCGAGAGCTACGTAAGAAACCTTGCAGAGCGCGGAGATGTAAAGCACCCCGTCTTCTTCCCACTCTCTGAGGACGTCGAAGCTCTTGACGATACCCGTTGTCTGTGAAAAGACCTTGTCTTTGACGACCTGATAGTTCTGCATCTCCGTGATGCCGGTAACCACCGCCCCCAATGCCTTTTCGAGGGCGTCCCGGTAGGCTTCCCGCTTGGCCTCTTCCCGGGCCTCGTTCTTGTTGCCGTTTTTTATAGGAGCGTAACCCTCCGCGTCATCGACGACGTAGAGGTCGCCCTCCTGCCTGACCCCGGCCAATGCCTGCCTTGAAAGGACAAAACCCGCAAATGAAATGGCCAGTGCCAGCGCCAGAGCAATCTTTTTCATGCTCATTTTCTTTATTGGCTGGCAATGATGACTATTTGCTGACGATGATGACTTTGCCTTCCCGGCGGAAGTCATAGGAACTGCCGCGCACCTTCGCAGCGTCTCCGTCGGAGATGACGATGTCCACGTTGTCCGCCGTCAGACGCACCGCCTTGACGACGATGGGGTTCGTGGCCACGTGAACCTCGCCCTTCGCGTAGTTGATGTTGTTGTAGTAGGCACAGAGCCCCGACTGAAGGTAGTGTTCCCGTTCGACGAACTCTATGCCGTAGACCACCCGGCCCTTCGTGTCGAAAACGTTGAAGGTCATGGCGGGAATCAGTGGAAGATGACGCACGTCGATGATCAAACCCGTGTACTTCCCCGCCGTTTTCTTTGCGGGTGGGGTCTTCTTTTCTTCCTCGACGACGGCTACGCTGACGGGATTCGGCTTGATGTTGGACGCGACGACGACCCTCAGGTGGGGCAGCCGAATGCGGCCGGAGACGGTGTAGGACTCTCCGTCCCATGCCCCCTCGAGAAGCTCGACGTTTTGGACGATGCCGTGTACTTCGGTGCGCACGCGGTCGCTGGCCATGAAGTCGTCCATTGTGGTGCGCGCATCTATCTGGACTCCGCCCATGAACTCCAGAAGGTTGCGCTGAAGGTCCACGATGGCCCCGCGCCGTGCCAGGGCCTTGGCTTGAGCGCCTTTCGTGCCGGTAGGAGCGACGGCCATGCCCGTGGATTCGATATAATTCTGGGTCCAATCCAGAAGATTTCTATCTTTCTGGATCACCACGGCGACGGACCCATCCTCCGTCTTTGCCTCCGACTCGGCCGCCCGAGCTGCGCCGCAGGAAACCAAAACACACAATACTGTCAAAACACAAAATAAACGCTTCATAATTTTAAAAAACCTCCTCGATCTGCATTGTCTAACTTACACGCTTTCCCGTTCCTAACTTGTCATGATCAAGGATCACAACGAGCAATGAAAATAAATGTGAATCTATTTTCATAGGAAATGCACTTTCCGCCGAATTTTATTTTTACCCTATTTCGATTTTTTACCGTATCCCCTGGCAGTACTCCACAATCACACGAAGTCCCGCCGTGCGAATGCGCCCCGTGACCGTGTAGGATTCCCCGTCCCATGTTCCGTCGAGAAGCTCGACGTTCTGAATGAGGCCATGCACCTCGGAACGCACGCGGTCCTCGGCCATAAAGTCGTTCATCGTCGTTCGAGAATCGATTTGAACCCCGCCGACGGACTCCAGGAGATTGCGCTGCAGATCGACGATGGCCCCGCGCCGCGCCAGGGCTTTGCCTTGGGCACCCGTAGTTCCCTCGGGGGCGACGGCCATCCCCGTGGCCTCGATGTAGTTCTGTCCCCAATCCACGAGACCGGTTTCTTTTTTAGCTGAAGTTGCCGCCTCGGCGGGCCTTTCGGCGAAAAAAACGATAAAAAATACGGCGGCTACCGTAAAAAGAAAATAGAACGTTTTCCATGTACTGTCAGGGTACTGCCTTCTTTCCTTTTCCACCTGGATCTTCCTCCTGTTCGCTCCATTACGGTTACGCCCATACGCAAATAAATTTTGCAAATGACCGCCTTCCGACCCTCCTCTCTCCTACACCTCCTACTGTAGATGACACTACGACACAAGAGTATTTTACATTTTAAAGAAACATATGGGCAAGAATGGAAAAGTATAGTGAATTAAGATAGAAAAAAACTGCTGTCGCCCCGGACAGTTATTTCATCCTCGAGGCGACAGCAGTATTGTCGCGATTGGCTATGTTTACTTGAAGAAGGGCAGCATCGCCTTGAACTCCGGCGTGCCGGACCTGCCCAGCAATTGGTAGACGACGGTTTCCGTGGGAAGGACCAGGGCTCCGCAGCTTCGCGCTGTCGCGAGGGCCAGGTTGTGGTTATCGGAAGTCCGGCTGCCGCAGGCGTCCGCTGCAAGCACGATCTTGCGGCCACGCTCCAAAAGATCCTCCAGCGTGGACAAAATACAGATATGGCTCTCGGTGCCAAAAACCACGGTCACAGGACGCATAGTCGTCTCGAAAGCCTCGAGAAAACCCGGCTCTTCGCAACAGGAAAAGGTCATTTTCTCTACTCGGCGCGCCCCCTTGGGCAGCGCGGCCAGCACCGACGCTTCCGTCGAACCGATGCCCTTGGGATATTGTTCCGTGTAGAGTACGGGCAAGGACAGAAGCTCCGCAGTCTTCAAAAGTCTGACGGCGTTCAGAACCACCGCCTCGCGCCTGTCGATGGACGGCAAAAGGCGCTCCTGCACGTCTATCATCAGAAACGATGTTTCTTCCTTATGTAATCTCAGCGCCATGATGGACTCCTCCCTTTCAAAAAAACGGCGTGGCCGAAAACAGTCTTTATTGGGGTTTTTGCGGGGCGTTTTGCTCGTTTTCCCGGGCCTCCCGCTCCAGTCTGGCCTTCGTGTCGGCCTCGGTGGGCTCCACCAACTGCAAGGGTATGTCCTGACTCACGGTCTGCCCTCCCAAGTTGTCCCGCAGCCCCACCTCCAAAATGTAGTTTCCCGGCGTCCACCCCTCGAAAGAAAAGCTGAAACCCAGGGCTTGCGCGGTCAAGTGCGAACGGATCTTGGTCACCAGCTTGGCCATGTCGGGCTGAAACGTGAGTCTTCGTCCGCTTTGAGGCAGCTTGACCTTGACGTCCACGGCAAGATCCACGTTATACTCGTCCTGGGTTTTGGGCGACAAAGGCATCGCGAACCCCACCGCCTCTACATAGACGGAACATGTGTCGTCCAAGGTAAAGCGAGTTCCGTCTTTGGGCGTATATTGCCCCAGCCCCAGCATCTCGTCGGCGAACACCAGCTTCTGGATGGACAGTTTCTCGGCTGCGAAAACATGAGGAGCCCCCCCTACCCACAGGGCGAAAACGACAAGCAAAAACAGATTTTTCTTCATAAAATCCACCTCCTTACAATGAATGCGTCGAAATTCATTATACAATAGGGAAATAGGTTATTGACCCTCTGTCCGCGGGATTATAAAAGGAGTGCCGAACAAGACGTGAAACGAGAAAGTCTCCGCAATTGCAAAAGAATCGTCGTGAAGGTGGGCACCAGTTCCATCACGTACCCCACGGGGAAGGTCAACTTGGGGAAAATGGAGCTTCTTGCCCGCGAGTTGTCGGATCTGCACAGCGCCGGCCGCGAATTGGTGCTGACCAGTTCCGGCGCCGTGGGGGCCGGCGTGGGAAAACTCAACTGCCCTCCCCCATCGACTTTGCCGGAGAAACAGGCTCTGGCCGCCATCGGGCAGGGAATACTCATGCACATGTACGAGAAATTTTTCTCGGAGTACTCCAAAAGCGTCGCCCAAGTTCTTCTGACCCGCGACTGTTTCTCGGACCCCGAGCGTTATTTGAACTCGCGCAACACGCTTTTCTCGCTCCTGAATTTCGGCGTCATTCCCATCATCAACGAAAACGACACCGTAGCGGTGGATGAACTCAAGTTCGGGGACAACGACACTTTGTCCGCGATGGTGGCCTGCAACGTCGAGGCGGACCTGCTCATTATCCTTTCGGATATTGACGGTCTCTACGACTCCGATCCTCGCAAAAACAAGTCCGCCCGTCTGATTCCCGAGGTGAGTGAGATCACCCAGACGATGGTGGAAAACTCGAAGGCCAAAGGCAGCCTTCTTTCCAGCGGGGGAATGTTCACGAAACTTTCCGCGGCGCGTATGACAATGCTGGGGGGTATCCCCATGGTGATCGCGTCCAGCGAGGAGCCCGACATCATTCGGCGCGTGGCGAAGGGGGAACACCTGGGCACGCTTTTCCTTCCATCCCGGGAAGGGTACGCGTCTCGGCGACAATGGATCGCCGTGGGCAGCGCGGCGAAGGGATGGCTCACCGTCGACGGCGGTGCGGAGGAGGCGCTTCTCCGCCGGGGTAAAAGCCTCCTGCCCTCCGGCGTCGTGAAGATCGAAGGTCTTTTCGAGGTGGGCGAGGTGGTCGGGGTGAAGAACGCCTCCGGCCTTGAAATCGCCCGCGGTATCAGCAACTACGGCCACGACGACGCCGTGAAAATCTTAGGAAAACACACCGCCGAAATCGAAAAAATATTGGGTCACAAACACTACGAAGAACTGATCCACCGCAACAACATGGCGATACTGGCATGACGCCTTCACGGGTAGTACGCTGAGCGTCTTTGCCGATAGTTTCGCCCTTGCCGTGTGTGAAAACTTCCATCTAACTAAGCTAACTAACTAAAAATATATCTTCAATTTACCTTGGAGGGAAAAACCGCTGAGGTCGTAGTCTTTTACATCTGAGACGATGTTGTAGGCCGCCTCCACGTTAAACCAGCGAGTGATATCCACCCCCAGCATAACACGCCCGCCGAAGGCGCTTTTCCATCCGGTATCGATGCCGGCCGAGCGATCGTCCAATTTTATCGCGTAACCCGCGACGCCAATACCCGCATAGGATCTCAGGCTGCCATGTTCACTCAGTCCCCAGCGTCCCTGAATGCCTATGGGAATGATCCAAGCGTCGTTATCGTGCTTTTCTCCGTGATACAAACCGAAGTAGGGAGCAAGTCGAAGGCCCGCCGCCTCTACTCCTCCGGTCAAGGTTTCCATGTTCAGAGATACCCCAATGCCCCACCAGGAGCTTCCGAAAGCACTCTCTACGCTGGAGTCCGTGGGGAAATATCCGGTTATGACCGGGGACAGGAAAAACAGCTTCTTGCCTCCTTCGGCACCTTCCCCAGGGGTTATCATTAAAAATACCGCGCAGAACAAGGCTATACTTGCACGTAGACTTCGTTTTCCTGTCATACCCTTACTCTCCTTATCGTCTGGTATCGTCCGCACAATTCGCAACAGATCTTCGCGTTCCAGAGTTGCTGTCGTCATTCGCCATACTCATTTTTCATTCGCTGAAATCAGAATATCTCCTTGAGCTTGGCTTGCCTACAAATACGGTTTGCGGTTATATTGTCAAAATGCGAATGCCGCTTTAGCGGAATCATCAAATACCCATTGAAGTAGATGGTATGATTCCCGCCTTCGCGGCAAAAATAAAAACCGTTGCTTTCCAAATGGCCCACGATGTCTCTGCGATTGACGGACATTCATGCCTCGACCAGTATGCGCTCAATCGTGTCAGTCGTTTCTGGAAGCGGCAAGTCGTTCTCGCGGTAGGCGATCGCCATTTCTCGCGCGGCATCTTCCAGCATAAGACGACATTCTTCCAATGTGGTCCCCTCTGTTATAACTTCAGGCCACTCTACCAACTGTCCCAAGTATCCCGACGGGATACGTTCGAATCTCGCTGTGTAGCTTCTGGCCATTGTGACTCCTCCATTTCGAATAAAAGAATGATTTTTGATTCCGGGTTTCCCCGTTCTCGATCTTTAAGTTTGTAATTCTTGCCAATGGCCCATACTATAATATATTTGTGCCCAAAAAAGGAAACATTAAATAAGGAAACATTGTCGCAAATAAAACTCCAGTAGGTGATGAACGTGAGATTGGATATTGGGTTTGGAACGCGGCCGCAGGTTTTGGAGATCCCGGAGGGCAACCTCATGGGGGTCCTGCTTCCCGGCGGGTTGCCGTCGGGGCCCTTGGGGGTCGACGCTTTGAAGAACGCTCTGGAAAATCCCATAGGCAGCGGCAGGTTGGCTGATCTTGTGCGTCCAGAGGAGCGCGTGGTCATCGTTACCAGCGACGTGACGCGCCCGGTGCCCAGCGCCAAAATTTTGCCCGTGCTGTTGGACGAACTTCGGCGAAACAAGATAAAGATGACGGACGTCACCGTCGTTTTTGCTTTAGGAAGTCATAGAGGGCACACCGAGGACGAAAGGGTCCGTTTGGCGGGCGAATCCGTGTTCGAGTGCGTCCGATGTATCGACAGCGACCCCGGGGACTGCGTCAACATGGGGCGCACCGCCTCGGGAACCCCCGTGGACATTACGAGGGTTGTAGCCGGGGCCGACCGGAGAATTTGCGTGGGCAACATCGAATATCATTATTTCGCCGGTTACAGCGGCGGCGCAAAGGCCATCATGCCGGGAGTTTCCAACAGATCGGCCATTCAAGCCAATCACAGCCGGATGGTCCATCCTCGGGCCAGAACCGGCCTCCTGGAGGGCAACCCCGTCAGAGAAGACCTTGAAGAAGCCATAAGGCATTGCCCCATCGACTTCATCGTAAACGTGATATTGGACGACAAGAAAGAGATCGTTCACGCGGTGGCCGGGGACTACATAAAGGCGCACCGGGCAGGCTGCCGTTTCCTGGACGGCCTTTACCGCAAGGACATCGGCAGCCGGGCGGACATCGTCATAGCGTCCCAGGGCGGCGCTCCCAAGGACCTGAACCTTTATCAGACTCAAAAAGCCCTTGACAACGCGAAACACGCGGTAAGAGACGGAGGGATCATCATCCTGGTGGGCGCCTGCCAAGAGGGTTTCGGGGAATCGACCTTCGAACGGTGGATGGGGGAGGCGGATTCTCCCCGCTCTCTTATCGAGAGGATTCAGCGGGACTTTCAGCTGGGCGGCCACAAGGCGGCGTCTATCGCGCTGGTCCTCGAAAAAGCCGAGATTTCCCTCGTTTCGGAAATGCCCGCCAGGTCCGTCGAGAAGACCTTCATGCGGCCCTTCGGAAACGTGCAAAACGCCTTGGAGGCGGCCTTCGAAAAGCTGGGGAAGGACGCGTCGGTGCTGATCATGCCCTCCGCCGGCTCGGTCCTGCCTGTGGCCGACGAGAGGGAAAGCGAGGGAAAGAGAGAGGGGGCGATAATCCAATAGCAGGGAGCGAGGCTGTGCTAGGCCTCCCCTTTAGAGTACAATAACGCCTGAAGGAGTGATGAGCATGTACAGTTTAAAGTTCGGCAAGGGAAGTGTGGACATCGATATCCCCGAGGAGAATCTTTTAGGCGTTTTGCGAAGCCGGGAGGTTCCCAGCGCCGCCACCGAGGAGGAGGCCATCCGCAAGGCTCTGGCCAATCCTATCGAAAGCCCGCCCGTCAGCGAAAAAGTGAAGGCCGGCGACAAGGTCTGTATCGTCGTCTGCGACCTGACGCGGGTGTGGCAGCATCCCTCTCTTTATCTTCCCATCCTGGTGGACGAGGTCAAAAAGGGCGGGGTGAGGGACGAAGATATTTTCTTTTTGGTGGCCACGGGAACGCACCGGTCCCACACGCCGGAGGAACACAAGATTCTCTTGGGAGAAAAACTTTACGGGCATTACAAGGTTTTCGACAACGAAAGCAGAACGGCCCGGATGACCGACTTCGGGAAGACCAGCTACGGAACTCCGGTCAGGCTCAATAAAATGGCGGCGGACGCCGATCACGTGATTTTGACGGGGGGCATCGTGTATCATTTCATGTCCGGTTGGGGCGGCGGCAGAAAGTCGGTGCTCCCGGGAATAGCCGCCTACGAGACCGTGATGGCGAACCATGCCCTGGCCCTCAACCCGCCCCCCGGAAATGGCCGCAACTGGGTCTGCCGCGGGGGCAACGTGGAGGGAAACCTCATCCACTTGGATATGGTGGAGGCCGCCGCGAAGCTGGCGCCCTCGTTTCTGCTGAACGTCGTCATGAACGCCGAGGGTAAAATCGGCTGGGCCGTGGCCGGCGATTGGCAAAAGGCCCACGAGGCAGGACGAAACCTGGTCGACAGCATAGACGCGGTCACGATTCCCCAGCTCGCGGATTTGGTCGTCGCTTCGGCCTGCGGGTACCCCAAGGACATCAACTTCTATCAGACCACGAAGACCCTTTTCAACGCCCAGGACGCCGCCCGGCCCGGGGGGGCCATCGTCATCCTCTCTTCCTGCGTCGAGGGCTATGGCAACGAGGAAGTGCAGATGATGCTGCAGAAGTTCAAGAACTCCCAGGAGCGGGAAGTGGAGCTGAGGCGCGAATTCACCATCGCCAAATACGTGGGCTACTGCGCGGGAGTGGCCGCCGAGCAGTTCGATTTTCACCTGGTGACCGACATGGACGCCGGCCTGCTGGAGGGAACGGGGATCAAGGTCTCCAGAACTCTGGACGATGCGTTGGGAAAAATCTACTCCGCTCATGGCAGGGCTTTGAAAACGTGGCTGATGGTCCAGGGCGCGAACACCTTGCCCAAGCTGGTTTCCTGAAATATACGACAAACATACGATGGAGGACGCGGTAATGTCTAACATTTATGGTCTCATTCTTGCGGGGGGCAGCGGCGTCCGCCTTTGGCCGCGTTCCCGGGAAGAGCTGCCCAAGCAGTTTTTGTCCTTGCGCAAGGGCAACACCATGCTGCAGGATACGGTGACCCGCATGCTTCACGTGCTTCCACCGAAGCACCTCTACGCCGTGGCCGGAGGTAAATGGCGACCGCTGGTTTCTTACCAGGCCCGGGAGGTTGCGCTGGTCCCGGAGGACTTTCTCATCGAGGAACCGGTCGCGCGCAACACGGCGCCTGCCATCTTGCTGGGCTGCGGCGTTTTTAAAGAAAAAGGAGCGGAGGACGACGACATCGTGGTGGTGGCCCCCAGCGACCACCTCGTCAAGGACGTCGCCGCCTTCGAGCAGGCGCTGCGCAAGGCGATAGAGGCCGCAAAGTCCGGGGTCATGGTTACGCTGGGAGTGACCCCCACCCGGCCGGACACGGGCTTCGGCTACATGCGCTGCTCCGTGCCCGAGGAGAACGAAGGGAAAGAGAACGAGGGGAGCGAGAGAGAGAACGAGAGGACGGAGGCCTGGCTCCCGGTGGAGCAGTTCATCGAAAAACCTGAGTTGCAGGCGGCCGAGCATTACATGAAAAGCGGGGAATACTTCTGGAACAGCGGCATTTTTGTTTTTACCCTGGAAACCCTTTATCGGGAGCTGGAACACACGTCTCCCGAACTCTACGAGGTCGCTCGTAAAGGGCACGACGTGTTTTTGGAGGAGTTCCAAACGCTGTCGTCCATATCCTTCGACTATGCCGTCATGGAGCGGGCCAACCGCGTTGTCATGGTGAAGCTGGAGGCCGGTTGGTCCGACGTGGGCTCCTGGGACGCCCTTTACGAGGTGCTGGACAAGGACGGTCTCTACAACGCCACCATCGGCGACGTCATGATGCAGGGCAGCGAACGCAATTTAGTGGACTCCCGCAACCGGCTGACGTCCTTGGTGGACGTGGAGGACCTGATCGTCATCGACTCCCCGGACGCCATTTTCATCTCCAAGCGGGGCTCGTCCCAAAAAGTGCGGAACGTCGTCGAAAAACTCAGAACAGACGTCCGCAAAGAGGCCACTCAGGCCATGGAGAACGCCCGGCCTTGGGGAGTTTACACGATCCTGTGCGAGGAGGAACGCTTCAAGATCAAGCGTATCGTCATCACCCCCGGCAAGCGATTGAGCCTCCAGTATCACCACCACCGCAGCGAGCATTGGGTCGTGGTTCGGGGGACCGCCCTCGTCGTCATCGACGGAAAAGAACAGTTCATCCACGAGGGGGAGAGCGTCTTCATCCCTAAAAACGCCCGTCACCGCCTGGGCAATCCCGGAAAAGTCGAATTGGAGATCGTCGAAATCCAAGGAGGAGAGTACCTGGGCGAGGACGACATCGTCCGCCTGGACGACGATTTCGACCGGTCTTGACGGTACGAAGCCCGAGGCCGCGCCTCAGGGAACTCGTCTCCCTGGCAGGTCTCGGGGGCGGTCGAAGGGATCGGCGTCTTTATATTCGCCGAAGGACGCCGGCGTGTTCGGAAACGCCAAAATAGACACGCTGAGGCTGATTTTGTCCTCCGCGTCGGAGGTGCGCTCATCGTGATAGAGAAGTTCCCATTTCATGCAGTCGCTGATCCATTGGAGGGCGTAATGGACCTCGTCCACCATGGATTCGTTGAGATCGTAGCTCCCCCGCAGCGCAAAAAATATCTCTTGGCCCAGGGGGAACCGTATTTTCTGGTGCAGCCTTTCCGCGTCCCGGAAAGCATCCCACAACATGGGGGATTCGCCCCAAACACGCCGGTGTTCGTAGCCCGAGGCCATTTCGAGGGCACCCAATAGGTAGCGCAGCCCCACCAGCCCCTCCGCGATTTCCTGGTCGGAGTTGTCTTTATCGTAAAACCAGGCTCCATAGCGGCTGTTCAAGAAAAATTCGGCCCCTTTGCCCAGCGGAACTTCGGCGTAGCTCTGCAGAACCGCCCCGTAACGGGTAATGGTGTCGTTGGCGAAATCGGGAGTGGTTTCCCGGTAGCTGCCTCCTATGGCGTTCAGGCGAAGTTGGGAAAGCCCCAGAACCGGTTCCTTCATCCAGGGCGTCAGCACGGAAAACTCCGGCTTTCGGTCCAAGCGTCCTCTATACTCGTGGAGCGAGTCTTTCCGGTCCTCTATATACTCGTCCCGGGACCACCGCAAGTCCGCCTGCCACCCCTTGTGTTCGTAAAGGAGCGATGCGCGGGGACGGTACTTTTTTTCCCGCCACGCCTTGTCCCAGGAGTGCTGAACTCCGGCCTCCACGGAAAAACCGCCGCCGAGTCCCTGCTCGATTTCCGCCATCCACTCCAGACCGGTTTCGCTCCAATAGGTCATGCCCAGCCCCAGGGATCCCGTGTCCCAACCGAACGCCCCACTGAATCCCGCTCCCGTCCCCTTTTCCTCGCTGTTCTGGATATGGGGCATGAGGGAGTGGCGCATGGCCTTGCGGTCGATCTGAACGATATAGTCCAGAGGGTAGGTGAAGATGAAAGTGTCGCCCAGGTAAAGCCGCGGTTTTTTGGCCACCACGCGCCGGCCGGGAACGAAAACGATACTCTTGGCCTCTATACGGTAATGGGGGTGATCCAGCGCGCAGGTGGTGATGGAGACGTCCTTTCCCTCCACCACGAAGGAGCCCTGGGCTTTGCCGCCGACAAGACCCCGCTCCGCCGCCAGGTCGTAGGGGAGGACCTGAATTTCTCCGGTGACGTAAAGGGTTCCCTCTCCTGCGGGAAGGTTGCTGCGGGCGCCTGTCAAAACCCCCTCTCCGCTGTCCAGGTCATATTCCAATCCCTCCCCCGTGACGGTATTCCCCATGCCTTGCAGAACCACGGTCTCCCCTGGGAGGGGCGAGGCCTTGACCCTTTGGGACACGGCGTCGTAGTCGATGCGCTCGGCTCGGATAGTCGTTCCCCCGTAGGTCAGGACGGCGTTGCCCTGGGCGCTGGCCTTGCCCGACGCGTCATCGTAGCTGACGCGCTCCGCGTCCAGAGTGACGTTTCGAGGCTCTTCCCCAAAGGCGCAGGATGGTAAAAACGCCTTCGTGCCCATAAAGGAGAAATGCTCGAAGGAGGGAAGGGAGAAGAAAAAGATTATGAAGAAAATCGTGAAAAATATCGTGAAGACTGTAAAACGCAGAATCTCCCAAAAGGGACGGCCCGTCGAGGGATTCCCGTAAAAATTTTTGCACATGAATTTTTCGACCGACGTTACTCCGGAGATCTCCTCCACCTGATGACGCCTCCTTTATCCAACACAACAACCCCCGACGCATCGATACTTGCCGCATCCGACTGCAGGATGAATTCGGCGTCGTAAATCGTCAGCCCTTTCGGGAACAAGAACACGTTTTCTTCCTTCGACCAGGAAAGCCAAGGACTTTCCAAGTTTAGCACACGAGAATCCGTTTCCAAAGTGCCCAGCAGAGAAACCAGGTCGGCCGACTCCGCCTCCTCGGAGTAGAAGCCCCGGGAACCCATGAAATACCATTCCCGGCCCCGGGCCAGGCGGCGGACGTCCACGGAACGAACCTCTATGGTGCCCTCGCTCCGCTGAACCAGAGGCACTCGAACCTGCCAGAGGTCCCCAGAGACTTCCCGCTCGAACTCCAGATTTTCCAGGACCAACTGGGGCATCCTTTCAAGGCTTTCTCTCAGGATGTCCACATTCAGCCGGATATCCCTGAAGGCGTATCTCACCGTCAGGCCAACGCAAAATAGCGCCACCCCCAGGACGACAAAGCCTTTTCTGATTTTCATGACTTTTACCAGACGATTTTCCAGGCGCTCCCCTCGCGGGCGACGCCCAAGGTGCGGCTGACCAAGGTGCGAATCAGCAGAATGCGTTTGACCGCAACGACCTTGGCGCGCTCGCTTCCCAGCCAATCTATCGTGTACCCGTCCTGAAGCGCCCCTCTGAAATCCGACGCTTTTCTCAGTTCCGACTCGAAGGTCTCCCGGGAAAAAAGTTTTTGAGAGGACTCCGACAACATCGAGTACATCGTTTCCGTGTCGTGTTTCACCCAAAGTTCCAAAAAAGTCGCCAGGGTTTTTTCGCGAGACGTATAGAGACTATCCGTTTCCGTATTTTTCTCTGCTTCATTTTTCTGTGCTTCATTTTGCCGGGCTTCGCTTCCCTGGATTTTCTTGTCGCCGGACCGCAGGGCCTCCACAAATTCCGCCATGCTCTCTTCCTTATTTTCTTTCCTATTCTCGGCCATATTTTCTGGCGGCTCGGTCACGACAATCACCGGCGCTTTCGGCGGCACTTCCCGGCGTGGGGGCGGGTCACGAGGGCGCTCGATCACTTTGGGCGCCTGCTTTTCAGGCTTGGGCGCCGATGCTTTTTTGGACGTTGCGGGGGCCTCCGGGGGAAGAGGAGGGGCTTGGTCCGGGGCTGGAGGAAGGTCCACGATAACGACCTCGACGTTTTCTTCATTTATTTCGGGTTTTTTTTCGGGCGCGTCCGGCCCGCTTTCCAAGGGAGGACGGTTCGAAAAAGCGAAAATACGTTCATCGTAGACCCCCATGCCTCGGAGGACCAGGGCGAAATCTTTGTCTCGCTGTTTTGGAAAGAAAATCAGCCCCTGCACGACGCCGTTGATGGCTTGATCGAAAACTCGGTCGTATCGGGAGGGTTTGACGCGCTCGCCCTCCGCCGTGACCAGGGCGATTTTTTCGGAAATGGGGGCGAAGTCCAAGGGACGGGGGCCGAAAGCGTACACCGTGAGAAGAAAGGGCTCCATCGTTCCGATGGAAAGCTCGGACACAAATCCTTCCTTGTAAGATTTGCGCTCGGACTCCGTCATCCCCACGCGTCCAGCTTCCGACTCCACCCAGGGGTCCACCAGTTCCTCCGGATAATGGACGATCCACACGAAACAATCGCGCCCCCAGTGAAAGGAGGTGCGGTTTTCCAGGATTTGGATGGTCTCTTCAAAAGGGTTGCCCTCCGCGCCGGAGGAACTGCACAGAAAAATGCATAGGGCTGCCTTAAAAAGGCCCCAAAACGCTCTTCGATATTTCCCCGAACACACCGAACCCATGAAGCGAGACGGTCTCACGACGCGTCAGTTGATTTTCTGCTCGGCGGGCAGTTGGATCGTCTCTCCATCGGATGATGTTCCGGATGATGTTCTGACCGGCGTGACGCTCTCTCGAATGGTGGCCCCCGGGTCGATCCGAAGGCTCTCCGGAACCGGATAACCGGACACCTGGATGTCCCCCGAGGTTTCCACGAAGGTGATGGAGCCCTCCGGTATCTTGAGGGCGCTGCCGCGGATGAGTCCCCCCCCCAGCAGCCCCAGAGGTCCCAAAACCACCGCGGCTCCTATACTGGTGGCCCCGGCTCCGATCATGGCGCCTTCCCCTTTATCCTTGCCCTTTTGAGCGTCTTCGGCCGCTTTTTTGGCCGCGCTGCCCACGGTAACCGGCGGGCGCTGGGGGCCAAGGGGCACCAACGTTCTAAAGTCGAGGCGGATTTCGCTGGGCACCCCAAAGGGGCGAGGAGGCTTGACCTCCCGGACGAAGGTACTGACTAGGCTCCCTTTGGGCGCGACCAAAATCTTGTTCACCAAAAGATCGTCCGTCAGCGCCAGCCTCACAAAATCGCCCTTTTTGGTTTTCGACGGGTTCAGCTCTTCGAGGAATTTCACCTTCAAGACGGTGCCGCCCGGCATGACCACATCCTGAAAGGTGACGGGGTCGGCGACCAGAGAGGCCAGGAGGCGTTCGACTCTCATCGCCAGAGGTTTCCCGTACTGCATTTCCCCGTCGAGGTCCGTTTCCATGTCCTCGACGCGTTTCAAAGCGGGCTTCCGCCCCTGGGAATTTTGCCCCACGATCCACTCGGCGACCCCCAGTTTGAAAAGCATGGAAGGCTGGTCCGCCGTTCCGATCTCCAAAAAATTCAAGGTCGCGCTGTGGCGCTCGGAAATACTGCCCGGAAGCGCCCGGCCGAAAAGCTCTTTTTCTACAGTATTCAGGCGCTCGATGAGACCTCCTTTGCTGGGTTCTCCATAAACGATGATCTCCACCCGCTCCATCATCTGCATGGAGGAACTTTTATCCGCGTCCTCTCCTGCCTCGGCCGCCAGCACAGCCTCCGCCGCCAGCGAGAAAACGATCCAGCCGGGCATAAAAGCCAATACCCAGAGCGTCCCCCAAAAAGTTGTCCTTTTCTTCAATGCGCATACCTCCTCAAAATACACGACTGCCGTTCAAAAGCTCTATCGTTTTTTCCATTTTAACAGTTTCGAATGCTTTGCGACAGACGTTTTCGCCTAGTGCCTTGGAAAGTCTAAATTGGAAAGTCTAACACTGTATAGTGAATTAGATAAAAAGCCTAAAGTAGAATAGCTAAAAAACAAAGGCCGCATAGCATCAGTTTTTAGGAAAAGCACAACTTGTCACTCCAGTTTTTTTGATATATCATCGCCGTACTTCGTCGTATTTTTATTTCTCGGCAGTTAAAGCCTGGAATCAAAGAAACTGAGTATTGAATGTGGAGTATTGAGTATTGTAATGTTGAGTATTGTAATGTTGAGTATTGAAAAGGAGGCAATTGAAATGAAGGATTTTATGGAGGCACTGCGGAATCGAAGGTCTTGTTATGCCATTAATGATCAGTCTCCGGCGACAAAGGATCAAATTCAGGAAATTATTGATTTTGCCCTGCTCCATGTGCCATCCGCATTTAACTCGCAATCCTCGCGTATTGTTGTTTTGCTGGAAAGGTCCCATAAGAAATTCTGGAACATTGTCCTGGAGACCTTGAGAAAAATCGTTCCCGCAGACGCTTTTGCTCCTACGGAACAAAAAATAAGCTCTTTTGCGGCAGGTTACGGGACAATTCTGTACTATGAAGACGAGCGGGTAGTTGGGGAGCTGCAGACCCGATTCCCGCGTTATGCGGATCGCTTTCCTACGTGGGCACAGCACACTTCCGCCATGCACCAGCTCGCAATATGGACGATGTTGGAAAACGCTGGGCTCGGAGCGTCTTTGCAACACTATAATCCTATCATTGATAATGAAGTGCGGGAAACGTGGAGCCTCGATCCACAATGGACCCTTGTCGCTCAGATGCCCTTCGGCGGTTTGGTAAAAGCCCCGGATGAAAAAGAGTTTCAACCCCTCGATGCGCGCAGAAAGGCCTTTGATTAAAAAGAAAGATGGATAAAAGGCGGATAAAAGGCGGGCAAAAGGTTGATTGAAAGGTCTTTGCGGCCGCGCGGGGCGTAGATCACGCAAGCCCCCTGTTGCGAGAGGGCTTGCGGATAAACCTGTCGAGAGAATTGCCTTATTTTTTAGCGCTGGGCGGATCTTGCAGCTCTTCTTCGATGCCCGCGATCTTTCGGGCGCGTTCCGCGTACTTTTCGAAAGGCGTAGCTGCCCGCACCACCAGCCTGGCACCGTCGGGGGACCCGCCGCCGTGCATGCAGCCCGGCACGCCCGCACCTATGGTCAGCCACTCCGAAAGACGGGCCGCTCTCACCCTGGATTCGGCGGAGCAATCGCCGGCCTTGAGGTACTTCTGTATCAAAGCGCCGTACTTTTCGTCGGTGAAGTCTCTATAGGAAGGCATGCAGCCGGTCTCCACAATACCCCCTCCTATTTCCTGACACAGCCGCTTCGTTTCGTAAGGCAGCGTGGCGACGTGAATTTTATTTGTGTGGGCCATAAGACTGTCGGCTATCCAGACGCCGGAGGAATCCCGTTTGCCCAAGGCAATGGCCCCCACCCCGACGCCGTATGTGGTTTCGTTGTTTATCGCCATTTGAATCAATTTGTCCATAAATGTTTTATGAGACAATCCGTTGGCGCGAGCCATATTGACGGCGGCCCCCACCATCACGTCCCCCTGCCCGGAAACGCAAGCTCCGATGCAGGCTCTGTAGTTGGCCGTAAAGCTCTGAAGAACCTTTCCGGTATGTTTGAACTCTCCGCACAGAAAGACCCTGTCGTTGGGAACGAACACGTCCTCGAAAAAGAGATACGCCTGAGTATGTCCCGTGTCCGGAATATCGAAGCCCTCTTGATATTCCCGGTCGTCGCTGGGCCTGCGCGTTTCCACAATGGTCAGCCTTTTGATGTCCCTTGGAATGACAAAAGCCACCGCGTAATTTTTATCTTCTTCTTTGTAAGCGTTACCCGGCATGATGAAAATTTCGTCGGAGGCGGCGACACTGCAAATCATGTTTTTTGCCCCTCGGACGACGATCCCGTCCTTTCTTTTTTCCACGACGCGTACGTGAACGTCCGGGTCGGATTGCTGGGAAGGCTTCAGGCTCCGGTTGCCCTTGGCGTCCGTCAAGGCCCCGGCCACCAGCAGTCCCCGCTCCTGAGCAAAGAGTATCCATTTTTTCAGCCGTTCATGATAATCGGTGCCGTTTTCCCGATCGATATCGTGGGTCACCGCCCAAAAAACATTCAAAGCGTTCCAGCCCACGCACATTCCTCCCACACAGACCCCGTTGGTCTGGTAGTTGAGGCGCTTCAGCTTGGCGTTGCAGATCATATCCTCCGGGCTCTGCATCAAACTGTTGAAGCGCATGATTTCCTGTCCCGTCAGGCTCGATTTCGTCACGTAGACGTCTTTATACTCGGGCTGCCCGGCGAGATCCAGGCTTCTCGCGTGACTCTCCACAGTGCGCTTCGTGGCGGGATGGGCCGTGACGTCGGCAATGACTTCGCCGTTTTTATGAATGTTGGCCCGCATTTTCTTTAAAGACGCAAAGTAATCCTCTCGAGTTCGTATCATCGTTTTACCCCCCTAATAAAATATCTCGTTCAAATATCCCCGTTCAATTTCCCCGACGGCTCGGCCTTTTGGAGTCTATCACAATCCCTGGCGTTGCATCTGCAGACAGTCGCTCATGAAAGACCTGAAATACAGAAAGACCTGAAAATACATCGGATTTCGTGCATACAGATTTGGATGACACCTCAGCGGCGATGCCCAGAGATAAAAAAGCCTTTCCTTCGTCGATGGCTGACAGGGCGTACTTCAAACTATGCGCGAATTCCCGACCCCAAGCAATGGCCTCCGTCTGCTCTCGGGTCAACTGGAAGTTCATGACGCTGCCTTGGCTTTCAGCAGAGCCCATTCCTCGTCCCGCTGCTTTTCGATAACCTTGAAATCTTCCTCTTTCAGGTGCCGGAAACGACGCTGAGGCGCCAAATAAGACTCCACGGGTTTAAACACCTTCGGAGCCAAGTTCAGCGTTACCTTTCCGTTCTCGTACTCCGCCAGGTACCACAAACCGGTTTCCACGGCCAGCCTGCCGTACTCTATGGTCTTCTCGGAAGGATATCCCCATCCCGTGGGGCAAGGCGCGTGGACGTGTACAAACTTCGTGCCTTTGAGGTTTTTTGCCTTCGCGATCTTCTCCATGAAGTCTCTGGGATAGGAGGTGCTGGCTGTGGCACAGTACGGCACGCGGTGAGCCGAGACGATGTCGAAAAGGTTCTTTCTTATGCGGGTCTCGCCCTTGGCGGTTCCGGTTTCGTTGACCGGCGAGGTGGTCGTCCATGCGCCGTAAGGTGTGGCGCTGCTCCTTTGGATGCCCGTATTCATATACGCCTCGTTGTCGTAGCAGATGAAAATGACGTTGTCGTTGCGCTCGCACAAACCTGACAGAGCCTGCAGACCGATATCTGCCGTTCCTCCGTCTCCGGCTATGCCGAGGATGGTGACGTCCTCCAATCCTTGCATTTCAACCGCTGCGGACATGCCCGCTATTGTAGAGGCCGTAGCCGGAAAGGCCGCTATGGCGTTGTTCACGAAAAACGAAGTCTGGGGATAAACGGTGGTCGTGGCTCCCAGGCAGCTTGCCGTAACGCAGACAAACGTCCTCGCTCCGAGGATTTTCAAGGCAAGCCGGACGGCTATGGGAGCCCCGCATCCCGGGCACGTTTTCGCTCCGTAGAGCAGCTCTTCATCGCTCAAATCTTTATAATTTATCGCCATTACGACCACCTCAATCCAATGTACTGATGCTCTTGTTCTTCCTGCCCAAATTCTTTCTGCCCAGATTCTTGCCCCGAAGCGATACCGCCGAGCTTCTCGAACATAAGTTCGAGGTCTGCCTTGGAGATGTCCGCCCCGCCCAAACCCGCGATAAAGTTCAGAGTTCGGATGGAAGCGCCGGGCTTCAGCATTGCCGCCCGCACTTCTGTGTAAAGCGCTCCTTCGTACCCGAAGGAGATGTTTCTGTCCAACACGCCCAGAGCTTTGCAGGAGCCGCCCAAACCGGCGAAGAACTTCTTGGGGAAGGGGCGAAGGCAGCGAACCTTTATCATCCCTACTTTTTTCCCCGCAGCCCTCAGTTTGTCCACCACGATCCTCGTGGTCCCTGCCGTACTGCCCATGACCGTCAAGATGTGTTCGGCGTCGTCGCAGCGGTACTGCTCCACCATCCCGTGATATTTTCTGCCGAAAATACCGGCAAATTCGTCGTCCACGCGAGCTATGACGTCCTCGGCCGCGTGAAAAGCCTTTTGCTGTTGATACCGGCTCTCCAGGTGAAAGTCAGGCCCGATGGTGAAACTCAAAGATTTGGGCGCCTCCAGACTGAACTTGTTCGTCGTTTTCAGCGGCGGGAGAAATTTCTCCACTTCTTCCTGGCTCGGGATGTTGACCAGGTCGTAGGTGTGGGTCAGGGTAAAACCGTCTATGTTGACCATGACAGGCGTCGATACCTCGGGATGTTCCGCCACCTTGTACGCTTGTATGATGGTGTCCAGCGATTCCTGGCCGCTTTCGGTGTAAAACTGTATCCAACCACTATCCCGCATGGCCACCGAATCACGCTGATCCCCGAATATGTTCCAGGGCGTCGCGGTGGAACGGTTGGCATTGGCCAAAACAACGGGGTAACGGCTGCCGCTGACATAGCTCAACATCTCGCACATGTACAGCAAACCTTGGGAGGATGTGGCGGTAAACACTCTGCATCCTATCATGGCCGCTCCCATCGTGGCGGCCATGGCGCTGTGTTCGCTCTCTACCAGAAGATATTTACACGGGAACTCTCTATTCGCGACAAACTCGGACAGTTTTTCCACAAGGGTGGTCTGTGGGGTGATGGGATAGGCCGCGATTACCTGCGGCCGACAAAGGCGAACTCCTTCTGCAGCGGCTTCGTTCCCTGAGAGAAATAGATTTTTGCCTTGATGAAACACGTCATTTCTCCTCCTTAATCATGGAAATCGCCTGTTTGGGACATTCGTTGGCGCATATGCCGCAGCCCTTGCAATAGTCGTAATCGATAGTCAGTTCCGTATCTTCTTTGCCAATCACTCCATCGGGGCAGTAGGTCCAGCAAAAGAGGCAGCGGATACATTTTCCATGATCGATAACAGGTCTGAAGGTCCTCCAGCCCGAGTTGACGGCGGTCAGATTGCCGGTATCCCCGCCGGACCCGAAAAGCATCTCTCTTTCGTTTGTCGGAAAGCGAAAATCTTTGTTCAGATGGGGTTTCATCTCTGCTCCCCCTTCACTTTTTCATATTTAACTTTTTCATATTCTTTTCCATATTTCACTCTCTCATACGCCATTCTGGCAACCTGTTTGTTTTTCTCTGCAAGGTGCTTCGGCATCAATTCCTCGATAGCGTTTTCCGCGTCCGAAAGGCCGACTATGTCCGTGGCTGCGATGGTTGCGCCCAGCATGATGGTGTTGACTATGGGAGACTGCAGAATATCGAGAGCGAGAGCGGTTCCGTCGAAAACGATAAGTTTTTTTATGTCGGCAAAGCCTGGTAGTTTCCTGAATTCCCCTTCGCCCTTGCCGCTGTTGACCAGTAGTACGCCGTCGGATTTAAGTCCTTTCAGCACGTCTACGACGTCGATCAGTGTCTCGTCAAGAACAATCACACAGTCGCAGTCGGCGACCTGGCTGTGATCGACAATGATCGAATCGTCTATTCGGGTGAATCCCAAGACCGGAGCCCCGCGGCGTTCCGGGCCAAAAGAGGGAAAAGCCTGCGCGTAACGACCGCCGTAAACGGAAGCGGCCAGTCCCAACAGCCTGGCAGCCATAAATGCTCCGTTGCCACCTCTGCCGTGCCATCTGATCTCTTTCAACTTCCCCCTACCTCCTTAAAATACATCTTGTCCGCTTTTCCCGTGTCCCAGTTCCATGGGTTTTTCTTGATGTAACCATCGGCGAAGGGAACGAAAATGGAAATAAGCGCAAAAATACCCAACAAATAGGGATACCACAAAGTGGTCAGCAACTGGAACGGACTGACTGCACCGGCGGCTAAGCCGCAAATGATCAAGGTTTGGGCTCCATAAGGAATGACACCCTGGACTACGCAGGACCACGTGTCCAATAAAGAAGCGCTGCGGCGGGGATCCACGTGATATTCCTCCGCGATGTTCTTCGCGATGGAACCGGTAACCACAATAGAAACCGTGTTGTTGGCCGTGGCCAGGTCCGCGATGGCCACAAGCCCGGAGATACCTATTTCCGCCGATCGTTTGTTGGTCACTTTGGACTGAATTTTCTGCAGCATCCACAGCAAGCCCCCATTTTGGCGCACCATTTCCGAAAGGCCGCCGATGAACATGGACAAGAGAAACACCTCGAACATCCCCGTAAATCCCTCGTAAACACTCCGGGCGCTGCCCAGCAAGGTGAGATCCCCGCTGAAAAGCCCGATCACCAAAGCGACCAAAATGCCGGAGGCCAACGCTACGAACACGTTCATCCCCAATAGAGAAAAGATCAGAATCCAGATATACGGGATGACTTTGACGATATCGAACGGCAACTCTTTGATCGGGACTACGGTTTCCGGCCGTCCAATGAGCAAAAGGAGAACAAAAGTAGCCAGCGCGGCGGGCAGGGCGATCATGAAATTCACCCTGAACTTGTCCCGCATTTCCACCCCCTGAGTTCGGGTGGCGGCGATGGTGGTGTCGGAAATCATGGAAAGATTGTCGCCGAACATTGCGCCGCCCACCACGCTGCCCAATACCAAAACCATGCTCAAACCTGCTTGTGAAGCGACTTCGATCGCAATAGGGCCGATGGCGGTGATGGTTCCTACGGACGTTCCCGTCGCCAGAGAAAGAAAAGAGGCGATGACAAAAAGACCCGCCGTTATAAATTCCGGCGGGACAATGGAAAGACCTAAATTTGCAGTGGCTTGAACACCGCCCATCGCCTTGGCCAGCGAGGCGAACCCGCCGGCGAGCAGGTAAATACAGCACATGGTCATGATATTGTTGTGCCCGCAACCCGCCATGAATTGGTCGAACTTTTCGTCGATACTGCCTTTGAATAAGACAAACGCCACGGCAATTCCCACCAACGCCGCAATCGGCGCCGGCATCTGATAAAAGGCCATCTCTGCTCCGGAAAACTGCAGAACCATTCCCACCCCCATATAAAGCGCCACAAAGATCAAAAAAGGTATCAACGCTATTCCACGAGGCTGAATTTCTCTGAGGTTCTTCTCCGCAACCGGTGTACTCATGATCATTCCCTCCTTAATTTAACCGTTCCGATCTTGCGCTGGGCAGCAGAACGGTTTTTGTTTGTGAAAATACGTTCGTGGAAATATATTTGTGGAAATATTTGAGGAAAGCACACAATATGAAGTGAGAAAAGAATAACACTCGTTTCAAAAAAGTGGATAACGTGAATTTAGTGATCTGTTCATTAAAATCAGTATAACAAGACATTTAATCTGCAAACCCTTTCGATACTACAAAACCTTTCAATCTGAAAAAACTTTCAATCTGTAAAACCTTCTAATCGGCAAAGATTTTTGATCGGCAAAGAATACCAGCGGCAAAATAACACCGAGAACTGCGCCCCGAGCCGTTGGAAACGCCCCATACGGAGTAAAATGAATCGCATCGACCGGATAGCGGCCGGGTAACGGCCAGATTGGGGGAGAACATGTTTTTGAGTATGACCGGCTTCGGACGCGCTTCTCACGCGTTTGCGTGGGGTACGGTGACCTTCGAGATAGCCTCGGTGAATCACCGTTATCAGGAGATCAGCGTCCGGCTGCCTAAAGAAATAGCTTCGTTCGAAAGTGCGATCGTCGTGTCGCTGCGTTCGGCCTTGAAAAGGGGGAAAATTCGACTGAGCGCGGAGATCGGCTGGGCGGGCGAGTGTAAGATGGCCAAGCTGGATACGGACGCGCTGTGCGCCTATTATAACCAACTGCAGAGAGTGGCCGGGCAACTGAAGGCCCCGCCCGTTTCCGACCTGACGAACCTTTTGGCTCTGCCCGGAGTCTGCGACGCGCCATGTTTTCATGGAGAAGACGAGGAAGAGCGGGGGAAATTTTTGGAGGCGCTGACCGAAGCGGCGGCCGAGGCTTTGATGGAGATGAAGAGATCCGAGGGCGCGAAGCTGCAGAAGATCGTCGAATGGGATCTGGAGGAGTTCGAAGGACTGGTTCGCAGGCTTTCGGCCCGGTGGGACGAGGCTTCATCGGAGTCTTTGGAGTCTTTGAAAACCCGCATAGAAAAGGTCATGGAGCGTTTCGACTTGGAAATCGACCCGCATCGTATCGCCCAGGAGGTCTCCCTCATGGCGGATAAATGGGATGTTTCCGAGGAGTTGAAACGCCTTGCCAGCCATATCTCGAAATTCAGGGAAATAACGTCGGGCAAGGACTCCGAAGGACGTAAGCTGGACTTTTTGATTCAGGAGATGAATCGAGAGGTGAACACTATGGGTTCCAAGGTAGGCGACGCGGAATTTCGCTGGATGGTCGTCGACGCCAAATCCTGCCTCGAGCGGATACGCGAGCAGATACAGAACGTGGAATAGAAGCGAAATAGAAGCGAAATAGAAAGGGGAATAGAGCAGGGTATGACGGGGATATATTGTGCTTGATGACAATTCTGTTAAGATTAGCCTATGAGCGAAGAAAAAATGAGTAAAGAGAAAATTGTCGATGCCGTCGCTTCTTTTCTCGAATATATTAAGAACAAGTCTGCGTCCAGCCATACTTTTATCAATTATGCGGTGGACTTGAAGCAGTTTTCGGATTATCTCGAAGAGCAAAAACTGGAATGCCTCGGGGACGTGGATACGCCGCGGCTGCGGGCATACCTGAGAGGATTGTTCGGCTGGGGGTATTCCAAGGCGTCCATCGCGAGAAAATTGTCTGCGCTCCGAAGTTTTTTTTCCTATCTCAAAGAGACGGGGGTTTTGGAGCGCGACGTTACCCGCACTTTGCAGGGCCCCTCGATCCCGAGGAGCATTCCCAGAGCGCTCTCGACGGAGGCGGTAAACGTTTTGTTCGAGATGGCTTCCCACAGCGAAGACCCGGTGCGGGACACCGCTATTTTGGAAATACTTTACGGATGCGGTTTGCGTATTTCGGAGCTCGCCGGGTTGAAATGGGACGATGTGGACATGGAGGAGCGGTGGCTCATTATTTTGGGCAAGGGCTCCAAGGAGCGCCGGGTGCCCTTCGGGTCTTACGCACAAAAAGCCCTGGAGCAGCTGCGGATAAAGAGGACCTGGGACAACGGCTTCGTTTTTGCCGGGCGAAAGGGAAAACCGCTGACGGTGCGCACGGTGCATCGCATCGTGACCACCTTGGCGTCCAGGGGAGGGCTGGACGGGGTGACTCCTCACGTGCTGCGCCACAGTTGCGCGACGCATCTTTTGGAAAGAGGGGCCTCTTTGAAATTTGTGCAAGAACTGCTGGGACACGAAAACATGGCGACGACTCAGATATATCTGACGATCAGCGCCTCTTGGATGAAAGAAAGCTATATGGCCAACCACCCGCGGGCCAATCTTGAGATGGGGGATGACGGTTCTGTTTGAAGGAACGACGATAGTGTGTGTGAGATGTGAAAAAATTGTTGCTATGGCAGGTGATGGCCAAGTCACTTTGGGCAGCCAGATCATCAAATCCAACGCCAGAAAGGTGCGTAAACTCCGCAACGGCTCGGTGCTGGTCGGGTTTGCCGGCGCCACCGCCGATGCGATGACGCTTTTGGAGCGTTTCGAGAATTGTTTGGAGCAGTGCAAGGGCGACTTGATGAAGAGCGCCGTCGTCTTGGTGAAAGAATGGCGTTTGGACAAGGCCTTGCGTCGTTTGGAGGCCATGATGCTGGCGGCGAACCCGGATATCACTCTGCTTTTGAGCGGATCGGGGGATATCATAGAGCCCGAGGGCCGGGTCGCCGCGATAGGTTCGGGGTCGGGCTACGCTTTGGCTGCGGCCCGGGCGTTCTGCGAGGGGACGGACTGGACGCCTCCGCAGGTGGCCAAACGGGCCATCGAGATCGCCTCCGAGATATGTATTTACACCGACAATATCGTGACGCTGGAGGTATTGGGAGAATGAACGACAAGGCACAGACTCCGGCTGTTTCTCAGATTTTGGATACGGAATTGACCCCGTCCCGAGTGGTGGAATACCTGGACCGCTACATCGTTGGCCAGGAGAAAGCCAAGCGCGCCGTGGCCATCGCCCTGCGCAACCGATTGAGGCGCAAGAAACTCCCCGCCGAAATGGCCAGGGAGATCAATCCCAAAAATATTCTGATGGTTGGCCCGACAGGCGTCGGCAAGACGGAGATTGCCCGCAGACTCGCCTCCTTGGTTCAAGCGCCCTTCATCAAGGTGGAGGCGACGAAGTTTACGGAGGTCGGTTACGTAGGCCGGGACGTGGAGTCCATGGTTCGAGACCTGGTGGAGTCGTCCGTGGCTATGGTGAGAAAACGTATGCTGGCGGGGGTACAGGAGGCCGCCCGCGGGCGGGCCGAGCAAAGGCTGGCCGACGCGATGCTGCCGCGAAACGGAAGAAAGTTGTCCGTTCCCGATCTCATGAAGGTCTTCGAGACCACGGCGGACGCGGGCGGCGGCGACGAAAAACGCCGCGACGAAGAAGCGCAGAAAACCGACAACACCCGCGCCAAGCTCTTGACGATGCTGAAAGAAGGGCGTTTGGAAGACCGGGAGATCGACATCGAAATTTCGGAAAGCTCCGTCGTGGGGATTCCCATTTTAGGCGCTTCGGGAATGGACTCCATGGGGATAAATCTAAGCGAAATCCTGGGGGGTATGCTGCCCAAAAAATCAAAAAAACGCAGAATGAAGGTCTCCGAGGCGCGGCGCATACTTTTAAATGAAGAGGCCGAAAAATTGATCGATACCGAGGCCCTGTCTCAAGAAGCCCTCGAAAAGGCTCAAGAAGACGGCATTATTTTTTTGGACGAGATCGACAAGATTGTGGCGAAAAGCAGCGGTTCCAGCCCCGACATCAGCCGTGAGGGCGTGCAGAGAGATTTGCTGCCCA
Source organism: Synergistaceae bacterium (assembly GCA_031277095.1). GTDB lineage: Bacteria > Synergistota > Synergistia > Synergistales > Aminobacteriaceae > JAISLU01. The sequence continues at coordinate 38,660 of JAISLU010000100.1, forward strand.
TTGTGGAAGGGTCGGTTGTACAAACTCGTTACGGTCCGGTCAAGACGGACCACATTCTTTTTATCGCCGCTGGCGCCTTCACCGGCGTCAAGCCCTCAGATCTGATCCCGGAGCTGCAAGGCCGCTTCCCGATCCGGGTGGAACTGCAGCCCCTGAGCTGGGAAAACCTGCAGCAAATTCTGACCGAACCTGAAAACAGTATTTTAAAGCAGTATACCGCGCTGATCGGCACCGAAGGTACGGTCCTGAATTTTTCCGATGAAGCCACACGAGAGATCGCCGTACTGGCCAACACCATGAATACCGAAATGGAGGATATCGGCGCGAGGCGCTTGCACACCATGCTGGAACAGCTTTTGGAGGAAATCAGCTTTTCGGTTTGCGACGAACCCCGCTCTTTGATCGAGATCGATGGAGAATTTGTACACAATAAGTTAAATTCTTTAGTCGAAAACCGGGACATTCGCCGGTATCTTTTATAAAAGGGAGATTATGATTGACCTTAAAATTATGTATATTTTCAATAATACCGATAATGCCGATAATACTGAGTACACAATTTATCGACGATCCAGTTTTTTAAGATTAGTCCTAAATTGTATATTTTGTGTTAATATATCGATTGAATCTTGAAAATGCGAATCTTGAAAATGTAAATCTTTAATCTTTAATTTAATATGGAGATTTTCGGTTAAAAACTTGAACGTTTACAAGAGAAAGAGCGTAAGAGTATATATTGAGATGTGAAGTATATGGGGCAAAAGATTTTCTGAAGTGAATTTTTTGCAGTGCCGAGGAGGAATGGGAATGAACAGGAAAACTAAGATTGAAGCGACTGACGACGACGTGACCCAAGATTATGTGACGGTTGAAGACCGAGAGGGCGATATGATTCTGAAAGATCTGCTGAAAAAAACCCGCCAAGTAGGGCGCGCCCTCCAAAATCGCCGAGATGGAGATTCCCTGGATTACATCAAATTGGCCAAGTTGTTGTCCGATTTTTTGACGGCCAATGTCTATATCCTGGGCACGGAAGGCAAAATTCTGGGATACGCCTGGGTGGCGGAGTACGATTCGCAGACGCTTTCCAAACTCATGCAGGGCGGGTATATGCCGGAGGAACTCGTCGAGAAGATGAACCGCTGCCGAGAATCAGAGGTCGACGACGAAGACGCCTACATGTTCGACGACAACAGCGGCAGTGGGCGAGGAAGGAAAAATCAGGAAAAGCACCTCATGTACATTCCCATTTACGGAGCGGCGGCCGAACGGCTGGGTACGGTGGTGTTGGTGCGCTCTCCAAAGCCTTTCGTGACGAAGGACATTCTTTTGGCGGAGTATTTGGGTACTCTCGTGGGCATCGAGATGCTCAATGACAGAAATAGAAGCATAGAAGAACGTTCGCGCGACCGGGTCTCCGTACAGATGGCGATGCGGGCGCTCTCTTACTCCGAAGTGGAGTCCATGAAGCATATCATGGCGGAGCTGAACGGACACGAAGGGGTCGCCGTCGCCAGCAAAGTGGCCGACCGTGTGGGGGTGACGCGAAGCGTTATCGTAAACGCTCTCCGCAAACTCGAAAGCGCGGGTTTGATCGAAAGCCGTAGTCTTGGCATGAAAGGAACCTACATCAAGGTTTTAAGCCCTCTGTTCATAGAGGAACTGGGAGAGGCTACGTCCCCCCGGGTGAACTACTAGAAAACATAAACTGGAAAACATAAACAGAAAAAAATGAACAGGAAAACCCTGGATTGGGGCAAAGTGGATTGGGACGGCTTGGAACGGGATCTGATCGCGAGGCGGCGAGACCTGCACAAGTATCCCGAGAGCGCTTGGACGGAGTTCCGCACGTCTTCCCTGGTGGCCCATCGCCTGGAGGAGCTGGGTTACGACCTGACGGCGGGACTGGACACGGTGGAGTTCTCGGCGGTCATGGGGCGCCCTCCTCGGTCCGAGATCGACGCCCATATCCAGCGGGCGAAGGAGCAGGGAGGCGATGCCGGGTGGATCGACAAAATGAGGGAATATCCCGGGGTGGTGGGCACCCTTAGAACCGGCAGGCCGGGCCCTGTCGTTTCGATCCGTTTCGATATGGACTGCGTCGACGTCGACGAGACGAAGATCCCCGATCATCGCCCCAACAAGGAGGGGTTTGCCAGCGTCAACAATCTGCTGATGCACGCCTGCGGCCACGACGCCCACACTTCTATGGGGTTGGGGTTAGCTACGGTGTTGGCGGCGGTGAAGGACGATCTGAAAGGGGAGGTTCGGTTGATCTTTCAGCCGGGCGAAGAGGGGTGCCGAGGGGCCTACGCCATGACGCGAAAGGGCGTCGTCGACGGGTCGGATTACTTTCTGGCCATGCACATCGGCGGCGGCGTTCCCAGCGGGAAGTTCGGGCTGAACTCCCTGGGCTATCTCTGCACCACCAAATTCGACGTGGAGTTCACCGGCCGGCCGGCTCACGCCGCAGGGGCCCCTCAGGAGGGGCACAACGCTCTGTTGGCCGCTGCTGCCGCCGCCCTTTCCCTTCACGGTATCGCTCCCCACCGGGAGGGCTCCATGCGCGTCAACGTAGGGGTGCTGAACGCGGGCACTGGGCGCAACGTTATCGCGGGCAAAGCCCTCATGAAGGCCGAGACGCGGGGGCAAACCCAGAACATCGCGGATTACGTCTACAAACGCGCTCAGGAAATCATTCAAGGCGCGGCCGCCATGTACGAGACCGAGGTGACGGTACTCAAGGCCGGAGCGGGGACGGACGCAGCCGGGGACGCTCCCCTTGTGGCCAAGGTGGGAGAGGCGATCCGGGAGTCGGGTCTTTTCCAAGAGGTTCTCGAAACCGTTCAGGGCGGAGGCAGCGAAGACGCCACCTGGATGATGCGCCGGGTGCAGGAACTCGGCGGGCAGGCAACCTACCTGGCCTTGGGGTCGAATATTGCCGCGCCGCACCACAACGGATGCTTCGACATCGACGAAAGCACCATGCTCCTGGGCGTCAAGGCCCTCGCCGCCATTATCGACAAGCTCATGCAATAACCAACCCCCCACACCTGCCCAGTTCCAGTATCCAAGAGGGATGCAGAGGGGATTCGCGCAGTAATCGGAATGACTAAATCGAAATCGTCACAAATAAAGCGAAAAAGACCCCTGTTGGATCTCTTTCGCTTTTGTTTGTTGATTTTCGCTTGTTGATTTTGTTTGTTGAGCGAGTTTTACGGGCGTTATTGATGGATTTGATTGTTGAATTTGTGGATTTGTTTTTTGTCCGCCGGTTAACGCTTGGAGTACTGCCTCTTGCCCCGGGCGCCCTTTTGACCGAATTTCTTGCGTTCGACCATACGGGGATCGCGGGTGAGAAGCCCCTCTTTCTTCAAAGCTGGACGTAAATCGGGGTTTAGTTTGATCAGCGCGCGAGCGATGCCCATTTTGGCGGCGCCCGCCTGTCCCGTCAATCCGCCGCCGCTCGCACGGACGAAAACGTCCACCTTGCCCTCCAGGCTCGCCACCTTCAAAGACTGGAACACCTGGGACTGCCAGACGAGGCGCGGGAAATAATCCTCCACCGTCCTGTCGTTGATCTTTATTTCTCCGTTACCCGGGCGCACCCTCACCCTGGCCAACGCGTTCTTGCGCCTGCCGGTCCCCCAGAAATAACTGTTCTCCTGCATCGACTCTCTCCTCCTGATTTTAATGACTCATCCTGATTTAAAACTAAAGATCAAGCACTACAGGCGACTGAGCGGCGTGAGGGTGGTTCGGGCCTGCATAAACTTTCAACTTGCGCTCATACTTGAGACGCGTCTTAGGGAGCATCCCCTTTACAACGTGTTCAAACAAAAATTCCGGCCTTTTTTGCAGCATGACATCCCACGAAATCGAGCGATACCCGCCGCTGTGTCCCGTATGATAATGGTAATGTGACTGAGAGCCCTTCTTCCCCGTCAACTTGACCTTCTCCGCGTTCACGACGATGACGAAATCGCCCGTGTCGACATGGGGAGTGAAGGTGGGCCTGTGTTTTCCCGTCAATATACGCGCAATTTGCGCCGCTAACCGGCCTGCAGGCCTGTCCGTGGCGTCCACCACGAACCACTGCCTTTCCACCGTTTCGTTTCTAGCCAAATAAGAACCGCTGCCTGCCATTTTGTTGCCTCCTCAAGGAACTGAACATAGAGGAATCGTCTCGATTCACTCTCGGGGAAACCACATAAACCACACAAAACTCACACTTTCGGAAATCTTTTCGGAAACGTGGCAGGGGGCCCTTCCGATAAAAATCCGTTCTTGCGCAATTTGCGCGTTTTATATTTTCCCCGACAAACCCTTACTATTTTATACGAACAAGGCGGTCGTTAGCAAGTACCCCCGGCAATCTTCCTCGTTTTGCCACAGGGCGTCCCTCGATCTCTTTGATATCCATGGTCATGTCGATGGGGGGCGCGTGGGCGATGAAGCTGCCCACCCCAAAAACGTCCGCTCCTGAAGCTGAAAGCTCGGCGATCCGTCCGGGGTTCAGCCCTCCCGAAACGACAATCTGCACATGCCGAAAAGAGGCCATATCCAACCGGCAGCGAATTTCCCTCACCAGATCCGGTGTGACGCCGCCCCGCTCTCCTGGCGTGTCGAGGCGGATCGCGCCTAATTTTTCGCCCAAAGCCTCCGCCAGTCTCAAAGTCTCTTCGGCTTCGTCCTTGAAGGTATCCACCAGGAAAATACGGGCGATCTGGGGAGGAAGCTCCGCGTCGTAGGCCTTGGCCAGAGAAAGGGTGTCGCCTACAATCAATACCGCGGCGTGGGGAACGGTTCCCGAGGGTTCCTTTCCCGCCAACTTCGCTCCCAGAACGCTGCTGGCCCCGGCACAGCCGCCGAATTTTACCGCAATGCTGTCCATGACGGACGCCACGGCAGGATGTACATGACGGGCTCCGAAGGAAAGAACCGGCTTGCCCCCCGCCGCCGCGACACACTCCCGCGCGGCGGTGGCCCAGCCGCTGGAGCTGGCGAGAAAACCCAAAAGAGTCGTCTCGAAGAGCCCAAAATCGCCATAAGAACCGCGAATACGAAGTACGGTCTCCTTGGGGCCGAAGCGTTCTCCCTCGGGAAGTGCTTCGATTTCAAGCGGGCGATCTTTCAAAAGTTCCAGAACCTCTCCAACTCCGGCTAAAATTCCGTTTTGGCGGGGAAAAATTTCCGCCACGACCTGGGCGTCCAAACGTCCTACCGACGCGAGTACGTCGCGGGTATTGACAAAATAGACGTCCGTGGTGACTCCGGAACGTATTTCCTCGTGAGTGGCGCTGAGGAACCTTGTTCCATCCGCTTTGAAGTCGATGACATCCCTCAGGAAATTCAACATTATGTTGTCCATATTTTTTGTACGACGTCGCGAAAATTTATGCCGTCGTTTTTATATCAAAATCAACAGGATGGAAGACAGCATAAAAAACCCCGCAAGAACGATCGTCAATTTCGTCAAGCTCGTGAAGCGCTGCCATTGACCGGCGTCTGCCTGGGTGCCTCCGCCGAATGCGCCGCCAAATCCCCCTTGCTTGCGATGCTGCAGCAACACGACTGCCGTCAATATTACGCTCAAAACAATGTGGATCAGGGACAAAAACGTTTTCATCTGATTAAATTCCTCCTCATTCAAACTCGTCTATGTTAAAAATATATTAAAAAACTGCAACCGTTCAGACTTCAACAAGTGAAACCGGGCGCAGAAGGGCAAACAGTTACACAATTCTATCATAGGAATCATGGCCCAGCGTACACCATCAAAAAAAGGCCGCTGAGAGCGGCCTCCTGCTCGATCGGGATAGAACTCTCCCCCGCTTTATTTTTTCCGTCGGACCAATACCGCAGGGATCAACAGCGCCAACGCCCCCAACCCCAAGAAATCGCAGGACCCCCCGGCGTCGTCGAAGGTTCCGGTGGCATCGTCCTTGGCGAATATAACCACGCTCACCCGCGGGGTCTGTACCACACCTCCGTTAGGCAAAAAGTTAGCGAGAGGCACTCCTCCTGTCGTTGTTCCGGCAAAAGTGATTTGATAAACGAAATCCGTGTAAACGGGTTGGTAGTTGCTCGATTGATCGCCGCCAGGATTTCTAGCCGTGATTCTGACCCTCGCGATGGTCTGCGGCGGTATCTGCAGGGTGGGAGGGGTGGGAGTCAAACCCACCAAAGTAGGTGTAGTTGAGGTCCCTGTGAGGTCGGAGTCACTTTCCGGCAGAACCACGGGGGCCATGTTGAAAGTACTGCTGTTCACCGGATACACATCGTAGTCGTTGTCGGGGTATGCGTCATTGAGGTAATCGTCTACCGCCGCATAAAGCTCCTTGGTCTGCGTCGCTTCCATATAGATAGACGACACCTTACGACCACTTTCATCCCAGAGGCTCATGCTCTTGGGGACGAAAAGATATTTGAAATCGGTGGCAACGGAAGTTTTTAGGCGAATAGGGAAAACTACAGTGGGGAAAGATCGCTCTCCGTTCAAATCTTTAATCGTAGTTGTGATCTGGATACTAAGGACACCGTCCACTACTCCTTGAGGAGTAATCTCCAGCAGATCCAAAATTGGCGAAAAATAAACATGAACAGTTACTCCATCGATAGTGGGATTTTGCTCGCTTGCCGGGATACCTATGGTGCTAGTCACGTTAGTTATGTCATGTGACGTCGCAACAGGTATCTCATTATAACTAAGCCATTCAAGCCTCAAAGAAAGTACTTCGTTAGTTTTGACTTCAATAAGGTCTCCTCGCTGAACCTCTACCCCATTATGAAACAAAGCGAACGTCGCCGGTGCTCGCACCTGATCGTCATTCGGCTCCGCCGCCCTCGCTTCCTCTACCCCTGCGCACAACAACACGACCACCAACATTACCAAAACGCTTATCGCTTTCCTCACGTTACGATCCCTCCACTGAAAAATCCAAATCTTGAGCTTCCTCGAAGCATCTTTGGAATATATGTTCACTTCGTACCAAATTATACCTTAAATTAACATATAAAATTGCGCGGCATCAGAACGTCAGAACGTCGGGACCTGGAGACCTTTTTCGGAATAATATTTGGCCGCTCCGGGGTGAATCTCAACGATGGCGCCGTAGAGGGCTTTATCGAAGGTGATGGACTTCATCTTGTCGTGGATGGGGGCCAATTCCGACAGGTTTTCAAAAATGGCTTTCGTGATGTTGTACACCAGTTCCTCGGGCAGCTCGGCATCGCAGACCAGCACGGCGGTCACAGCGGGCGTCGGGGTGTCGCGGTCCACGCCGTTGTAGGTTCCGGCCGGTATCGCTTCCTTTATGAAAAAGGGATACGATCTGACCAGCTTGTCCAGCAAGTCGTCCTCGAAGGCCACGAGCCCTATTTCCTTCTGGGCAGCCAGGGCCGTGACGGCGGCGGTAGGAGAGCCCGCGACGACAAATCCCACGTCCAGCCGCCCGTCCAGAATCCCCTCCGCGGTGTCGGCGAAATCCAGGAAGTCCGTGTCGAGGTCGCCGTACTTGATGCCGGCAACGGAGAAAATTGCGCCCACGCTGTCCACCGTGCTGGACCCCGGGGCTCCGACGGAGACGCGTTTGCCCTTGATATCCGAAAAATTGCGAAGGCCGCTTTCCTTAGCCGCAATGCAGTGTACGTGTTCGGGGTAAAGGGATGCGATCATCCTCAGATTCTCCACGGGACCCTGAAAGGGCCTTTCTCCCTCCATCGCGCGAAAAATTACGTCACTTTGCGCCAGCGCCATCGCCGCTTCGTGTCTCGCAATCAGATCCACGTTCTCCGCGGAGGCGTCGCTGGCTTCGGCCACAGCTTCCACGTCCGGAAGGCGTCTGGTGATGAGGCGCGCCAGCCCGACGCCCAACGGGTAATAAACCCCCGCCGTTCCGCCGGTTGCTATGGACAAAAAAGTCTTACCCTCCGCCTGGGCCGTCTGCCCCACGCTCAGGCTCACAAAAAGCAAAAGAAGCAGCAATGCCTTATCCATCTTAAATATGAATACCCCTTCCATTAAAATCTCCCGGAGTCTCCCGAAGTTTTTGCGAGAGTTTCAGTCTTGGACTCAAAGCTCCACACTATCATAAACGGAAATTTTGATAACGACAAACAAGTTAAGTGCTTTCTATTATTGATTAACCCTGACCTTTAAGTTAGAATGGCAAAAATGTTGTGAACCAGTTGGCGGACCAGTTGAAAGGTGCAATTTGAAAGATGCAATTGCTGCAAAATATGTGGACGTTCAGTGTGGACGTTTAAATCGAGAAGTCTTAATTGAAGGAGTTTTTGTGAATGAGGTTTTTATCATGTCCAATCTGACCCGAGTGATCGAACAATATATCAACGAGCTCTTCGACGCGGGAAGCGAAGAATCCAGCGTCTCTTTGAGGCGCAAGGAAGTGGCCGCGTCCTTCGGGTGTGTTCCCAGTCAGATCAATTACGTTTTGCGCAAGTGCTTCACCCCCGAAAAGGGGTATCTCGTGGAAAGCCAGAGGGGCGAACACGGTTACATCCGCATCGTGCGCCTGTCTTACGAAAACTCCGAGGAGCGCGTGAAACACGTGGAGGAGATTGTGGGAGACTCCCTCTCCGAGCAGAGCTGTAAAAAACTTTTGGTCAATCTGCAAGAGAGAGGCTTGATAAAAGCGAGGGAACGTCTGATAATTGAAGTGGCACTGCGGCATATCGACGATTTGGGGCGCTCAGAGTTCGACCTGTCCCCCTATAAACGCAGCGTCATCCAAGCCGAAATGCTGAAGCGCGTACTGCGAAGTTTGGTGTTGGCCTGAAGCCCCTGAAAGCGCGGAGATTTTTTGCGCATAAAATTAAAATTTGAAAGGTACACGACAAACCATGTGGCAATTTTTTACCGAACGAGGAAAAACCGTGATCCAACTGGCCCACCGGGAGGCCCTGAAAATGGGCCACAACGTTATAGAACCGGAGCATATTCTCTTGGGGCTCATTTACGAGGGAAGCGGTGTGGCGTATCAGGCGATGGCCGCCTTGGGGCTGAACCTGAACGAGGTTCGCATTCAGATCGAAGACGCCCTGGGCCGTTCGGAGCCCACGTTGAAGGCTATCGATCTGCCCCTCAGCCCCAGGGTGAAAAAAGCATTGGAGCTGGCCATGCGAGAGGCTCGCAACATGGGCATCAACTACGTGGGGACCGAGCATATTCTTTTGGGGATTCTCTCAGACACCAGCAACATGGTCTCCCAGTATTTTCTGGCGATGGGGATCGACGTCTCCATGATGCACAAGCAGATCCTCGCCATCATACCGGAAAACACGGCGGTCGCCTCACCCCAAGGCGTGGAGCCCCTGGCCGAGAGATTGAAGAAGAAAGGGCGCACCAAGACCCCGACCTTGGATCAGTTGGGCATCGATTTGACTCAAAAGGGACGGGAGGGCGAGCTGGATCCCGTCATCGGAAGAAACAAGGAGATAAAGCGCCTGATGCAGGTTCTTTGTCGTCGAACCAAGTGCAACCCCGTCCTGATCGGAGACCCTGGGGTGGGGAAAACCGCCGTGGTCGAGGGCCTGGCCCAGCAGATCGCCGACGGCAACGTCCCCGAGCCCCTGCGGGACAAACGGGTCATTCAGCTCAACACGGGGACCCTCGTGGCCGGGACGAAATACCGGGGCGAGTTCGAGGAGCGTCTGCGCAAGATCGTCAAGGAACTGACCGACTCCAAAGAGGTCATTCTCTTTGTCGACGAGGTACACACCATCGTCGGGGCCGGCAGCGCCGAGGGAACCGTGGACGCCGCCAACATATTGAAACCCAGCCTTTCCCGGGGTTTTTTCCAGCTCATCGGGGCGACGACCCAGGAGGAATACCGCAAGTACGTCGAGCGGGACGCCGCGTTGGAAAGGCGCTTCCAGCCCGTGAGGGTGGAAGAGCCCAGCGTCGCCGACTCCGTTCGTATTTTGGAGGGGTTGAGGGACCGTTACGAAATACACCACCAGGCCGAAATAGAAGACGCGGCTCTTCGGGCTGCGGCGCAGCTCTCCGCGCGGTATATCAAAGACCGTTTCCTTCCCGACAAGGGCATCGATTTGGTGGACGAGGCGGGGGCCAGGGCGCGGCTTCGTACTCTGGATCCGCCGGAGTCCGTCCGCGAACTGGAACGGCGTTTGGAACTCACCCGCAGGGAAAAGGAGAGCGCCGTTACTGCCCAGAACTTCGAGCTGGCGGCGAAGCTGAGGGACGAGGAACACGCCTTGGCCGACGACTTGGAAAAAGCCCGCAGTGCTTGGCGCAGCAACGCAAGCACCCAGAGGGTCGTCGTCACGGCCGAGGACATCGCGGTGGTGGTCTCCGAACTCACGGGCGTTCCCCTCGTCCAGTTGACGGAGGAGGAATCTACCCGGCTGCTTCGAATGGAGGAGGAGATATCCACCCGGCTCGTGGGGCAAAACGAGGCCATCAGCGCCGTGTCCCGGGCGATACGCAGAGCCCGCAGCGGACTGCGGGATCCCAAGCGCCCCATAGGCAGCTTCCTGTTCATGGGGCCCACCGGCGTCGGTAAAACGGAGCTGGCGCGCTCTCTGGCGCGATTCCTGTTCGGCAGCGAAGACGCCATGATTCGCCTGGACATGAGCGAGTTCATGGAAAAACACGAGATCTCGAAACTCCTGGGGGCCCCCCCGGGCTACATTGGCCACGACAACGGCGGGAAGCTGACCGAAATGGTCCGTAGACGGCCTTATTCCGTAATCCTCTTCGACGAGATAGAAAAAGCGCATCAAGAGGTGTACAACATCCTGCTCCAGATACTGGAAGACGGCCGGTTGACCGACGGCCAGGGGCGCAACGTGGACTTCCGCAACACCGTGGTGATCATGACCAGCAACGTGGGGGCCAGAGAGGCCACCCGCGGGAACCCCTTGGGCTTTGGCGAGTCGGGGGAGGCTCTGGACTGGGAACGCATGAAAAAGATCATCCTGGACGAATCCCAAAAACTCTTCAGGCCCGAATTTTTGAACCGTATCGACGAGATGGTGGTGTTCCGGCCTCTGTCCCGGGAAAATCTTCTGCGCATCGTGGAGATCATGCTCTCCGACGTTCAAACGCGCCTGGAGGAGCAGGGTATCGGGATCGGTGTGGAAACCGAGGCCAAGGCCATGATCTTGGACAAGGGTTTTCAACCCAAGTTCGGAGCGCGCCCCCTGCGGCGCGCCATCCAGTCCATGATCGAGGATAAACTTGCCGACTCCGTTCTTTCCGGCAAAATTGCCAAAGGAACTACCGTCGTCATAAAGGTTTCCGGCAATGAGATTTCGCTCGACACCGATGAAGCCGTCGTACACACGGAATAAACGCCCTCTGGGCATTGCGTTCTTCGCCGTTCTCATTCTGTCTGCTGCGCTGTACAGGGGCTTTCCCGGCGAGACTGGCGTACCAGCCCCTGACGTGCCAACCGCCGCCGCGCCGGTCTATAGAATCGACGATGAGGACGCGGTCACTCTCTTGAGCTTGGGACTTGGAGGCCAAGATGTGGCCGCGGCGGCTTGGTCGGCCATGAATGCCTCCGAAAAACAGGCTTTGCGCGACCAAGCCGCCCTCATAGAATCCATGGCCCAGGCGGCGGAACAAGAGGGGCTTCTCGCCTCTCCCGACGTGGAGCGCGCCGTGCGGTGGGGGCGAAACGCCTATCTGGCCGACGCCTGGGAGAAAAAGACCGCGGCGGAGGCGGACCTTTCAGACAGTGCCGCCCGCGTTTTCTACGAGGCCAACCTTCAAAGATACCTCGAATCGGCCGCCGTTCGCTATCGACAGGTCACTTACTCCTCGGGGCAGAAAAAAGCGGCCGCCAGCGCGAAAAAACGCCTTCGTAAAGCCTCTCTGGACAGTCTGAAAGAATGCGTCACCGTGGATTGGGTGAAATACGACGCTCTTCCCCCCGTCTTGGCCGGCGCGCTGCGCAGCGCACCCCTGCTCCAAGTCATGGGGCCGCTGGAGGTTCCCGGAGGACACGTACTCTACCAGGTCTTGGAGCGGAGAAAAGAGGAGCCGGCGCCCTTCGAGAAATGCAAAGACCAAATCAAGAGCGACCTGGTCAAGATCGCGATCAAAGAAAAATTGGAGAACCTGAAAAAGCTGCCGTAAAAGGCGCTGAGTCATCGTTTGTCTGCCGAGGGAGGTTATATCACGTGGGAAAAAAAATCGCGATCTCTGCGGTCTTTTTCTTCGTTGCCGGCTTCACCGCCGCCGCCCTTGGAGCGACAACCGCTGTCGAAGTAATAGAAATGGGAGTAACAGAAATCGGAGTAACAAAAATTGGAGTAACAAAAATTGAAGGAACAGCACCCGAAACGGCAGGGGAAAGTGACCGCCCTGCTTTGCCCCCTGCTTTGCCGGACCCCGATAGCGCAGCGCCCGAAAATGGAGATACAGTGGACTTGAATACAGATATGAATACAGATGTGAATACGGTGTCCGGCGACTGGATCGTGGAGTCCGAAGATTGGGCGCCCGACCCCGACAACGCCATCGACGAACTCATGCAGAACCTTCTGAAGTCGAGCCCACGATTTTTCGACGAAAAGGCCTACGGCCTCGAGGGCAGTTACGCCGTTCTGGGGGTGGAGAACGGAAACCTCCAGGTGGGGGGCGGGGTCGACCGGGTCCGTTTGCTGGCCCTGCGGAAGGAGGACGGGATTTACGACCGAGCCCTCTTGCTCGAAATCGCGCCGCTGGAAAAAGAACCCTTTTTGATCCGCCTCTCCGAGGACATCAAGGGGTTCGATTCGAAAATCGAGCTGAAAAGTTTCGTGTCCACCCGCAAATCCGAGATACTCCTGTCCGTCAAGAGCGTGAACGACGAGATAGGCCGTTTGCTGATCATAGAGGTACGCGAGGGGCAGGGACACGTGATTTACGACTCGCGTACCGCCAAGATCCCCACCATCAAGGGAAAATTCTTCGACAACTACCGCGCGGAGGTCTTCGTCCAGGAGACCGGCGCCAGGGCCCTCATCGATCTATCCTCCCGAAAAGAGCGTTACAACAGAAGGCTCATCTATCACGAAAGTACCGGGACTCTGCGAAACCCCGTAACGGTCTGGGAGGACCGGCATTCGCTGCTACAGCCGGTGGACGTGGACGGAGACGGTCTGTACGAGTTGAGGGGGGTAGCCGACCTGGTGGGCGTGACCCGCTCCGACCGCATCGCCTACGTGGAGTTCACTCTGCAGTACGTGGAGGGCGCGTGGCACGTGCTGGACAGTTGGGTCGTTCCCGTGGAAGACCTGACGAACCTTCCCATACCGAGAAGAATCAATCTCAGGTAGAGGAGGGAGCAGGGGAGGCTGGGTTTTTGATCCCTTTCAATTTAAGCCCCTTCGTTCCGCTTCCTGGGCCGAACTGCGCGAGAATGTTGGTATCGAAGGAGTACGTGATTTCCGCCTCTTCCCGCTGCCTTTTGAACGCCAGGCGGACCGCCTCGTCCAGAAGCCGGGTGTAGGACATTCCCACGGGTTCCCAGAGGTAGAAGGACAGGGACCCGGGGATGGTGTTGATCTCGTTGACCCAGATATTGCCGTTGTCCGCGTCCATCAAGAAGTCTACCCTGGCGATTCCGTTGCAGCCGAGAAGCTGAAAGGTTTCGACCGCGAGTTTTCGGATTTTCTCCCGGACCTCCGGGGGGATATGGGCGGGGAGCTGTCGCTTTGCCGCGCTCATGCCCTTCGTTTTTCCCCCTTCCGACATATATTTGTCCTCGTAGCTCAAGATGACGTGGCTGTTGATCGGTTCTTCGCACTCGGAGGCCGCGGCCGACTCCCGGTCCCCCAGGACGGAGCAGTTGATCTCCCTCAGACGGGCGACCGCCGGCTCCGCCAAAACCGTGTCGGCGAACTGGAAGGCGTACTCCAGCGCCTCCCTCAGTTCTTCGGTGCCGCCGGCTCTTCCGATCCCCACACTGGAACCCAGGTTGGCGGGTTTGACGATCACCGGATAGGGCATGGCGCTCTCGATGCGGGCAATCGCCTTTTCCCTCTCCCCGTAGTATTCCTTCACGTAGACGCGTTTGCAGTCCAGGACAGGGATGCCGTTTTCCTTGCACAGGGCTTTCGTGACGTACTTGTCCATTCCCGCGGCGGAGGCCGTCACTCCGCATCCCACGAAAGGCACGGACAGCGTCTTCAGGTAACCCTGCAGGGCTCCGTCCTCCACGTTGGTGCCGTGGGTGATGGGGAAGGCCACGTCGATTTCGGCGTAAACGGAATCGCCGAAGCGCCTCATGGGATACCGCACCAGCAGGACCCGGCCCTTGTCCCGGTGCAGAAAAACCCTCCGGCTCTTCTTCAACAGCGCGGGAACGTCCCGATATTCCTCTATCTTGTCGAGATCGTTTCCGGCGAACATGTCCCCTTCTTTCGTGATATAAACGGGAACGATCTCATATTTCGCCTTGTCGAAAGCATGAATGGCCTGAAGGGCGGAGATGATCGAGACCTCGTGTTCCACGCTCTTGCCGCCGAAAAAAACCCCCACGCGAATTTTCACCTTTATGACCTCCTTACAGACTGAATCAGCCCTTGTGGACGCCGCTATAATATCAGTTTTCGGTGGGCGGCGCCCCTGCCAAAAGACTGTGGCAGAAGACGTCGGCCATGAGGCGGTGGCCTTCCGGAGTCGGGTGCAGGCCGTCGAGGTAAAGGGCGTGTCTCCGTTCTCCGTCGGAAACGGATTTAAAAACGGATTCGAAGGCCCCTCGGAAATCCACGAGCTGGACGTTGAAAACGTCGGCGAACATGCGCAGCCACTTGGCGTAGTCGTCGCCGATTTCCTGGGCGTGGAGGGCGTCCGTCAAATTCGCCCAGTCTTGCCGCAGGGTTTCGACGTCCAGAGGAGGAGGCGTTCCTATGAGAGGAACGATGCCCAAGGCAACCGTCTGATGGACCAGCGCGGACATGTTGCTTTTGGCAGAATCCGCCGAGCCGCTGATAAAAATATCGTTGCTGCCGCCCATCAAAAATACTCTGTCGGGAGAATACGCCGCCGTTTCGTCTCGAAACCGCGCGAGCATCCCTCCCGTGGTGTCTCCATTGATCCCTCGGTTGACGAGTTCCAGGTTCGTTCTTCCAGCTGCCAGGGAAACCCAGGTTTCCGCCCGGACAACGCCGTATCCGTAAGTCAGGCTGTCCCCCAAACACACAATTTTAGTTTTTACTTTCATTTTCATTTCCACTTCCACTTCTACTTTCGCTCCTATTTCCATTTATCTGCTCCATCGAAACTGTGCTGGGGGTGCCCCAGGGGGGTGTTCGGCCCGGTATCAGGAAAATAGGTGTGAAAATAGGTGTTGACGCCGCCTTTTTCGATTTTTTTCGCCTTGCCCTGGGCTATCAGGCAGTTCAGGTGGGAAAGAGCCTCGCCCACGGCAAACCAGCGCTGCCCCGGCGGGAAATCGGCCCAAGTTTTGGCCCGGATATCCCATTTCATACAGGAGGCCACTTCGTAGCCACTGAGGCCCGGATGTTTTTCGAGGATACTTTCGACGTCGGCCAGCCTGTTTTCGTGATGGGCGATGAGCTGGTCCACCCGCTCCGATAAAACACCGTCGTTTTCCCGGTGTCCCGTCAGGGTGACGCGCACCGGATAATCCCGGACCTTCATCAGGCTGTTCAAGTAATGCTGAAGGGAGTTCGGCATCGTCGCCCATGCCGTGATGTTGGGCGTAATGTCGAAAAGCACGTGATCTCCGCTGAAGAAAACGCCCTTGGCCTTGTCGTAAAGACAGACGTGGCCCGGCGTATGTCCCGGCGTCCAGACACATTCCAGACGAAAATCCCCGTAGGACAACCGAGTTCCCTCCGCGACAGGGACGCTGTCGAACTTCACCTCCGGCAGATATTTTCTGGCGGGGTTGGCCATCTGGGTGCGCGTCAGCTCGTCCCGAGGGTAGCCCTCGTCCAAGAGGCGTTTCCCCACCAGGGTCCAGAAATCCTCCCCGTTGTCCATCACGTCGTTGAAGAGGTCTCTGTCCAGAGCGCTCATGTAGACCACCGAATCCGGCGAGACGATTCGGGGAACCAGGCCGCAATGATCGGCGTGGAAATGGGTCAGAAAGATATCGGTTTTGCCCATGTCCAAACCCAGCTCCCCTATTCCCCCGCGAAGGTCCTCCAGGGACTCCGGCAAGTTGAAGCCTGTATCGACAATTAAATTCCTGTCGGCGCCCACAATGACGTAGCTGTTCAAGCTCTTCAAAGGGTTGCCCGGCAGAGCTACGGAAATGCGGTAAAGATTGGGAAAAATGTCGGAATGAACTGTATGCACCATGCTCTCTGAATTCCTTCTTTGCGATGATTTGTGTGAGTCATTGGCAAGGGTTTGTATGCCCTTAGCGCGGAAATCAGCCAAGGCACACAAGGCGCAGCCTGAGGAAGCTCTGCGCCTTGGCGTTTTTTTAATTTAGGTCTTGTAGGTCTCGTTTAAAAAGACTTCAAAAACTCCAGTACGGTGTTCCGAAAATCTTTGTAGTAGGGTTTTTCCATCATCATCGCGTGAGCCGCGCCCTTAAAAACCTTCAGCTCCCCCTTGGGCAAAGTTTTAAGCGCCTCTTCGCAGAGAGCGACGGTGACGTAGGGGTCTTGGTCTCCCACGATGAGCAGGGTGGGGGCCTTGATGTTCGCTGTGGGGATCAGGCGCTCCGTCGGCGCCACCAAGAGATCCCGGCGGCCTCCGTTGGGACTTCCCTTGCCGTCGTACCGCAAGCAATTGGCGAGAAAGGTATCCGCCACGGCGGGGTCCACGATGTCGTAGTCGATGGACTTGTCGGCCTTCACCTGAAAATCGCCGGCGGCGTGTTCCCGAGAGGTGGGCTGGTAGGCGTCCTTGACCTCCGCCGCCCCCAGCCCGGCGACGATGGGCGCGTAAAGCACCACTTTGCCCACCAGGTCGGGATACTTGGCGGCGAAACGTCCGCTGGTCACGGTTCCCCAACTCCATCCCAGAACGTCCAGCGTCTTCGTCTTGGCATTGTCTGTGATGAGCTTCGCGGCGGCGGCGATATCCTCGGCCGCGTAGTCGGAGGTGACCGTGAAACCGTCCTTTACCTTCTGTGACTGGCCATATCCCGCTATATCCAGCAGCCAGACGGAATAGCCGTTATGGGCGAAAAAACGCGCAAGGCTGTAATCTTCGTAATCCACGTCGAACTCGTGGGACGAATACGTCAAGCCATGCACCATGAGCAGGGGCTTTTTCTCGCCGCCGTCGTCCGTTTGGTAACGAGCCAGATAAAGTTTAATGCCGTTGCGCTCCAAGGGAAAAATTTCCGTCTGAACGTTCGCCGCGAAAGCGGCGGCGCTCTGCAGCACCACAATGAGGAGCAACACCGCGCGCTGCCACAAAACCTTTCTCATGACCTTCCCCATAATCTTTCCCATAAATAATCCCTCCTAAAATAATTTGATTTATAGGTTACTATAAGCACGAGGCTGAAAATTGTCAATTCACTTTATTAACTGGCCGTAACGGGACGCCCTTAAAAAATTCTGAAAAAGATTGCGTTTTGAGGTAAAGTGTGTAAGATTGTTACGCTTGTAAGGTCGTTGCATTTAGGCAAAAAATCAAAAAGTTAAAAAAACATAAAATTGGAGTTCATATCGTGACCGAATACATCAGCATCAAAGGCGCCAGAGAGCATAATTTGAAGGACGTGAGCGTGGATATCCCCCGGGGAAAGCTGGTGGTCGTCACAGGCCCGTCGGGGTCGGGGAAGTCCTCTCTGGCCTTCGACACCCTTTACGCCGAGGGACAGAGACGCTATGTGGAATCCCTTTCCGCCTACGCCCGGCAGTTTTTGGGCGTACAGAAGAAGCCCGACGTGGACGACATCTCCGGGCTTTCTCCCGCCATCTCCATAGAACAGAAGGGGACGGGGCACAATCCCCGGTCCATCGTAGGCACGGTGACCGAGATCTACGACTATCTGCGCCTGCTCTACGGGCGCATCGGCATTCCCTACTGCCCCCAGTGCGGCAAGCCCGTCATCCGCCACTCCATTGACGAGATCGTGGCCCTGATCTTCGACAACGACCTGAGCAAACGTGTGGAGATCCTTTCTCCTCTGGTTCGCGGCAAAAAGGGGGAGTTCAAAAATCTTTTCGCCCAAACTCGGGAAAAGGGCTACACCCGGGTCCGCGTGGACGGCGCCGTCCTGTGGCTGGAGGAGGACATCGAGCTGGACAAAAAGAAACGCCACAGCATCGAGGTCGTCGTCGACCGCCTGAAGGTGGCGGAGGACCGCCGAAGCCGCATCGCGGAGTCCGTGGAGGCGGCGCTGAAACTTTCCGGGGGCTACGTCCTCATCGCCCCCGAGGGGGAAAAAGAGCGGATGCTGACCGAGAACTACGCCTGCGCCGACTGCGACATCACCATGCCGGAGATCGAGCCGCGGCTGTTTTCCTTCAACAACCCCTTCGGCGCGTGTCCCGACTGCGCCGGCCTGGGCTGTCACGAGCATTTTTCGGAGGAGCTTTCCATCGACCCGGACCGGACTCTGGAGGAGGGCGCGATTCTGCCCTGGAAAACCAAACCCTACTTTCTGACGAAGATCGCCCTCTTCGCGAAAAAATACCGGTGGGATCTCTCCCCAAAATACAAAGACCTGCCCCGGCAGGTGAAGGACTTCATACTTTACGGCAACGACGATCGCGTCCCCATGATCTTCACGGAACACGGGGTGGACCGCCCGTACATGGGCCGTTACGAGGGGCTGATCAACTGGCTGGAGGCCCGCTGGGCCGAGACCGACTCCGAGGCCGTGTCCGAAGAACTGTCCCGCTACCGTGTGGAGGACATCTGCGCCTCCTGCAACGGACTGCGGCTGCGGCCCGAGGCGCTGACGGTGAAGGTGGGAGGGTATGGAATAGGGGAGCTTCTGACGATGCCCATCGACAGGCTGGCGGTGGTGGCAAAGAGCTTCGAGCTGGGGACGACCCACGCGCACATCGTGGCCCAGGTGATGCTGGAGATTCAAAAGCGCCTGGATTTTCTGGTGGACGTGGGGGTGGGGTATCTCTCCCTTTTGAGGCGCGCGGACACCCTGTCGGGGGGCGAAAGCCAGAGGATACGCCTGGCGACCCAGATCGGCTCGAAACTCAGCGGGGTGCTTTACGTCCTGGACGAGCCCACCATCGGCCTTCACTCCCGGGACACGGAGCGCCTGGTCAAGACCCTGGAGTCCATCCGCGACCTGGGCAACACGGTGGTGGTGGTGGAACACGACCGGGACACCATCAAGGCGGCCGACGCCTTGATCGAGATGGGCCCCGCCGCGGGAGAACTGGGGGGGCAGATCACCTACAACGGAACCTACGAGGACGTCCTGAATACCCAGGGATTGACGGGGCCGTACCTGCGGGGCGAGGTGACGGGGATCGTCTCGGCTCCCGCTAAATCCGCAAACGGCGCGCCTCGTAAGGGAGCCAGGGCAAAAAACGCGCCCCTGTACCGGCGTGAGCCCGCCGGATGGTTTACCGTAAAGGGCGCCGAGCACCATAACCTGAAGAAAATCGACGTCAAACTCCCCAAGGGCGTTTTCACCTGTATCTGCGGCGTGTCGGGCTCGGGTAAAAGCAGCTTCGTTTACGACGTGCTTTACAAAGGCATGAAGCGAATGCTGGATAGGGACTTCCGGGAGCGCCCCGGTCTCCACAAGGAGATCGTGGGAGGGGAGGACTTCGAGAACGTGGTTTTGGTGGATCAGAGCCCCATCGGGCGCACCCCGCGCTCCAACCCCGCCACCTACACGGGCGTATTCTCGTTGATCCGGGAGTTTTTCGCCGAGATGACCGAGGCCAAAATCCGAGGCTACAAACCCGGGCGATTCAGCTTCAACGTCAAGGGCGGACGCTGCGAGGCCTGCGGCGGAGCGGGATCGGTGAAGGTGTCGATGCTTTTTTTGCCGGATATTTACGTGGACTGCGAGGTCTGCGGAGGCACGCGCTATAACCACGAAACCCTGGAGGTCCGTTTCAAGGGAAAATCCATCGCGGACGTGCTGGCCATGACCGTGGACGAGGCCGTCGAATTTTTCGCGGACATCCCGAGGATCGCGTCGAAACTGCGCCTGATCCAGGACGCAGGGCTGGGATACATCCGTCTCGGCCAATCGGCTCTGACCCTGTCGGGGGGCGAGGCCCAGCGGGTGAAGCTCTCGAAAGAGTTGGCCAAGCGATTCGGAGGCAAGACCCTGTACCTTCTGGACGAGCCCACTACGGGGCTTTTCTACACGGACGTCCGCAAGCTCCTGGAAATTGTCCACCGTATCGTCGATCAGGGGAACACGGTGGTGTTCATCGAACACAACCTGGACGTACTCCTGTCCGCCGACTACATCATAGACCTGGGGCCCGAGGGCGGAGAGGGCGGCGGCAGTCTCGTGGCCGAGGGTACCCCGGAAAAGGTCGCTGCCTCGAAAAAAGGCTATACGTCCGCATATCTGAAGTCCTACATGAAAGAACTGACGGACAGCGGCAGAAAAAGGCGAGATTCGGTTTAGGGTGGGTCGATAAAAGGGAGGGATAAACAGGGATATGTACTCTATTTATGTGCATTATACTCTTGAAAATTCAGGAATAACCAGATATAATAAGAACGCAGAACGCAGAACGCAGAACGCAGAACGCAGAACGCAGAACGCAGAACGCAGAACGCAGAACGCAGAACGTAACTTCTTTCTTTTAAAGAATTCTTTTTCCTCTTCAGTTTTCCCATGCCCGTTCAGGGTGCGATCTCCAAACCGCGATCTCAAGACTAATGATGCTCGATACCAAGCGAGGGCGATATTCACGTCCCCGCAAATGTTCGTCGGTATTCCTGACCAACAGGACTGTCGCCGCCGGCATATTTTTATTCGGGAGGTTTTTTCAAAATGAAACTTTTGAACAGCAGGAAATGCAGATCTATAGGCGCTTGGGTTCTTTTCGGGATCATGGTTTTTATGACGATGACCGGCGGCTGTGGAGGAGGGGGTGGAGAAGGAAACGGCAGGCCCCCTTCTCCCGGCGAGAGAGAGCTGGTGATAGCGCCGTCAAGGCTTTCCTTAAAGGTCGGGGAGATGGGAACTCTCGTGGCCTACAATGTCAAAGGAGGCTTGGTCTGGCAATCGCAAAATGCCAACATCACAGTAAACCCCACGAATTTTACGACGGCCACGGTGGTGGCTCTGGCAGCGGGAGAAACGAACGTCGTCGCTTTCGACAGCAGCGGCGCTCGGGCAATGTGCCGCGTCACGGTAACGGAGGGGACAGCGTCGCCCATCCTCAATCTGACGATAACGCCCTCGGCCCTTTCCCTGAAAATCGGCGGAAGCGGAATGCTCCTGGCCGAAAATTACGCGGGTGATCTGACGTGGTTTTCCGATACCCCCAACGTCGCTTGGGTGGCGAAGAGCGGACCTGCAACGGCCCTGGTGACGTCGGCAGTGGCAGGAACGGCGACAATCACGGTTGTGGACGGCAGAGGCGCGGCAGCGACTTGCTCCGTGACGGTAACGGAGGAAAGCGGCACGCTGAAAATCGAGCCCGCGGCCCTTTCGTTAAAGGCTGGAGAAACGGGTAGCAAACCGTATAGGCGTTGAAATACATGTATGTCATTTCCCACTAGGGACATCAAAATGGAATAAAATTGAGCATCGCCTTTTTTGTTACATAAGTAAACATTGGCAAGGCAAGCCGTTAATAGACGTTAAAACCGCAATAGATTTGATTGGATCAACTCGAACGGAAACAGGTCTTAAAGTGATTTGTGTTCGTGATGACACAGAATATGAACTTGCAAAAAAATTGTCAGATGAGGATTTTGAATCGATAAAAATTGATCAAATTGCTCCGTTTGGCTGTTGGAACTATTGTTTAAAACCAGTGTAATTTTCGCAAGTTATTATTTAACAGTTCCTAA
>JAISLU010000107.1 GCA_031277095.1 Synergistaceae bacterium
CAGGCCTGTCACACTTACAATGTGGAAAGTTTTCTGGTTCGGGAGCGGCTGACGTCCGGGGAAAAAAGGAAGGGAAAAAGGAGCGTTCCCTATATCCCCGTGGAGACGGATTACTCCCAGAGCGACACGGAACAGCTTTCCACCCGTATGGGCGCCTTCATGGAGATGATCGCCTGAAAAAACACACCCTTGGGTGTATGCAGAGTTGAATAAGGTTGCGCAAAAACACGTCGCTGTCTGAAATGCAGGCAGCGACGCTTCTTTACCTGACTTTACCTGACATTTCGCCCTGTCGGGCATGTTCGGGACTTTCACAAATTTGAGCCTTCTGATGGTGAACTTCCGATACATACTCCGATACATGGCGGCATTCTGCCCCCGTTTGGTATAATCCATTATATTATGTTTGTAATATATTCTGAAAATTGGTTTGCGGTATAAAGAGATGACATTGCAAGCACTTTCTGTGATCGTCTCTTGTGCAATAGATTCATCGATGCAAGGGTGCCCGAGTTGGAGATGTGAAAGTTTGGAAGGTTGAAAAGGTGCAAAATTGCAAAGTTTGAAAAGTTTGAAAGTTTGAAGGTGAGAGCCGTCGTGTCGATAAAAACGAAAGTGATCATTATCATCATTTCCATTGTGACTCTGCTTACGGTTTCCAGCACGGGGCTCGGCATATACTTCAGCCGGACCCATTTCGTGACGGTTGTCGCGGACGACATGACGGTGATCAGCGAAATCGCTGCCAAGATGGTTGCCGCCAACCTTCGGCTGTTGAAGGCGGAGGTGGATACCATCGCTATGGAGTGTTTGGCAGCTATCATGCGCGACGTGGAGGCTCCCGCTTCCACATTAAGCTCCACGTCTACATTAACATCCACATCCACATCTAATTCCATGTCCGGCAGCTTGGCCAGCTTGTTGAAAGAAGAGGTTTTGAAGCACGATTATCTTGCCTTGACGGTCATGGATTCAAGGGGGGTGGTGGCTTCTCACGGGGTTTCCGCACCGTCCGACGAATTTGTCCAGAACCCCTATGCCCGGCGCGCGGCCATTGGCGAGCGGGTAGTCTCCACCACCGAGCACGCCAACGACGGCAACCTCGTCATCCGCATCTGTGCCCCGATGGGGTCGCGGATTCTGGTCGCAACGCTGCCGGGAATATATTTCAACAGCATCATCTCCGAGTTCAGGATATGGAAGTCGGGAAACATCTTCATCATGGACCGGGAGGGGGCCATGATCTCCAATTATCGGATTCAACTGGTGATGGACCGATTCAACTTCATCCAGGACGCCGCCAGGCCGAACTCCGACGCCCAAACCAGGGCGCGGGGCGAATTTTTCGAAACGTTGATCCGGGGGGAGCCCGGCGTCGGGGTTTACCACTTTGAAGGCAGCGACCGCGTCTGCGCCTACGTCCCCATCAGCAGCTCCGACGGATGGATGCTGGGCGTGGTGGCCCTCATCGGCGAGAGCCCCTACGTACAAATTCGCTACCTTCTGCTGTTGGCCGGCGCGATTTTTCTCGGCTTCGGTGTAGTGGCCGCTTTTTTCTCGGCCAGCGCCATCGCGAAGCCCTTCCAACAAATCAGAGAGCAGAACGCGTCCCTGGCCGCTCTGAAGGAAATAGCCGAGGAGGCAAGCCAGGCGAAAGGCAACTTTTTGGCCAATATGTCCCACGAGATGCGGACGCCGATGAACGCCATCATCGGAATGACGGCCATAGCGAAAACATCCCACGACGTGGCGAGAAAGGATTACTGCCTCCAAAAAATAGAAGACGCCTCTACGCACCTTTTGGGCGTCATCAACGACATCCTGGACATGTCCAAGATCGAGGCGAACAAATTCGAACTCTCCCCCGAGCGGTTCAACTTCGAAAAGATGCTCCAGAAGGTGGTGACCGTCGTCAATTTTCGGGTCGAGGAGAAGAATCTGCGTTTCACCGTGCATATCGACCGGGACATTCCCCCGGAGCTGATTGGGGACGACCAGAGAATCGCGCAGGTCATCGCGAACCTTTTGTCCAACGCCGTGAAGTTCACGCCCTCGGAGGGCGCCATTCATCTTGCGGCTCAATTTTTGGGGGAAGAAGACGGTCTGTGTACCCTCCAGATCAGCGTGTCCGACACGGGGATCGGCATCAGCGCGGAACAGCAGGCCAGGCTTTTCACGTCCTTTCAGCAGGCGGAGAGCGGCACGTCCCGTAAATTCGGCGGCACCGGCCTGGGGCTTGCCATATCCAAACGCATCGTCGAGATGATGGGCGGCAGAATATGGATCGACTCGGAGCTGGGGAAAGGTTCCACCTTCACCTTCACTCTGAAAGCCCAGCGGTCCGTCGGGGTGCGGCCCCGTCTTTTGGACGAGCACGTGAACTGGAAAAATATCCGCCTGCTGGCGGTGGACGACGACCGCGACCTTCTGGCTTATTTCAGTGAAATAGCCCGGGAACTGGGTTTGGTCTGCGACACTGCGGAGGGCGGGGCGCAAGCTCTGGCCATGATCGAGGCAAACGGCCCCTACAACATTTACTTTCTGGACTGCAAGATGCCCGGCATGGACGGCATGGAACTCGCGCGCCGCATCAAAGCGGAGAACTCGGGCAGGAAGGAGAAATTTGTGGTCACCATGATTTCTGCCACGGAATGGGCGGCCATCGAATCCGAGGCGCGGGAATCCGGAGTCACGAAATTCATCTCCAAGCCCATTTTCCCTTCCGCTCTGGTGGACTGCATCAACGAATGCCTGGGCATGCAAGACCTTTCCGCGCTCCAGAACAAGCAAGCCGATGAAGTGGGCTATTTCAAAGGAAAACACCTGCTTCTGGCCGAGGATGTGCCAATCAACCAAGAAATCGTTCTTTCGCTTTTGGAGCCGACGCTGCTGGAAATAGACTGCGCGGAAAACGGGGCGGAAGCCGTTCGTCTGTTCAGCGAGGCGCCTGACAAGTACGATATGATTTTCATGGACGTACAGATGCCCGAGATGGATGGATACGAGGCCACCCGCCTCATTCGTGCGCTGGACAGCCCAAGGGGACGGGAAGTTCCCATTGTCGCCATGACGGCGAACGTATTCCGCGAAGATATCGAAAAATGTCTCGCGGCGGGGATGAACGAACACATAGGCAAACCCATCGACGTTCAAGAAATGCTTTCGGCGCTGTACAAATATCTTCCCGTTTAGAAGAGGAGGGGAATACTCGATGCGAAAAAATATTCTTATGGTGGCAGCACTCATTGTGGTTATAGCCGGAGGGATTGCCGTTTTTTTTGCGTTCGGCAAAAAAACGCCTGAAGCTCCGTTGATTGCCCAGCAACCCAACGTTTCCGCAAGAGGCAAAAAGATCACGATCTACTTCATTCCTAAAAATTTGGGAAATGTTTATTTCGAGGCGTTGAGTACGGGCTTTTACGACGCGATCTCCGAGCTGGGGGATGAAAATTTCAAATATGTCTACTCGGGACCTCAGGTCGCCGAGGCCGACAACCAGATCGAATTTGTGAAGAAGGCCATTCAGGACAAGGCCGACGCCCTATTCATCTCCGCCAACTCCAACACCGCCCTCAATTCCGTGTTCGATGAGGCTCGGGCGGCGGGTGTGCGTGTGTACATCATCAACCAGGACATTCCAGGCAGCGAGGCCCACCGGGACGCGGCGATCATGCCGGTGAACTTCGATACCATCGGCCGGGCCCAAATGGAGCTCATGGGCGAGCAAATGGGTTACGAGGGGTCCTTCGCCATTTTATCCGCCACAGTAGACGCTCCGGACCAGAACACATGGGTCGGTCTCATGAAAAAAGAACTGGAAGACAACCCCAAATATGCAAAGATGGAGCTTGTGGAGGTGGTCTACGGCGACGATCAGTTGGAGAAGTCCGCCGCCGAGGCGAAGGCGCTTCTGTCGAAATACCCGGACCTGAAAGGCATCCTCTCCCCCACGACGGTGGGCATCGCCGCGGCGTGCCAGGTCGTCCGGGAAAGCGGTATGTCCGGCAAAATCAAGGTCACGGGCCTGGGGCTGCCCTCTCAAATGGCGGAATTTATTTTGGACGGAACCTGTGAGGGTTTCCAGCTTTGGAACCCTCCCTATGAAGGCTATATCAGCGTTTACATGGTATGGGCCGAAAAAAAAGAGGGCTTTACCCCCGTGCCCGGCGCGAAATTTACCACCCGAAAACTCGGCGAGTACACGATTCAGCCCAACGGACAGATATTGACCCTGGAAAACCCCATGCTCTACGACAAATCTAACATCGGAAAGTACTCCGTGCTGTTTTGACCCCCGACCATCGCAAACAAGTTTTTTATGGGAAAATATTCGAATTGCATGATATTAAAAATCGAATGAGATTGAATCGAAGGGAAAGATGACGTTGAAAATCTACAAGAGCGCCGAGATAAAAAAATTCGACAAGAGGCCGGGCCTCATAGGGACCTTTGCCCACGGAACAAGCCTCAGCCTCGCGCACTGGCTTCTGGCAAAAGACGCGGTTTTGGCCCCTCACACTCACCGCCACGAGCAGATCACCTACGTCATCAGCGGAAAAATGCGTTTCGAGGGAAAAGACGGCAACCCGAAGATCGTCGAAGGAGGCAGCTTTATCGTGTTCGCCCCAGACGAGCTTCACGGAGGCGTGGCATTGGAAAATTCCGTCGCGCTGGATGCGTTCAGCCCCGCAAGGGAGGATTTCAAAGCGGAAATGGGCTGGATAGAAAAAGAATGAGAGAGAAAGAGTGAGAGACGCATGACCGGAGACATCAGCTCTTGTCCGCAAAAAGGAATAATACTGTAATGACAAACTTTTGCCGCTCTTCTTTTGCGTTCTTCAGTGCGGAAGCAGGGGGTGATTTTTCCCTTTGGAGCCTGTGTCTTACTGAAGTCTGCGATTTCTTGAAGTTTCTGACTTCTTTGAGCCTGTGACCTCACAGCAATGCGTGGGGAATCCCAGCTTGAGGTTGAGGTGGAGAAATTTGAGGGCTACGGCGGCTTCCCGGCGTTTTTCCCCTGTCGATACCACTGCTGTCAACTTAAGGAGAAAACAGTTGTAGAATGGCAGAATGAGGAAGTGCTTAGGTATTAGATTAGATTAAGTTTTGGTAAAAAAATGCCGAAAATATGAGAAAGCACAGC
>JAISLU010000015.1 GCA_031277095.1 Synergistaceae bacterium
TCGAATCAAAAAACTTATCTATCTCAATTTGTAATGGCTTACAAATCTTGCGTAAAAGTATTATCAACAGATTTTTAGCTCCAAGGCGGCTCTTTCGTGTAAAAGCCGTTTTTTTTCCGAAGATCTTCATCTTTTTCGCAGTTCTCAAGCATTTCCTTCGCCATGTTAAACATCCTTGTCCCGGTTTCTTTCTTCATCGTTTTCACACCATTCCATTTAAGATACACAACCAGTTAGCTGTGCTTTCTCATATTTTCGGCATTTTTTTACCAAACCTTAATCTAATACCTAAGCACTTCCTCATTCTGCCATTTTACAACTGTTTTCTCCTTAAGTTGACAGCAGTGGTCTTCCGGTCGGCACCGATGCTTTCAGGTTCTCGCGCGCAGAAGAGATTCTGTCGTGAACACGGCAATTCCGGCCCAGATGAGGGCGAAGGAAAGCCATCGAGCCGGGGGCATGGGTTCGTGGTAAATCAGCGTGGCGGTGAGAAAGGTCAGGATGGGGGATGCGTACTGGGTGAGCCCGACGGCGGTCATGGTGGTGTGTCTCACCCCCCAGGCGAACACGATGAGAGGCGCTGCCGTCAAGGCCCCTGCCCCGATCAGCAGGGCGCTGAGCCCGGCGCCATAGGGAAAATGCGCATCCCCCGTGCACTGGCGCCAGACAAGCCAGAACAGCGCGAAGGGAACGATAAACAGCGTCTCCAAGGTCAGTCCAGAGAGGGAATCCGCCTTGATCAGTTTTTTCAGCAGTCCATAAACCCCGAAGGTGAGGGCGATGCCCAGCGCCGTCAGGGGCAGGCGTCCAAAGGCAGCCAGCTCTACGGCTACTCCGCAGGCGGCGAACCCCACGGCCGCCGTCTGAAGGAAGCGCAGGCGCTCTCGAAAGACCGCCACGCCAAACAGGATGCTCAGCAGGGGGTTGACGAAGTATCCCAGACTGGCCTCCAGTATTCTGCCGCTGTTGACGGCCCAGATATAAAGGTACCAGTTCACCGTGAGGACCGCCCCGGAACAGACCAACAGCCCCAAAGAACCGCGGTTTTCACGGAACAGCGAGGCGATGCCTTTCCCTCCCCGGAGCAGCGCCAGAAGAAAAAGCGAAAAGACGCATCCCCAAATGGCTCGGTGAGCTAAAATTTCCGCCGGCGGCACGGAAGACAGGGTTTTCCAGTAAAGAGGCATGACTCCCCACATGGCGTAAGTCAGCAGTACAGCCAAAGTGCCCTTCGTACTCTCGCTTAAAAATTTTTCCCCTGTCTTTATTTCTGTCTTTATTTTTGCCTTTATTTCTTCGTTCATTTCGCCATAAACGGGAAAAGCGAACCCCGAATTCTCCCCTGTCTCCCTCGATTTGCTCAATATGCCGCACCCCTGCTCTCCGAGATCGCTCATGCCGGTAAATAAAATACTCAAAAAATTATTATACTCTTCTTTTCTTTGTCGAATGCGAATACGAGGTGCAAGTAACTGGGTCAAGTTAGGGTCCTATTACTTTGACGGCCGTGTTCATTTCGGAGAGAAGCCGTTATAATGTGAAGTGGGTTGATTTGCGCCGTTTCAAGTATGTTGCTTCAAACTTATATCTTCAACAAGGAGAGAAAAAGACAAAAAATGAAAAACAGAATGATCAGCGGATTGGGCGCTGTGGTCATGGGGTCGCTCATTGCGTTCGGGCCTCAGTTCTTCTTTGAAATTTGCAAACCCATGGCGAATGGCCGCTGGATGAAGTGCCATTGGACGGGGCAGGCGGAGATCGGTGTCGGCCTTCTCATCGTCGCCCTGGGCGTTTTGCTGCTGCTGTTCTCTTCCGAAAAAGTCCGATTGGGCCTCAGCCTCTCTCTTGCTTTCACAGGAGGGCTCGCCCTGGCGTTTCCCCACGCTTTGATCGGCGGCTGCGAGATGGCGACGATGCCCTGCCGCAAGGTGGCGTTTCCCTCGCTGACGGTGATCGGCGTCCTCACCGTCGTCGGCTTTGCGGTCAACGCCTTTTATCTGCACCGCAAACGTCCCATGCAAGTCCCCATGCAAGTCCCCATGCAAATCCCAATGAAAGCCCGCCAGTCATGAAACGAAGGCCGTTTCTCACGTTTTCGGACGTCGCCGTTTACAATTTGAAACGCAGGCCCTTCCGCACAGCCTGCCTCGTGTCGCTGGTGGCGGCTCTGGCCTTCGTGCTGTTTGGCGGGTCGCTGATCACCTACAGCCTGATCAACGGAACGGAGGGGCTGGCAAAAAGGCTGGGGGCCGACATCTTGATCGTTCCCAAAGGGTACGACCAAATGGTGGAGGGCATTCTTCTGCGGGGCGAACCCAGCACGTTTTACATGAATGCGGACTGGATCGAGAAAATATCGGCCCTTGAGGGAATCAGAGCCGTGTCTCCGCATCTGTTCGTGGCTTCTCTCAATGCCGCCTGCTGTTCCGTTCCCATTCAACTGATCGGGTTCGATCAAGAGACGGATTTCATCGTGACCCCCTGGCTCAGAACGGCTTTGCCCGGGGAGCTGGGCGACGATGAAATCGTGATCGGAGGCTCCGTTTCGGGGAGGGTGGGCGATAAGCTGATGTTCTTCGACCGCAGCTACCGTATAGCCGCCAAAATGGAAAACACGGGAACGGGCTTCGACGCTTCCATTTTTATGAACATGAACGCCGCGAGAAGGGCGGCGGGCGATTACGGGGCGAAGGGAGGCCCCTCTTTAGAAGGAGAAAACGGAGAAAACGCCTCGCGAGAAGGAGCCTCTACTCCGCCGGAAGAATCCATTTCTTCGTTGGTGGTACTGATCGACGACGGGTTGACGGCCGCCGGCATGACGAGAAAGATCAACAACACCTTCGGGTACGGCAAGAGCGGTATTGTGGTGGTGCCCACAAAAACCATTATCGGCAACGTATCGGGAGGGTTGCGTGCCTTGACGGCGTTTACCGCTGTTCTTGTGGTGATCTTGTGGATTTTGTCTCTTTTGGTGCTGACGATTGTGTTTTCCGTCACTCTCAACGAGAGAAAGCAGGAGTTTGGAATACTGCGTTCCCTCGGCATCACCCGGAAAAAACTCATCGCCTTGGTTTTTCTGGAGTCGGGGACCATCAGCCTCACGGGCGCCGCGATAGGCGTTTTTCTCTCCGCTTTGCTGATACTGCCTTTCAGAATATACATTCAGGAAACCATCAGTATGCCCTACATGCAGCCGTCTTTGGGGAAATTGCTGGCAATCGCCGCCGCGAGCCTGTTTTTGTCCTTCGCCACTGGCCCTCTGGCCTCGCTGTTTTCGTCCTCTAAAATGGGGAGCAGCGACGCCTACGTGGTCATCCGGGAGGGCGGACTGTGATTCTCGAGGCCCGTGAAGTAAAAAAGCGATACTACCGGGACGGCCTTCCGTTTTACGCGGTGGACGGCGCTTCTCTGTCCATCGGCGCGGGGGAGTTCGTTTGTATCGTCGGGCGGTCCGGCAGCGGGAAAAGCACCTTTTTGAATATATTGGCGGGGCTCTTGACCCCAACTTCCGGCAGCGTCGGCTTCGAGGGCCAGGAATACGCCCAACTCAGCGACGGCGAGCTTTCCCGGCTGCGAAACACCCGGCTGGGCTACATCATGCAGGGGCACAACGTTCTCTCCAATTTCACCGTGCTTCAGAACGTGATTCTTCCTCACGTTTTTTTCAAGCGCGACGACGATCCCGCCGATAGGGCCCTTTCTTTGCTGGAACAAGTGGGCCTCCGCCCCCTCGCGTCCCAATATCCCTCCAGCCTTTCCGGGGGCGAGCTGCACCGGGTATCCATAGCGAGAGCGCTGTTCATGTCCCCCAAATTGCTGATCGCGGACGAACCCACGGGAGATCTGGACGAGGAAACCGTAGCCGAGATCATAGAGCTTTTTGCCGCCATCGTAAAAAACGGAACGTCCGTGCTGATGGTCACGCACAATTCGGATGCCGCAAACTATGCGGATCGGATTTACACTATGAAGTCCGGCAAACTGCACCCTCGCCTCCAGGATTCGTGACCCTCAGGATGAGAAGGCGTCGGATGGCAAGGCGTTGGGAATACGTTGGATGGGAAGAGTGGGATAGTAGGGTTTCGATAAGGGAGGCTTGCCGCCTCCCTTGGGTGGTGCGTCAGTCGAGGTCCTCGGGGTTATCTTCGGCGTCTGGCGGGGTCCAGGGAGCGAGGTTTTCCAATCTGCTTTCCAGGGGTTCCAAGTACTTCGAAATTTTTTCCAGGCTGTAGGCGAGCTGCAAACACGTCAGCATCAACAAATGGTCTTGATCGTAATCCTTGCCTATGGCCTGGCCGACTTCGTCCACAATAGCGATTACCCGCTTGAGTTCCTCTTCGTCCAGAGCGGTCTGCATACGATAACTTCGCTTGCCTATAATAATGCGAACTTCCCGCAACTTAGTCAAAGAAGTCAACTCCCGTTTCGTTCGCCGTCACTGCTTCGCACCAAAGCGATCAGCCTGTCGTTCAGCTCTTGAAGTTTCGACTCTATCCGGACTTGTTCCTGTTCAAAACGCAGAGCGCTGGTCTGAGCGACCTCCAGTTCGGCTCTCATTTCATGCGACGCCTTTACGGCTTCTTTGTCTCTCTCCGTCAAACGCATACGAAGGCGCGTTATCTCCTCGAGCATTTCTTCACGCTCGCCAAGAAGCAACTTGATCTTGTTCGCCAGGTACTCGACGAGATTTTCGATATTCTCCAATGTGTTCACGCTATCGCCACCTTGAAGTACTTTTGTTCTGACTTTTGTTCTTTTACGATACACACCCTCCCCGTCGGCAAAAGCCCCGGTCAAAGGGATCTTGTCGGCGGGTCAGAAGGTAACAAAACGTAAAGATTTACCGAATATTGTATCCTTTTTTGCCCAAAGCGTCGCGCAGGGAGTTATGAATTTTATCGACTTCTTCGTCGTTCAGCGTTCGGTGGAAGGTGCGGTAGCAGAGAGAGAAAGCCATGCTTCGGTACCCTGCCGGAATTCCTTTGCCGCTGTAGATGTCGAACAATTTGACGCTCTCCAAAATTTTCGCGGAGGATTCTTCGCTGTTGGAAGTCTGCGTCTCGGATGCTTGCATCACGGACGCTTGCGTTACGGACGCTTGCGTTACAGGCGCTTGCGTCACGGACGCTTGAATTTCGGCCACGACCTCGTCTTGGGTCTTGTCGTTGGGAACCAGCATGGAGATGTCGCGGAAGTTGGCGGGGAAGGGCGAGGCTGGGGTGTAGGCGTTTTTTTCGACGCTCTCCAGCGCGGCCAGGCTCAACTCGAAAATGTAGACAGGCTGCGCGAAACCCAGTTCCCGCTCGATGGCGGGAGACAGACGGGCCAAATAGCCGATGCCCGGGATGCGCGCGGTCTGGCCGGCGTGGCCGAAGGGCTCCGTGCCTTGAAGGAAAGATGCCCTGCGCCCCCGGATCTGCAGCAGGGCCAGAACGTCGGCCTTGACGCTCAGGAAGTCCTCGAGGGTCTCCTGCCACGGAGTGCGGGGGGCTGTTCCGCTGCAGACCAGTCCGCCCAAAACCTCCAGCTCGTTGTGTTCCGGCTCGCCGTGTTCCGTGGAGTGAGCGCCGCTGCGCAGGAAAACGCGGCCGATCTCGAAGAGCCGGACGGGCTCACGCCAGCCCGAGGCGATACTTTCTTTCAGGCCGTTCAGCAAACCCGGAATCAGCGTGGTGCGCATGGCCACCCAGTCCTGGCTGATGGGGTTCGCCAAACAAAGGGGATGGGCGCGGAGATCGTCGTCGGGCAAGCGCAAGGTCGAGACGAAGGATTCCGGCAGAAAACTGTAGGTGACCGCCTCCACGTAACCCCGAGCGATGGCGCAGGCCCGCATAGCCCCCGCCAGGGACGTTTCCGCGCCCACATCGCCCCGCCTGGGCAGCACACCCGGCAGGTGGGCGGGCGCCGAGTCATAACCCCGCCAGCGTCCGATCTCCTCGATCAAGTCCTCCTCGATGGCGATGTCGGGCCTCCAGGTGGGGGGAACGAAGGCGCGAACGTTCCCGCCGAAATTTTCGCTTCGCGAATCTCCTGTTTTTAAATCTTCTGCTTTCAGGTATTCTGATTCCAAATTTTTTACGTGACGGATGCCGTAGCCCTCCAAAATTTGGGTGGCCTCCTCCATGTCGCTCCACAGCAGGTAGGTATGGAGCTTTTTTTTCGTGAGGACTACGGGTTGGGGCTCGGGCTGGAGGTTGAAGGCCGAAAGTTTTTTGTAGTCGATGACCGCGCCGCTCCACTCCCTCATCAAAAAGAGCGCGTAATCGACGCCCAGGGCGGAAAGAGTGGGGTCCACGCCCCGGGAATAACGAAACGCGGCTTCCGACGCGATGCCCAAACGCCGGGACGTGTGTCCCACACGCCGGGGGGAAAAACTTGCGCCCTCCAGGACCACCACGTCGGTGTCGTCGTTGATAACGGTTTCCTTACCGCCCATGATGCCCGCCAGGGCGATGGGGTGGGTGGGAGTTTCTTTACCGCTGGTGATGAGCATGTCCTTGGCGGTCAAAAGACGCTCTTTGCCGTCCAGCGTGACGATTTTCTCTCCCTCGAAGGCGGGGCGTACCGTGATCTCCCATCCAGGGAGCGTGTTCAGGTCGAAGGGGTGCAGAGGCTGCCCCAAAAGGAGCATCACGTAGTTCGTGGCATCGACGATGTTGGAAATAGGCCGCATCCCCAGGTGAGCGAGGGTCACGCGAATCTCCACAGGAGAGGGAGCTATCTTCACGCCGGTCGCAAGCCCCAGATGATAATTCAGGCACCCGTCGTCGGGCAGGGCGATAGCGCCGAACTCTACCGGCCAGTCCTCCGTCCCGGAGGTGTGTTCGGGCATAGGTTTCAGAACGGCATCGGGGTACAGCCCCTTCAGCTCGCGGGCCATGCCCAGGATGCTCAGGAGGTCTCCTCGGTTGGGGGTTATGGAAACGTCCAGAAGCGCGTCCCCGAGGCCGTAGAGGGAAAGGGCGTCCGCCCCCAGAGGGGCGTCTTCCGGCAGCACCAAAATGCCTTCCACGATGTCCACGTCGGGAAGCCCCAGCTCCGCCGCGGAAAGCATCATGCCCGCGCTGCGGATCTCTCCGAAATCCCGCAGGCCCAGCTCCGCCTTCTTCGAAGTGCCCCGGGCGGTGACCTCGGGGATGGTCGCCCCGGGAGCGCCGTAAAAGACCTTATCTCCCGCCTTTAAATTTGTCGCGGCCGTGACGCAGACGGCTTCGCCCTTGCCGGTCTCCAGGGTCGCGACAAAAAGGTTCGGTTTCGAGGGATGCCCTTGGAGAGACCGGACACGGGCCACGGCGACGCCCGAAACCTGAGCCTCGGGATGTTCGATGGACTCCACCTCGGCGCCGGACAGGGTCAGGCGGACCGCCGCCTCCTCCGGCGACACCGGTAAATCGATGAACCGCTTCAGCAGCTGCCACGATACGATCATAATACATCTCTCCCCGACAGAAAGTAGGACACGTTTCCGTTGAACAGGTAGCGGAGGTCGCTGATCCCATACTTCAGCATTGCCATTCGGTCGAGTCCCATTCCGAAGGCGAAGGCGTTGTATTTTTCGGGGTCGATGCCGCCCGCGCGGATCACGAAGGGATGGGTCATCCCCATGCCGCAGACCTCCAGCCATCCCGTTCCCTTGCAGATGCGGCAGTCCGGGTTTTTCCCTCCGCACTCCACGCACTCGATATCCAGCTCCATGGAGGGCTCGGTAAAGGGAAAATAACTGGCGCGGAAGCGGCTTTTCAATGCTCGGCCGAAAAATCCGTTCATCAGCTCTATCAAAGATCCCTTCAGAACGGAAAAAGAAACGCCCTCGTCCACCAGCAGGCCCTCCAACTGGTTGAACATGGGGGAGTGGGTGGGGTCGTTGTCCCGGCGGTAGACCTTGCCGGGGCAGATGATGCGCAGGGGCGCGCCGTAACGGAGCATCGCCCGGATCTCCACGGGGGAGGTGTGGGTCCTCAAAAGCCGCCTTTTGGCCGTTTCCTGGTCTTCCGAATCCGGGAAGTAGAACGTGTCCTGCATGTCCCGGGCCGGGTGCCAGGAGGGCATGTTGAGGCACTCGAAATTATAATGGTCCTCCTCGATCTCCGGGCCCAGCACCACGGAGTAGCCGAGGCCCTGCATAATAGAGACGATTTCGTGCATCGTCTGGGCCACGGGGTGGAACGCCCCCGCCGGCCTTCCCCGGGGAGGCAGAGTGACGTCGATTCTTTCCATGGCCTCGGCGGCGGCGTCTTCCGCCTGGATCAGAAGCTGTTTTTTCTCTTCGATCTTTTGCTCCAGTTCGCTGCGGAGGGTATTCAAAGCCTCTCCGGCGAGGGGCCGCTCCTGGGGCGAAAGGTTTCCCAGGGACTTCAAGAGAGTGGTCAGCATCCCCTTTTTCCCCAGGTACTGAACTTTCAACCCCTGCAAGGCCTCGGTGGTGGTCACTGGCGCGACGTCTCGTTCGAACGAATCTTTGACCTCCTGCACGCGGTTTCCTAAGTCACTCACTGCCATTTCCTCCTTCAAATTTCCTCCTTCAAGAAGGCGCATTCGGCATACATGCCAATATCCGGAGTATATTAAGAGGGCTCCTGCCACAGTGACAGGAACCCCATTTTGTTTGCCTGGCTTTCATTCTTTCAGCTTCGACATGGGGAAAATACAGGTCCTCATCGAGGCGGCGTTATTGCAGGACGGATTTTGCCTGAACGACAAGTTGACGAAAGGCGGGCATATCGTGGATGGCCAGTTCCGAGAGCATTTTGCGATTCATGGTGATGCCGGCTTTTTTGATGCCGTTGATGAAGGTGCTGTAGCTCATCCCCTCGGCCCGTGTCGCCGCGCTGATGCGAGTGATCCACAACTTGCGATAATCCCGTTTTTTGCGTTTTCTATCTCCATAAGCTCTTGAAAGAGCGGCTAAAAAAGCCTCCTTCGCCCGCCGATATACATTTTTATGCTGACCCCAATAACCTTTAGTGATGGAAAAAAGTTTTTTTCTCTTTTTATTGCTGATGCTTCCGCCTTTGACGCGCATTCCACTTCATCCTTTCATTTAGGAAGTACTCAACACAGGAAGTACTCAAATCAGGAAGTACTCGAAATCGAAGATCACTCGAACAAAGAGTTTCACGCCCTATGCGTAGGGCAGCATTCTCTTCATCTGATCCATGAGAGTGGGGGAGACGTACCCGGTCTGACGCATTCTGCGCGTGCGCTTCGCGCTCTTGTGTTCCATGATGTGAGAACGCCCCACCTTACGATAAGCGAGCTTCCCCGTGGCCGTGTAAGAAAATCTTTTCTTCGCACCGGAGTGCGACTTCAATTTAGGCATAAAAATGTCCCCCTCATTATAACGGCGCACTGCGCCATCGGATTTTCGATCTTTCCGTTCTTGTATTTTCTATTCTTCAGCTTTGTATCTTCAGCTTTCTATGTCTTCTGTCGGCACGGAAACAGCAGGCGTTTCTTCTTTTGGTTTGATTTTTTCTTTTTTCGCGTCTGCTTTTGCGTCCGAGGCCGGAGCGGCGGTATTGCTTTTCTTGACTTTGGGCGGCCCGACGGGTGTCA
Source organism: Synergistaceae bacterium (assembly GCA_031277095.1). GTDB lineage: Bacteria > Synergistota > Synergistia > Synergistales > Aminobacteriaceae > JAISLU01. The sequence continues at coordinate 9,556 of JAISLU010000015.1, forward strand.
GCATGATGCGCATGTACCGCCCCTCCATTTTGGGCGCGCCTTCGCTCTTGCCCAAACCATCGCACTCCTCCACCACGCGGCTCAGTACCTCTTCTCCCTTGGAGAGAAAGGACATTTCGCGCCCTCTGAAAAACACGGAAACCTTTACACGATGCCCCTCTTCGAGGAAACTTTTTATCGCCCGGACCTTGAAGTCGTAATCGTGCTCGTCGATCTTGGGGCGCATTTTCATTTCCTTCAAAGTCTGCACTTTTTGCTTTTTGCGGGCGTCTTTTTCCTTCTTTTGAAGCTGGTATCGGTATTTACCGTAGTCCATAATCCGACACACCGGCGGTTTCGCCAAAGGCGCGACCTCCACCAAATCCAACATCCGTTCCTCGGCCATCTTTACGGCCTCGGACGTCACAACCTGCCCAACCTTGACTCCATTTTCGTCGACCAGCAAAATTTGCGGAGAAGTAATTTCGTGATTGATTCTGGGCTCATCGTCTTCAGTTCTAGGGACTATAGCGTTTCACCTCCAAATTTAAGAAAACCTAAAAATTTACAAAAACCTCAAATTGACAAAACCTCTTGACAAAACCTCACAACAACAAAAGGCCACCTTCCCGGCGGCCCCCAAACATCAACACCATCGCTTACTTTTCCGTACCCGGCGACTGCCCGTTGAGCGTCGCACAGGTGAGAGGGGCGAGCCTCTGCTTGGCATGAACTCGTTTACACGAATTCAATTTAGGAATATATCATACCCAGTTAGTGTGTGCAAGAGAAACCGGCAGAAAATCCACCGGACCGTTTGCAGTCGTTTACAGTTACTTTTTTACTTTTTCAATCGACCCCTTTTTTTCCCCTTTTTTCACTCAAGACGGTTTTCACTATGTCCATACCGCGCACAACCAGGCTCTCGTCGGCCTGGCTTCCCATGTGCCCGATACGGAACACGCGGCCCGCCAGGCGGCCGTAGTTTCCGCCCACGACCAGTCCGCGCTTGCGCAGAGCCTCGTCGAATTCCCCCCACGTCCAGCCCTCGGGGACGTAAAAGGCGCTGACGGTGGGGGAGCAAATGTCCTCACTCACGGGAAACAGCCGGAGCCCCATTTCAAGGGCCGCTTTGCGGCAAAGGGCCGCCGCCCGGGAATGTCGGGCAAAAACGTTCTCCATCCCCTCTTTCATAATGGACGACAGGGAGATATGGAGGGCCTTCATGCTGTGCCAATCGTGGGTGTAGGGCATAGCGGTCACCTCGGGCACGTTCCGCCAGGGCAGGTAGGCGTCGTAACCGCTGTAGTTCACCTTCTCTATGGCCTTCCACCCGCGAGGGCCGATCGTCGATATGGACAGGGACGGAGGAAGGGACAGCGCCTTCTGGCTACCCAAAAGTCCGATGTCGATTTGATTTTCGTCCGCGTTGACCGCCGCTCCGCCGCCGCTGGACACGAAGTCCACCAAAAACAGCGCACCGATCTCCCGGGCGATCTCCCCCAGCTCTTTCAGGGGCGTAAGGGTCCCGCTGGGTGTCTCGCAGTGGACGGCGGTGAGCATTTGGGGCCGGAAGCGCAAGGCCGCCTCCCGGACCTTCCGGGGATCGGGAAGGGAATCGTATTCCGACGCTGCGACCTCGGTCTCGATGCCGAGAGCTTTTGCCATGTCCGCGAACCCCTCTCCAAAAAGCCCGCTGGCCACGGCAAGGAGCCTGTCGCCAGGTTTGAGGGCGCTTTTGAGGCCGCCCCACAGGATCGACATGGCCTCGCCCGACGTGATGACGACGCTTTCCTTTGTTCCCAGAAGCCTTTGAACCAGTGATTGGTTTTCCGCGTAAAGCTCGAAAAAATCCGGCTCCAGATCGCTGCTCCCGAAGTCCGTCAACCAGGCCTCCCGTATGTTCGCCGGTATGGAAACGGGACCCGGCACGAGTCCGATGGGATACTCTTTCATATTCGTTATTTTCCCTCCAATGCCGCGGTCAATTTTTCGGCGAAACTAAGGAACTCTTCCCTGGAAAGACTTTTCGTTTCCAACGTCAACGTTCGATCTTTACCCAGCGAGATCGCCAACGCCTGCCCCAAAATTTCGCCACGCTCAAGTATCCCGCGATGCCCGGCTACGTTCAAGGTTTCGTACGTGGAGGAAAATCCCAGGGGCGCGTCGTTGGCAGCGACCTCTCCTTCGGGGACGAAAAGCGTTCCAGGTCCGGGGCCCTCCATCAGATTGACCTCGACGCCGGCGATGGGCGCCTGGTGGGTGTAAACGCGGTTCGACCACCGCCCGTGAGCATTCAGCTCGGCGACGCGCTCCAGCGAAGCCCGCCACTCCCCCAAGACGTCGGGCATAGGCTGCCCGTGAGCGCTGGACGTCAGCGCCAAAATCGCGCACAGCAAAAACGCGGCGACCAACCCTCGTGCCGTGCAATTTGTTTTTGTCCCCTTCATCGTAAAACCCCGTTCTTCAAGATATCCGTTCCTCGCAATACGTATCCGCGATAAATTCTGCGCTCTCGGCCCACATCAGCGATTCTGGATTTCGAAGGGCGTAATACGCTTTAGATTCCAGGAAATCGCGGTACGCTTTATCGAAATCGCCGGATTGCCGCTCCGCGACCAGGGTTACTATGTTTTCGATTTTCATGATGATGTCTGTTGTGATATCCTGTTCATTGTAGATATATTTATTCTCCAATTTTTCTCACCATCCGAAGCCGCTCCAGCGCACGTTCCGTATGAATCGACACTCATGTCTTACATACATATTCTATGCTCAACGAGCAGCTTGTTCTCTCAGCGTCGTCATGTAAAACCCCCGACCGTAGTCGCGTTTGTCCCTAGATTTCGTCAAGTCGACGTACTCAAAATTTTGATTGGACCCGTGATACAGCATAATATCATTCATATGCCTGATCTCGAACGGAGAACATCCTCGGCAAAAGAAATGCTCTCGTTCAGACTTTGAGTGTGAAGCGTCTCATATTGAGAGCGAATCAAGTTGCACACGTCATGTTGCCTGAATAAATCAAAAACATCCTTCTCCTCCATGTTGTGCCTGAATGCGTAACCTTCAACGGCAGCCACGATCATGAGGTTTTCGTCTCGTTTTCTGCTCAAAGCAAGTCCTCCTTTAAGCTAAATCTTGCCCTCAAGATGAATCCGAATGGCCGACCTCTTCTCCGTTTTGCTCACACATTATAACGGAAGCTCGCCCGGCGGCGCGCCGGACTGTCGAATACTCTCGGGAGTGCCCGTGCAAGTAACGGGCAGAGCCGCAAACACGCGGAGCGGGGAGCAACACAAAAAGTGATGATATAATGACGTAAACCATGTCAAATAAGTAACTGTTCTTCTAATCAGGACCGATTCTTTTTTGAAATTGCTCTTTTGAAATGGCTTCTTTGACGAGATTCGTCTTTAAAATTAAGGGGGGTATGTAAATGAGGGTTTATAAATGAGAATTTATGAATAATGAAGGTTTTTGAGTAGAAAGCGAGTACGACCGTAAGTTTCGGTGTCTGTCAAGATACCTATGTTTTCGGTAAAGGTTGCCCCGTCCCCGGGAAATATTCAGATCGGCAAATAAAGCGCTCATGTTTTCGGCTGTTTGGTTTTACGATTACTGTCCGGTGTTGCAATTGTTTTCAATATAATTGTTTTCATAATATAAGGAGGGTCTTAAATGAAGAAAAGGGTAATGCAAAAAATGGTTTTGGGAATTTTAGCGTGCGCCTGCCTGGCGGGGACGGCTTTTGCCGCCGAGGCCCCCAAAGAACCGGAATTTCACATAGGAATAGTGACGGGTACCGTCTCGCAGTCCGAGGACAACCTGCGGGGAGCGGAGCGCCTGATCGAGGAGTACGGCAGCACGGCCGACGGCGGGATGATTACGCACATCACTTATCCCGACCAGTTCATGTCGGAGATGGAGACGACCATCAGCCAGCTTGCCGGCTTGGCCGACGATCCGAAAATGAAGGTCGTCGTGGTGAACGAGGCGGTTCCGGGGACGACGGAGGGGTTTCGCCGTATCCGCGAGAGACGCCCGGACATCCTTCTCCTGGCGGGCGAGGCCCATGAAGATCCCGGCGTCATCACCTCGGTGGCCGACCTTGCGGTCAACACGGACAATATCTCCCGGGGTTACACGATTCCTCTGGGAGCCCAAAAACTGGGCGCGAAGACCTTCGTTCACATTTCTTTCCCCCGGCACATGAGCTACGAAACCCTGGGGCGCCGCCGGGCCATCATGGAGGCGGTCTGCAAGGACCTGGGCATCAAGTTTGTTTTCGAGACGGCCCCCGACCCCACCACCGACGTGGGCGTGGCGGGCGCACAGCAGTACATCCTCGAAAACGTGCCGGCCTGGCTCGAAAAATACGGTAATGACGCGGCTTTCTTCTGTACAAACAACGCCCACACCGAACCCCTGCTGAACCGAATCGCGGCGCTGGGCGGTTGCTTCGTGGAGGCCGACCTGCCCTCCCCCCTGATGGGCTATCCCGGGGCGCTGGGCATCGATTTTTCTAAGGAGAAAGGCGACTGGCCCGCTATCCTCAAAAAGCTCGAAAAGGCCGTTATCGAGGCGGGAGGAAGCGGACGCATGGGCACTTGGGCCTATTCTTACGGTTACACCCAGAGTGTGGCCCTGGGCGAGTTCGGCAAACGCATCGTCGAAGGAAAGGCGAAGCTGGAAAGCATCAAAGACCTGCTGGAATGCTATGACAAATACACCCCTGGGGCGAAATGGAACGCCAGCTACTACACCGACGCGGGCACGGGCGTTCGCAACCGCAAGTTCGGACTGGTCTACCAGGACACCTACATTTTCGGCAAGGGCTACCTGGGCCTGACCTCCGTCGAAGTTCCCGAGAAATATTACAGCATCAGCAAATAAATGGGGTCAGGGGACGAGTCCCCTGCGGAGTATGGGGTGGAGCCCCAGAGTGATTTTTTGATTGTTCTTGAGATTCGATAAGGAGGTATCTGAAATGAAGAAAATGAGCGTTTTTTGGGGAATTTTAGCGTGTATCTGTATTGTAGGGCCGGTCTTTGCCGCGGAGACACCGAAAGAAGCGGAGTTTCACATCGGCATCATGACGGGCACCGTCTCCCAGAGCGAGGACGACCTGAGGGGCGCGGAGCGCATGATCGAGGAGTACGGCGATTCCGCGAAGGGCGGCATGATCACCCACATCACCTATCCAGACAACTTCATGTCCGAGATGGAGACCACCATCGGACTGCTGGCGGGACTTGCCGACGACCCCAAGATGAAGGTCGTGGTGGTGAACCAGGCGATTCCCGGCACGACGGACGGTTTCCGCCGCATCCGGGAGAAGCGCCCTGACATCGTCCTTCTGGCTGGGCAGCCCCATGAGGACCCCGGCATCATCACCAGCGTCGCCGACATGGCCGTGGCCGTCAACAACATCGCCCGGGGCTACCTGCTTCCCCTGGCCTCTCAGAAGCTGGGGGCTAAGACCTTCGTCCACATCTCCTTTCCCCGGCACATGAGCCTCGAGCTCCTGGGTCGCCGCCGCGCCATCATGGAGGAGGCCTGCAACGATTTGGGCATCAAGTTCGTCTTCGAGACGGCCCCGGACCCCACCACCGACGTGGGTGTGGCGGGTGCCCAGCAGTTCATCCTCGAAAACGTGCCGGTGTGGCTCGAAAAGTACGGCAAGGAAACCGCCTTCTTCTGCACGAACGACGCCCACACGGAGCCCCTGCTGAAGCGCATCGCGGAGCTGGGCGGATACTTCCCCGAGGCCAGCCTGCCCTCTCCACTGATGGGATATCCCGGCGCTTTGGGCATCGACCTTTCCAAGGAAAAGGGAGACTTCCCGGCGATCCTCAAAAAAGTGGAGGACACCGTGGTGGGCATGGGGGCCTCGGGACGCCTGGGGACCTGGGCGTACTCCTTCAACTACACCCAGAGCGCGGCCCTGGCGGAATTCGGCAAACGGGTCGTGGAGGGCAAGGCGAGCATCGACAGCTTCAAGGACCTGCTGGACTGCTACAACACCTACACCCCCGGCGCGAAGTGGAACGCCAGCTACTACACCGACGCGGGCACGGGCGTCCGCAACCGCAAGTTCGGGCTGGTCTACCAGGACACGTATATTCTCGGCAAGGGCTATCTGAAGATCACCGACGTGGAGGTCCCCGAAAAGTACTTCGCCATAAAGAGAAAGTAGTGTTGCGCGGAGACAGCCTGCAAAGGGGAGAGGGATGCCCCTCTCCTTTTTTCGTAACAATGCACAATTCATAATGGACGAGGTGATGACGCTTGCCTGAAACGCCGCTGTTGAAACTGGAAAACATAGGCAAAGACTATTTTGGAACCCGCGTGCTTTCGGGCGTGAGCTTTTCCTTGAACAAGGGGGAGATTCTCGGATTGGTCGGCGAAAACGGCGCGGGCAAGTCCACGTTGATGAACATCCTCTTCGGGATGCCGGTCATCGCCGGCACGGGAGGTTACGAAGGGTCCATTATCATCGACGGGCAAAAGACGGAGTTCAAGTCTCCCTTCGATGCCCTGGAGGCGGGGGTGGGCATGGTCCACCAGGAGTTTTCCCTCATTCCCGGCTTCACCGCCGCCGAGAACATTCTTCTCAACCGCGAGGAACTGAACCGCTCCCCGCTGGAACAGATTTTCAGCGAACGGGTCTCCACTCTGAACCGGCCGGTCATGAACGCCCGGGCAAGTAAAGCCATTAAAACCCTGGGGGTCGATATCGGCGTGGACACCATAGCCTCGGAAATGCCCGTGGGTTACAAGCAGTTCGTGGAGATCGCCCGGGAGATAGACCGCACCGCCACGCGCCTTTTGGTGCTGGATGAGCCCACGGCCGTGCTGACGGAAACGGAGTCCCGCATTCTGCTGGACGCCCTGCGCAAGCTGGCGGAGGGAGGAATCGCCATCGTCTTTATTTCCCACCGCCTCCACGAGATCATCGAGCTTTGCGACAAGCTGGTGGTTCTGAGGGATGGAAAGGTCGTCCGGGAGGCCCCGGCAAAGACCAGCTCCCTCCGGGAGATTGCCGCGTGGATGGTGGGCCGTCAGGTCGATTCCCGGAGCGGGGCCCGCCGCCCGGAGCCCCGCTCCCCTGAGCTTGAAGATTTAGCCCTTTCTGTGGAAAACTTGTGGGTCGATATGCCGGGGGAGACGGTCCGGGATGTCTCCTTTACCGTCCGCAAGGGAGAGATTTTCGGCATCGGAGGCCTGGCGGGCCAGGGGAAACTGGGCATTCCCAACGGAGTTATGGGGCTGTTTCCCGCGGGGGGCAAGGTGACGCTCTTCGGGAAGCCCGTCAAGCTGGGCGCGCCCAGGGGTGCGCTGGACAGCGGAATGGCCTTCGTCTCCGAGGACCGGCGGGGAGTGGGCTTGCTCTTAAGCGAGCGCATCGACTGGAACATCACCTTCACGGCCATGCAGGTGCAGAACCGCTTTCTGAAGCCTCTTCTGGGCGGTTTTTTGCTTTTACGGGACGACGCCGCCATCGCCCGGGAGGCCCAGAGCTACATTGAGAGCCTGGAGATCAAATGTACGGGGCCCGGCCAGCGCGCCGTGGAGCTTTCCGGCGGCAATCAGCAGAAGATCTGTCTCGCCAAGGCCTTCGTTTTGAGACCCGGGCTTCTCCTCATCTGCGAGCCCACCCGGGGCATCGACGTGGGGGCCAAGGAGCTTGTGCTGAACACCCTGCGCCACCACAACGAAGAATACGGCACGACCATCGTCGTCACCTCGTCCGAGCTGGAGGAGCTCCGGTCCGTCTGCGACCGGGTGGCTATCGTGGGGGAAGGGCGCATCGCGGGAATACTCCCCGCGTCCAGCCCCGCGGAGGAGTTCGCCATTCTGATGATGGGAAAAACAGGGCAAAAGCAGGGGAGTGGTTCGGATGTTCATTAAGAAATTCATCGACGCGGCGGGATGGCCTCGGATCATCATCGCCCTTTTCCTTTTGTCCCTCTTCGCTACGGCCCCCTTTGTGGGGGTCCTGGTCTCCACGTCTCTGTCGAACACCCTGGAGCGGTTCGGCATGAACGGAGTGTTGGTTCTGGCTATGGTGCCGATGGTTCAAACCGGGTGCGGCCTGAACTTTGGGCTTCCGCTGGGCATCATCGCCGGCCTTCTGGGCGCCACCCTCTCCATCGAACTGGGCGTGCGGGGAGTCGTCGGGTTCGCCGCCGCCGTCGGCCTGGCCGCCCCCATCGCCGCCGTGCTGGGGTACTTTTACGGCCATCTGCTGAATCGCGTCAAGGGCAGCGAAATGATGATCGCCACTTACGTGGGCTTCTCCTCCGTGGCCTTCATGTGCATCGCATGGCTGCTCCTGCCCTATAAGAGCCCGACGATGATCTGGGGCTACGGGGGCAGCGGCCTGCGCACCACCATCAGCGTCAGCGGCTACTGGCAGCATATTTTAAGCGGCCTCATGGCGGTGAAAGTGGGACACTTGGCCATCCCCACGGGGATGTTTCTGTTTTTGGCGGCGATGTGTTTCCTCGTGTGGTTCTTTATGAAGACCAAGACGGGCACGGCCATGACCGCCGTGGGCTCGAACCCGGAGTTCGCCCGGGCGTCGGGGGTGGACGTGGACCGCATGAGGATCGTTTCGGTCGTCCTGTCCACTATTTTGGGAGCCGTAGGCATTCTGGTCTACTCGCAAAGTTTCGGGTTTTTGCAACTGTACACGGGCCCCTTTTACATGGCGCTTCCCGCCGTGGCCTCTATATTGCTGGGCGGGGCCTCCGTCAACAAGGCCACCATATGGAACGTGCTGGTGGGGACGTTTCTGTTCCAAGGGGTCCTGACCATGACTCCCGCGGTCATCAACAACATCCTCCAGACGGACATGTCGGAGGTCATCCGCATCATCGTCAGCAACGGCATGATTCTCTATGCCCTGACGCGGAAAGTGCAGGTGAAGCGATGATGCCGACGAAAAACGGATTTACGAACTTCATCGCGGGCAGCGCCGTGCCCATCATCTTCATTCTCATCTCCGCCGCGGCGATCCCGCTGTCGGGCTTCTCGGCAACGTACCTGGTTCAGGAGCTGCTGATACGCATCGGGCGCAATTCTTTTCTGATTCTTTCCCTTCTGATCCCGATCATGGCGGGAATGGGTTTGAACTTCGGGATGGTCCTGGGGGCCATGGCGGGGCAGATCGGGCTGATTTTCGTCTCCGACTGGTCCATCGTGGGGATTCCCGGCATCGTTCTGGCGATGATCATCGGCACACCCGTGGCCGTGGCGCTGGGGTTTCTCTGCGGCAGCGTCCTGAACCGCGCCAAGGGGCAGGAGATGGTGACCTCCTATATTCTGGGGTTCTTCATCAATGGAGTCTACCAGCTGGTGGTCCTCTACTTCATGGGCTGGCTGATCCCCATCGGGAACCCGACCCTGGTACTTTCCCGGGGCTACGGTATCCGCAACGCCGTGAGCCTCATGGGGATGCGCACGATCTTGGACAAGCTGATTCCTCTGGAGATCGGCCCTCTGAGCATCGGGGCCTTTCACATGGACGCGGTGACCATTCCCGCAGCGACTTATCTTGTCATCGCCGTCTTCTGCTTCTTCATCCTCTGGTTCCGCCGGACGAAGCTGGGCCAGGATATGCGGGCGATCGGCCAGGACAGAGTCGTTGCGGACTCGGCGGGTATCCCCGTGGACCGCACCCGGGTCATCGCCATCGTCATCTCCACGGTGCTGGCCTGTTACGGGCAGGTGATTTACCTCCAGAACATGGGAACGCTGAACACCTACAACAGCCACGACCAAGCGGGAATGTTCTCCATCGCGGCCCTTCTCATCGGCGGAGCGAGCGTCTCCCGGGCCGGGATCGGAAACGTCTTTCTGGGCGTCGTGCTGTTCCACCTGATGTTTATCGTCGCGCCCATGGCGGGCAAGAACCTGATGGGCCAGGCCCAGATAGGGGAGTACTTCAGGGTGTTCGTCTCCTACGGCATCATCGCCCTGGCTCTGGTTCTCCACGCCTGGAAGCGCCACCGGGACCGCATGGAGGTTAGGGGAGCCCTCCGGGACTCCCAAAAGACGGGAAAGGGGGCGGAATGATGCGCGCGTTGCAGCGTTTCGCCGTGTTGTGCCTGATTCTTGTACTTTCCGCGTGGCTCTTCTACATCGGGCGGGAGCATCAGGTGTTTCTGGACAACAAGACCATTGAGGCCGGAGGGCAGAGCTTCCGGGCGCTGGATTTCGTGAGGGTGTCCGTGGCCGGGAAACCTCCTGTGGAACTGATGCCCCGAGACCGGGACGTGATGGCTGCGGTGGGCCCCCGGTTCACCGTCAAGGTCGAGTTGATGGACGAGTTCGGCGAAGAGGTGGAGAGGGTCGTGGAGAAGGAGATCACCCCGGGTTTTTCCGGGGACATGATGCTTTCTCTGCCGCTTTTGGCCGCTGGGCGGGACGATTTCCTCCTCCCGCCTCCCACCGCCGCCCTCGTCAGAGAAGACAGGGAAGACTCCGAAAAGGGCGAACCACCGGACGCTATTTTCAACGGTCCAGACAAAGAGCCTCCCCTTTAGCCTTTCTTTCCGGCAAAGATCAAAGCATTGAGACATCAAAACATTGAGCCCCGCCGTCTGCGATGACGCGCGGGGCTCGATGATGTTCGGTATCATTAAACACCCCGTCAGAAACTTGCCGAAGACATATATACGTCCGTTATTTTCTCGGCTTCTTTTTCGTATACCTCCATCAATTTCCCTGCCCATTTCTCATATACATCGTAGTTCCCCGTCCCGGTACTCATCATAATTTTTGCCATTTCAGAAACACCCTCAGTTGATATTGCGGCCAGCTTAGAAACTTTGGACATACTGATTCCAGCGAGGCCCATCAACCCGCCCGTGTTTCGCGCCGCTTCCGCCTTGTATTCATTAATCAGTCTCGGCGTGGCCGCTCTAAGTTTTTTAGAATATTCATCGAGAATAGCCTGATATGCGGAATCGGCAGACTGTACGGGCGTACTGCCGGACGGTTTCGCCGGTTTTGCAACTGCGTTTGCCAACTTCACAGAATTGAGCGTGGTATCGATGATGTGTTTATACGAAGTCTCATATCCGGTTTCCACTGCTGTCAACTTAAGAGAAAAAGTACGAAGACTCTTTGCGTTGCTCAATGCGTAAACCTCGATCTGCCAACATTATTTCTCATAAAGAAATATGCAAAAATCGCTT
>JAISLU010000023.1 GCA_031277095.1 Synergistaceae bacterium
GCCTTCTCCACTCCGCCAAAGCCCAGTTGTAGGCGAATCTTGCGACACCGCAGGCCTTGGAAAGGTAGGTGGCCTCTACATTGTTGGGGTACATCCGTATCCGATGAGCCAAAATCACGGCCCCAGCACCTCCCGTGCCATGTTACACAACCCTATTCTGTTACATCACGAAGCTCCTAAAACCGCCCCCCATCTAGGTTTATATTTCAGAAATTTTAGGTACAGATTACGTTGTTTACTATAGATCTCTAACCACACCTATACTGCGTGAATTATAGCACATACTACTCTGATTCAATTTTTTTTGCAACATCTTTATGCAGATCGTTTTCAAAAAAATAACTTCTCTTCATCAGCAACCTTATCCCAAAATTTCCCCCTTAATCCCTTTAGTGCAACATTTAATCCTTCAATGTATTTAAGTTTATTTTGCATCAAAAAAGATAAAATCATTCAAAAAATTGAAAATGTAACAGAATAGGGTTGTGTTACATGGTCCTTAAATCAGTATTCATACATGTTTATAAATTTCACCTCTGTCGAACAATTCAGTGAAATCTTTTCAAATGTTTTATATTCAGGTTATTTTGAAGAAATGTCGGTTATGTCGAGTATCCGGAGGGGTGGGTTTTATGCCATTCCCAAGCGGATCGTATGATGTCCTCCAGTTCGGGGTAACGGGGTGTCCAGCCCAAAATTTTGCGGGCTTTTTCCGAGCTGGCGATAAGTATTGCCGGGTCTCCCTCCCGGCGCGGCTCCACTCGAAAGGGGATGGCGGCGGCTGTCACTTTTTCCGCGGCGGTGACGATCTCGCGGACGGAGAATCCTTTGCCGTTTCCCAGGTTGATTTTCTGACTGGCGCCCCCTTCCCTCAGATAAGCCAGGGCCTTGACGTGGGCGTCCGCCAGGTCGGCAACGTGGATATAATCTCTTACGCAGGTTCCGTCGGGCGTGGGGTAATCGTCGCCGTAAACGGCCAGGCGCGCGCGTTTCCCCAGAGGGACCTGAAGGGCGAGGGGTATCAGATGGCTCTCGGGGCGGTGGGCCTCGCCCTTGGCGGCGGTGGCTCCCGAGGCGTTGAAGTAACGCAAGGCCACGTGGGACATTCCATAGGCCGCGTCCACCCAGTCCAGAACCTGCTCCGCAAAATATTTGGACAGGCCGTAGGGGTTGAGGGGTTTTTGGGGATGGTCCTCGTCGATGGGCACGTACTCCGGTTCCCCGTACACGGCTGCCGTGGAGGAAAAAACCACGTTTTCCACGCCGCAGGATTGGAGGACGGAAAGCATCTTCACCATTTTCCCCAGGTTGTTATCGAAATACCTCAGGGGCGTCTGCACGGACTCCGAAACGGAGATGAAACTGGCGAAATGGACCAGTTGTTTTATCCCGTGACGTTTCACGATGCCTGCAAGGGTTTCTCCGTCTTCCGTGTCGCTTTCGTAAAACGGAACGCGGGGATCCACCGCCTCCCGGTGCCCGTTGCTGAGGTCGTCCAAAACCGCCACACTCTCCCCCGCCGCAAGCAGGGCGTCCACCGTCACGCTGCCGATATACCCCGCGCCGCCCGTTACCAAAACGCTCATGCCGAACCCCCGTTTCTCACGTGTGTCGATGAATGTTTCCCGAAATTTGCCTTTAAAATTAACTTTTATAATTTCCGGCGGCTTACGCCAGGCGCGCGTGGGTGACGTCGGCGACGTGAAAACGCCGGATTCCCGAGGGCGTCTCCACAATCAGCTCTCCGCCGTCGCCGATATCCGAGCAAGTCCCTATCAGGGTTTCGGTACCCGTTTCCACTTTGACGGCCCGGCCGATGGACGCGCATTTTTTGCGGTAGGCCGCCAGCATGGACGCCGTGCCCTCCCGCTCCATAGCTTCCACCCAGCCGAAAAAAATTTCGACCACCCGGCACAGAAGCGCCCTCTCTGCCCCATTATGAATTTCTATCGGGTCGCTCGCCTGGCTCAGCCATCCGCTGCTTTCCGCTATCTCCGGGGGCAGGCAAGGGGGTTTGCGCACATTGATGCCGATGCCCGTGACGCAGTAGTCCAGGGCCCCGTTCCGGGTGGCCGACTCCGAAAGAATCCCGCAGACCTTGCGTTCTTTCCTTTGTTCTTTTACTGCGTCGGCGGCGAGCAGAAGATCGTTGGGCCACTTGAGCTCCAGGCCGAGACCCAACAGAGACTCTACGGCCTCGGCCACCGACAGAGCGGCCGCCACGTTGACCAGGTACGCTGCGGCGGGGGGCAGGGCGGGGCGAAAGAGTATGGAGAAATAAAGGCCGCTCCCTTTGGGGCTCTCCCATCGACGGGCGATTCGCCCGCGTCCCTTCGTCTGCTCCTCCGCCACGACCACGGCCTTGGACACGCCCTCCCGGGCCAGCTCCTGAGCGCGCAGTTGGGTGGAGGGAATGGACTCGTGGTATTCAACTGTCCCGCCGCCGATAAGGTTCCTCAATGTCCGATCCCACGTTCGGTTCCATTTTCCCGAAAGGTACGTGCTTTCGTCGCTCAAAATTGGTCCGCTCCCGATCTCCACGATTCGTTCATATTACGTTATTATATACGTGTGCTGCGTTATTGAAGATGAGTGTGTATTGAAGATGAGTGTGTTGAGTGCGTATTGAAGACAAGTATATGATGAATATATTAAGCGCGTTTGACTTCTTCGCGTTTGACTTTTATGGGGGGATGTTGATAGATGATGCAAGCTAACGTTTCCGTATTGGAAGAACTGCGGTCCCTGAAACAGGAACTGCAGGACAGTCTTTGACCTTCCTACTTTGAGAGCGCGGGTGTCGGACCTGGAGGCCGTGGCTACGGAGCCCGATTTTTGGTCCCGTGAGGGCAATCAGGAAATATTGAGGGAAATGTCCGGCATCTCGGGGCGCATCGAAGAATGGGACCGGGTCTGCCGGGAAACCGACGAGCTGGAGACCCTGGACGCGCTGCTGCGCGAAGAGGAAGACGCGGAACTGCAGAGGGAGTTCGAGACCCGGGCGCGGGAGCTGCGGCATATGCTGGACCGCCATCAGCTCCTGATCCTGCTGAACGAGGAGTACGACCGGTCCAACGCCATTCTCATGGTCCACGCCGGCTCGGGAGGGCTGGATTCTCAGGATTGGGCCGAGATGCTTTTGCGTATGTACCTGCGCTGGGCCGAGCGGGACGGTTTCAAAGCGACGGTGCTGGATGCATCGTCCGACGAGGAGGCCGGTATCAAGAGCGCCACCGTCCTCGTAGAGGGAGAGTACGCCTACGGGTATTTGAAGGCGGAAAAGGGAGTACACCGCCTGGTCCGGATTTCCCCCTTCGACGCGGCCCACCGGCGCCACACCAGCTTCGCCTCGGTGGGGGTGTCTCCCGAGCTGGCCGACGACGTGGAGGTCGAGGTGCGCCCCGAGGATCTGCGGGTCGACACCTTCCGAGCCAGCGGCGCGGGGGGCCAGTACGTCAACCGCACGGACTCGGCGGTGCGCATCACCCACATCCCCACGGGGATCGTGGTGAGCTGCCAGAACGAGCGCTCCCAGCACATGAACCGCCAGGTGGCCATGCACGTTCTGAGGAGCAGGCTCTACGAACGGGCGATACAGGAGCGGAGCGACGAGCTGGCGGCCGTGGTCGGAGACAAGAAAGAAAGCACGTGGGGCAGCCAGATCCGCTCCTACGTGCTGCATCCCTATACCCTCACGAAAGACCACCGCACGGGAACGGAAAAAGGAAACGTCCAGGCCGTGCTGGACGGCGATATCGACGAGTTCATCATGGCCTATCTGCGCTGGAAAAAAAATGGTTGAACCCGGAGGGATATCTTTTCGATGGATACGGGTTTTAATATGGATACGGGTTTTAATGGGAATTTTCCTGCTTTCCTGCGCCGCCCCTTTCCCGGCGGAGCCCTCCGGCTTGCCGGAGCCCGCGGGCTCGACGGAGCCCGCCGTTTTCGTGCCGGAGCAGCCCACCCTCTCCACGAGAAGACTGCGGGCGGGAATGACGGGGTATATGCTCACGGTGCTGAAGGGAACGAAGCCGACGCGCCTGCCCGTCGAAATCGTGAGCGTCGTTCCCCAGAAGGGATCGGTCAAAAACTCCGTCATGATCCGCATACTGCCCTCGGGGAAAAATACAATCGCTTTGGCTCAAGGGATGAGCGGGTCTCCTGTTTATGTGGAAGGAAGGCTGGTCGGCGCCGTGAGCGTAGGTTGGAATTTCAGTGATCACAGGACGGCGCTGGTCACTCCCATAGAAGATATGTACGAGGTTTTTTCCCGGCCGGACAAGGTGATCGGCGTCAAAAACATAGATCTAAAGCCTACGGAGAGCGCGGATAAAAGCTCCAGCCACGCCCGATCTCTGGCCTTGCCCCTGATGGTGGGGGGGGTGAGCGACCGCGCCCTGGCCGGGCTGAAAACGGCCCTGAACCTCCCCGCCGAGACGGTTGCCGTCGAGACGGTTGCCCAGGGAACCTCGGGGGAGCTGCCCCTGAGCGACGTCCGATTTTTCCCGGGAGAGGCCGCCGCGGTTCTTCTGGCGTGGGGGGACGTGGAAATGGCCGCGGTGGGCACGGTGACCGCAACCTCCAAAGACGGGCGGTTTCTGGCTTTCGGCCATCCTTTTTTGGAGCGTGGGGCGGTGAACTTTCCCGCGGCCCATGCCCGGGTACACGAAACCGTGTTCAGCCAGGTGTTCCCTTTCAAAATCGCGTCTCCGACGGCTCTGGCGGGCACGGTGACCCAAGATCGCTCCGCCGGCGTGGGAGGGCGCATGGGGTACTTCACCCCCACCATCGCGGCGACCTTCGCTTTCAGGGACATGAATCTTTCCGGCAACGCACGGGTGGTCAAGAACTTCCGCGTCGTCCCGGACGCGTTTTTGGGGGCGAAGCTGCTCACCGGCATTTACGAAGGGCTCCTGGACGATCAGTGGGGCCGTAAAGGACAGGGCACCGCGACGGTGACCCTGCGGGTGGAGGGGCGCGGCCTGACCAAAGGCTGGACCCGGACGAACACCTTTTTTTCGGATGCCGACCTGGGGAGCCTGGCCGTAAAGGAGTCCGCTTTGATCATGGAAATGCTGCTGCTCCAGCCCTTCAAGGAAATTTTCCCCATAGGTTTCAGGCTCGACGTCTCCGTGACCCAGGAGCCCCAAATTTTGTACATCGAAGATGTGGTGGTCTCGTCGGACGCGGCGCCGGGCGACACCTTGCCCGTGGAGGTGACTTTGCGCCCCTGGCGCCGGAACCCCGTGAAAAAGCGTTTCCAGGTGGTCGTCCCGAAAGACGCCACGGGAAGCTGCGAGCTGATCGTGCGCGGGGGAGGGACGAACTCCCTTTCTCAACTGGCGGTGGAGGGCGGCTGGAAATCCATCGACAGTTTCGACCGCATGTTGAAGGAAATAGACGCGGCAGACGCCAACAACCAGTTGATCATCGAACTGCTTCACGATCAAACGGGCAAAACGGACGAGAAAACGGACAAAGACGGCAAAAAATCCACCGCGGAACTCCTGCCCGAGGAAAAAGAATTTCTCAGCGAGACGAAAGCAAGGCGCATCGAAGAGGGAACCCTGCGGATCTCCCGGTCGGACTACGTGGTGGAGGGCTTGATGAAGCGCCTGATCGATCTAAACGCGAAGCCCGAGGCAAAGTCCCAAGAAAAATCCAAGGAAAAATCCAAGGAGAAGCCCAAGGGGAAGTCCTCAGAAAAGTCCAACGAAAAGCCCAAAGGAAAGGGCGGCGGCAAATGACGACGCCGGATAGAGACTTGGATGGAGGCTTGGACAGAGACTTGGATAGAGGCTTGGATAGGGGCTTGGATAGGGGCTTGTTCATCACCGTGGAGGGCATCGACGGCTGCGGCAAAACCACTCAGGCCCGGAGACTCTGCGCCTGGCTGGAGGACACATTGGGGAGCGGCAGGGCTCTTCGCACCTTCGAGCCCGGCGGCTGGGGCGGAGGAGCCCTTCTGCGGCGGCTTCTGCTGGACGGAACGGTCTTGACGTCCCGGACGGAATTGCTTCTTTTCCTGGCGGACCGCAGCGGGCACCTGGACGCCGAAGTGCTTCCGGCCCTGAATAGGGGGCAGTGGGTCGTGTGCGAACGCTACACGGACTCGACCTTGGCCTATCAGTCCTGGGGGCGGGGCATCGCCCTGGAGGAAATAGAAGGTCTCTCGAACTGGTGCCGTTTTCCGGCCCCCGACGTGACGGTTCTTTTGGACGTGGACGAAAAAACCGCCCGGTCCCGCCTGGGGGCGCGGGGAAAACTGGACCGTATGGAGTCGGGGTTCGAGACGGATTTCATGGCACGGGTGGCTCTGGGCTACAGAGAGCTGGCGCGGCGATATCCCGGCAGGATCGTCGTCGTCGACGGGGCGGCGGACGAGGACCGCGTGGCGGCACAGGTGACGGAGCGGGTGACGGAGCGGGTCAGGCAGCGGAGGCGCCTGGAGGGAGAGCGGACGTGAGAATCAAGCGAGGCGCCGAAAGCAAGGCCGAAAGCAAAGTGGAAGGAAGGGGCGACGGGGGCGCCCGCCAGGGTTCCTCGCCTCAGGCCCTGACTGCCCGGCCGCCTTTTGCCGCCTCCATGGAAAGCGCCTTGGAGGAGCTGGAAGTCCGGGAGCTTTTGGAGCGCCTGGGCTACGTGACGGCGAAACTCTCCCATTTCCCGGCCGAGCGGCTGCTTCTCGAGTACAAAGTCATTTTGAGGGAGCTTCTGGCGCGGGCCATGAAGGGGTTTACCCTGCGGCGGGACCTGAAGTGGCGGCGCACCGACCGCAGCACATACGTTATGATAGAAAAAGCGGAGTCCGCCCTGAAAGAGCTGGAGGACGTCTTTCGTCAGGAAAGTGGACGAACGCGGACCCTGCAGTTGATGGAGGAAATAAAAGGTTGTCTGATCTCGCTTCTGTTCTGAATCGCCCCAATCCGCCTTTTGCGGAGCTTCCCTCGTGGCGGGATGTCCTCGGGACTTTCGCTAAGGGTTCCGTTCCCCATTCCTGGGCCCTGGCCGCGCCGGTCGAGTGGCATGCCTCTCTCCGGGACGAGATGGCGCGGCTGTATCTCTGCGACCAGGGGATGGGGGGCGACGACTGCGAGGGCTGCCGGGGCTGGCGCCGAAGCGCCCAGGGCTCTCTCACTCATCCCGATTTGACGGTGGTGGGGGAAATCGACAAGGCGGGGAATGTCGAGGCGTGCCGCGCCCTGATCAAGGAGCTTTTTCTGAAACCCGTGGCGGCGAAGCGCCGGTTGGGGGTTCTGTTGGCGGCGGACAAACTGTTGGTCCACGCGGCGAACAGCCTCTTGAAAGTAGCGGAAGAACCTCCCCTGCACGCTTGCCTCCTGTTTTTGCTGGAGGGGGACAATTTGCTGCCTACCCTCCGAAGCCGTTCGCGCTTTACGACTTTGACGGCGCCGTTGTCTTCCGCGCCCTGCCCCATGCCTCGGGGAGAAACCGAATGGCTGCAGTGGCTGCAAAATTTCAAA
The DNA here is from genome assembly GCA_031277095.1 of Synergistaceae bacterium. Classification (GTDB taxonomy): domain Bacteria; phylum Synergistota; class Synergistia; order Synergistales; family Aminobacteriaceae; genus JAISLU01. The sequence goes on from JAISLU010000023.1 coordinate 7,488, forward strand.
GACGGCGACGATATTCCCGGGCTTTTGTCCTCGTGGACGGAGGATTTTCTGCAGGCGGGCGACCTGGAGTCTGCCGCTCGGACGGAGAGACTGCGCCTGCTGGTTCTGCAAAAAAAACTTTCTCAAACGATGACCTGCGATCTTTTAATTTTGACGCTCAAGGAGGAACTTCCTTTTGAACATATATTTGGCGGTTTTCGGTAAGCCCCGTTATCTCGGACTGATGAACATCGGCGAGCCCGCGCCGAGGACGGGATGTTGGATCGTTGTCAAGACCCTCCGGGGCCTGGAAATGGCGCTGCTGGGCGGGACATTGTCCAAGGAGCAGGAGACGAAGTACAGAAGCACCTGCTTCGACGAACCCAGCGACGAGCACACCCGCGGCCCCGAGCCCATGCTGCAGGAAGTGGAGTTTGTGGACCCCGCCAGCGAGGCCCAAATCCGTGAACATTATCTGCGGCGCTTGGACGAAGATGGGGTGCTGGTCCGCTCCAGGCAGATTTTACAGAATCATCAGCTCCAGATGAAGCTGGTGGACGTGGAGTACACCATGGACCGGAAAAAATTATTTTTCTACTTCACCTCCGAACAGCGCATCGATTTTCGGGCTTACGTGCGGGACCTGGCAAGAGAGTTTCGCATCCGTATAGAGATGCGCCAGATAGGGGTGCGGGACGAAGCCAAGACCGTCCGGGGGATAGCTCCCTGCGGCCGGGCCTGTTGCTGCAGCTATTGGCTCCATCGTTTCACCCCGATCAACATCCGCATGGTGAAGGAGCAGAATTTGGCACTGAACCCCACAAAAATATCGGGCATCTGCGGCAGGTTGATGTGCTGCATGGCCTACGAGCATTCCCATTACTCCGAGCTTTGGAAGACCCTCCCCAACCCCGGCGCCAAAATCAAAACCACCCAGGGAAATTACATCCTCGAGGGCGTGGACCTCCAGACGGAAAGCGTGAAAGTCCGTTTCCCGGAAGGCCGGGAGGTCCCCATTCCCATTGCCGAGTTCGCCGACTTCAAAGACACCATTCTGCGGGGCGAGGAATGGAAAGAAACCCCGGCGGAGACTCTCACGCGCCGGACGCTGCTCCCCTTCAGGTCCATAACCTCCAGAACCGTCATTTCCCCCAAAACCCTGCGCCCCGCTGTGAGGGAGGTGCGGGCGGCGGAACATACGAAAGACCTGGCCAAAGAGTCCAAAGACGCCAGAAACAACAAAAAATTCAAACCCGAGAAAATTTCCATCGAAGAGCATATCGCGGTGCGCATCAGCGAGAGAATCCCAAATGACAAAATCTCGAATGAGAGAACCGCGAGATCCGTCAATGAAAGAGCCCCTCATGAAAGGGCTCCCCATGAAAGGGTTCCTTATGAAAGATCTTCACATACTGAAAGATCTTTTAATGAAAGAAATTCCCGCACTGAAAAACCTTCCCGCACTGAAAAATCTTTCAATGCAAGAACCGCCGATGAACGGGACCCGAATCCGCCGAAAGCCGATGCGGCTCAAAAAAACATGCCCGGAAAGAAGCGCCTTCGGCATCACAAAAGCAGCAAGCCAGGCAAGCCACTCAGTGGCAAGCCAATCAGTGGCAAACCACCAAGCGACAAGCCACTGCCCAATCCTGGGGCCCCGGGGGAGAGGCTCACGCGTCCAGAGCAGCCTTTGCAACCAAAGCAGGCGCAGCAACCTGCCCAGCCTTCGAGAAACTCAGCCCCCCAAAAGACCGACGCGGGGCCCCGCCCTCCTCGCGAGCCGGGCGGAGAGACACAAAAAGGAGCCGACGACCGCCGCCGCCCCCGCCCTCAGAACGTTCAGCGGAGCCCTCAGCGGGGCCGCGACGACCACAGCCAGGCCCCGGGTAAGGAGGATTCGTGAATGGCTTTTTTCGCCAGCTTGAAAGAAAATCTCAAAAAAAACCTCAAAGAGAATCTCAGGGGCGTCAAGGAACGATGGAGCGAGGGCATAGCGTCGCTTTTTACCGGAGAGCCTTTCGACGACGCTTTCTGGAACGAATTGGAGGAGCGATTGATCCTGGGCGACGTGGGCGTGGATCTTTCCGAGGCTATCGTGGACGAGATGAAACACGAGGCGAAAAAGAGAAAGGTGTCCACAAAGTCCGATCTCAAGAGTATTTTTGTGGCGGACATTGCCCATCGGCTGGCGGCTGTGGAGGGGATGGGACAGCCCTTTTCGGTGGACGACCCTCCTCTCGTCCTTTTGATGGCGGGGGTGAACGGAAGCGGGAAAACCACCTCCGCCGGGAAGCTGGCCCTGCAATTTTCGCGTCAGGGCCGGCAGGTCGTCCTGGGTGCCGCAGACACCTTTCGCGCCGCCGCCACGGAGCAGCTGCAGGTATGGGGAGAGCGCGCCGGAGTGAGAGTCGTGGCCCAAAAGCCGGGCAGCGACCCGGCGGCCGTCGCCTTTGACGCCTGGCAGGCAGTGCGGGCCTCGTCCTCGGACGTGCTGATCGTGGACACGGCGGGACGCCTGCACGCAAAACACAACTTGATGGAGGAGCTGCGGAAAATCTACAAGGTGCTGGAGCGGGAGGCCGGCGCGGACCATATACGGACCGTTCTGGTGCTGGACGCCGTGACGGGCCAAAACGGCGTCGCCCAGGCCGCGACCTTCAATCAAATTTTCCCCTTGTCCGCGGTGATCCTGTCCAAGTACGACAACACCGCGAAGGGCGGCGTCGTGCTGCCCATCGCCTGCAACCTGAAAATACCCATTCGCTACATTGGCCTGGGAGAGGGGATAGAGGACCTGAGCCCCTTCGACCCCGGGGAGTTCGCCTCGGCCCTGATGGAACAGGATGAAACGCAGCAGGATGAAATGCAGCAAAATAAGGCGGACAACGGGGGTGCCCAATGATCTTTTCTCGCGCCCAAGAGCTTAAAGCTCTCACCACCCGATCGAGCCTGACCGTTTTGCTGCGCGCGTTTTACCGCATGGGACTGGATTACTGCGTCCTGCCTCCCTCCGACGGGTTCGGAGACATCATCGTCTTTACGAAAGACCAGTTGGTCTCCTTGATTGAACGCAACAGCGAGGCCTCCATCCTGGACATATCGAGGCGGGTCGCCCAGGGGCTCTTCAAGCCCGTCGCGATTTTCAAGTCCGATGCGTCCTCCAGCGATTTCGTTTCCAAAGGAGGCTTTGCGGACCCGGAAAAACTTCAAGTCCTCGTCGTCGACGAAGAGGGGGCGAGCGTTTCTTCCCTGAAGGAGGCCCTCATCCCCAGAACACCCAATTTTCCCGAATGGTGGGAGGCCCCGATCCCCTTCGCCCTGTTCGAGCGGGGAAAAACCTACATCAACCGCACGGCCATGCTGATGTTCGGCCCCGATCTGAAGCGCATCGCGACCGACGACCTCCCCGACAAAAATGAGTTTTTGGTGACCCTGGAGGGAAAAGGGAGCCCCTGCACCGTCACCTTTCGCCGCTTGGAGGGAACTATTTTCATGCTGGACGACTGCACCAGCGACGCCGCGGCCGCGGCGGACATAGCCTGGTGGGCGGCGGTGGGCAAGGCCTGGTCCACGGAACTCGACGCGGAAAAACGTGTTCACCGCCGCTGCGGCAAAGAGGAGGCGGAGAGCCTCCGCGCCAACCACATCGTTCTCACCTGCGAATGGGAGGGTGAACTGCTGGGATATTTTTGCGTAGAAAAGACCGCCAGAAAAATACGCCGCTCCCCCGCGACTCTCGCAAAAGACCAGACCAAAACCGGAATAAAAGAGAAAGGGAAAGAAAAGGAAAAAACGGGGGAAAAAGAAACCCGCCGCTCCTCTTCCCAATCTTCTCCCAAATCTTCTTCTCAATCTTCTTCCAAATCTTCTTCCCAGCCCTCTTCCGAGAAAAATTCGGGAGAAGATACGGAGGACCAGGGCAACGAAACCCTCAGAGTTCTCGGCCCTCAGGCAATGGGACTCCTGGCGCCCGGGCTCTATCCTTCCGCCCCAGAAGAATCAGATCATGAAGAATTGGATCATGAAAAATTTGATCATGGGCAATGAGGTCATGGAAGATCCGATCATGAAAAATGAGGTCATGAAAAATCCGATCATGGGAAATCCCATGACCGACCCGCTGGTAAAGCGAATTGCGGGCATTTTGTACCCGGCTGAAGATTTGGGCGGGCAGTGGTTCGACTGGGCGGTGGAAAAGCTGCGGGCCCTTTGGGGCGAGCCGGAGATCCTCGGCCTTCCCGTGCCTTTCACGACCACGGACTACTACCGTTGTATCGCTCCGCGCCTTCTCCGCCGTTTCGTCTGTTTCCAGGGGCTCGTTCCGGCCGGCGGCCTGTCCGAGTGGAAGCGCGCCTCGATAGAGATCGAGAAGGCAAGCCGGACCCCCCGGATCGTCAACATCGACCCTGGATACGTGGACGGGGCACGGCTCGTTCTGGCCTCCACGAAGGACCACGCCCACCGGATCTATCTCCGGGACGGCATTTACGCCGAGGTGACGATGCGTTTTCGGTTCGGAAAATGGGCGTCCTTCGACTATACTTTTCCTGATTTCGCCGGCGGCCTCTACGACGATTTCTTGTCGGAAGCGCGGGACGCCTGGCGGAATTCCGATAAAAGGAGGAAGAACCGATGATCGATCGTTACACCACCGCGGCGATGTCCAAGATATGGAGCGAGGAAAATCGCTTTGCCCTCATGCTGCAGGTGGAGCTTGCGGCGTGCCGGGCGTGGAGCGAGGAAGGGCGGATTCCCCGGGAGGCCCTGGACGATATTTTGAAAAAGGCGGCGTTTTCCGTCACCCGCATCGGGGAAATAGAAAGCACGGTCCACCATGACGTCATCGCCTTCGTCACCTCCGTGGCCGAAAGCATCGGAGAAAACGGGCGTTACGTCCACCTGGGGCTTACCAGCAGCGACGTCTTGGACACGGCCTCGTCCCTGATGCTGCGGGATGCCCTTGCCCTCGTCAAGGAGGCGGTTCTTGAGCTGGACGCCGCCGTGACGGAGAAGGCCCTGAAGTACAAACATCTGCCCTGCGTGGGGCGAACCCACGGCATACACGCCGAGCCCATGACCCTGGGGCTCAAATTTTTGAACTGGCACGCCGAGCTGCAGCGGGACCTGGAGCGCGTCGACCTGGCGGCTTCCCAGATTTCCTGGGGTAAAATTTCCGGCGCGGTGGGAACCTACGCCCTCTGTCCTCCGGAAATCGAGGCGCGGGTGTGCGAACTGCTGGGCCTGAGCCCCGCGCTCGTCTCGAACCAGATTCTCCAGCGGGACCGGCACGCCCAGGTTCTGAGCGCCCTGGCGCTGTTGGGCTGCGGACTGGAACGCATGGCTATGGAGGTGCGCCACCTCCAGCGCACCGAGGTCGGCGAGCTTTACGAACCCTTCGGCAGCGGGCAGAAGGGCTCCAGCGCCATGCCCCACAAGCGCAATCCGATCAAGAGCGAGCGGGTCTGCGGCATGGCCCGCCTGTTGCGCGGCTACGCCCTGACGGCCATGGAAAACGTGGCCCTCTGGCACGAGCGGGACATCAGCCACTCCTCCACGGAGAGGGTGATCTGGCCGGACGCCTTTCACACGGTCCATTTCATGCTCTCGGATATGAGGGATATCCTGGCCAAGCTCACCGTGGACGAAAAACGCATCCAGGAGGACCTGGAACTCACCCACGGACTTATCTACAGTCAGCGGGTGATGCTGGCCCTGCTGGACGAGCTGGCGCTTCCCCGGGAGGCGGTCTATGAGATCGTCCAGGACAACGCGATGCTCACGGCGCAGGGCGGCGGAAAATTTATCGATCTCCTGAAAAAAGACCCGCGCCTCGAGGGACTGATAGACGCGGAAAAACTGGCTTCTTTGTTTGAAGCGAATTTTTACACCCGTTACGTGGACAGAATCTTCGAGCGTTTCGGGCTTTAGCCCACCCGCTCCAGAACGGGAATCATGAGCAGAGAGTCATGGCAGAAAAGCATGAATGGAAAAGCATGAGTAGTCATGAATAGTCATGGATAGAAAATTATGAGCGAGAAATCCGAAATCATGGACGAGGCTTCAGAGCGTAGAGAAGAGCATGAAGAAGAACGTGGAGAAGAGCGTAGAGAAGAGCATGAAGAACTGCCCCTCTGGAACGAGCTGAGTATCGACGAGGCGAGGGTCCTGCTGGATCGTTTCCGCATGTACCTCATAGGGGAGCGGGGGCGCAGCCATCTTACGGCCGAAGGCTACACCTCCGACCTGCGGCAATGGCTGAAGTTTTGCGAAACCAACGGCCTGGTTGCCTTTCCCCCCACGTTTCCCGCCGTCAGCGCATTCCGAAAGCACATGGACGAGGAGGGCAAACTGCGCTCCACTCAGCAGCGCTGCATCGCCGCCATGCGCTCCTGGATTCATTTCGTGGAGATGGAGGAGGGGGAGGAACTGGAGATCCCGCTGCCCGACCTGCCCGACAAAACCAGGCTCCAGCCCCGCATACTGAACGAAGGGGAAATCAAAAGGCTGATGGACGCCTGTCAGGGAACCAAGCCTTTGGTCGTGCGGGACCGGGCCATCTTCGAGATCGGCTATGGGTGCGGGCTGAGGGCCAGTGAAATTTGCGGGCTGGACATGTTGGACCTGGATTTCGACTCGAAAATTCTGCGGGCAAAAGGCAAGGGAGACAAGGAGCGGGTGGTCCCCTTCCTGGGCGAGGCCGCGCGGAGCGTGAAAATCTATCTCGAAACGGCCCGCCCCCAGTTGAAGGGCGACGCCGGCCACAAAAGCAAAAACAAGGTCTTTTTGTCCTGCTCCGGGCGTCCCCTGAACCGCCAGGACATGTGGCGCATTTTGAGAAAACGCGGACGCCAGGCGGGGATAGCCTCGTCCCGGTTGTATCCTCATATCCTGCGGCACAGCTGCGCGACGCATCTTTTGGCCAGGGGTATGGACATGCGGACGCTGCAGGAAATGCTGGGGCATTCCTCGATCATTACCACTCAAACCTACGCCCACTTCGACCGGGAAATGAGGCTTGTCTACGACCAGTTCCACCCGCGAGCATAAAAGTTTTGCTTGAAGGAGTTTTTTGTGCCCGTAATTCAAGCCCCCTACATTCGATTCCCATCTGACAGCGGTTTATGTTCAGGGGGGTCTCGGGGGGCCAGTGAGGCCGCTTTTGGGCGAACGAGTTCCGCCCCTCTGAGCTTGAAGGTTTTATTCAGGTATGAGATTTACGTTGGGAAGGTGTGTTGCAAATGTCTGACGATCGTTATTACGAAAATGTCCAGGAGGCCCTGAGGTATCTCCAGTCCGCCGCGGAGGGCTTCCAACCTAAGACCGCCATCGTGCTGGGGTCGGGGTTGGGGAGCGTCTCCGAAAAAATCCTCGGCGCCCAGGTCATCGATACGAAAGATATCCCTCATTGGCCGCGCTGCACGGCGCCCGGTCACGCGGGGAAGGTTTTCCTGGGGAAAATCGAGGGCCGCCCCGTGGTGCTGCTCAAGGGGCGTGTGCATTTTTACGAGGGATACCTCATGCGGGACGTCACCTTCTCCACGCGGGTGCTGGGAATGTGGGGCGTCGCGCAGTATGTGGGGACAAACGCTTCGGGCGCTGTGGACACCCGTTTGAAACCTCGGGATATCGTGCTGCTCGAAGATCACATCAACTATATGGGGACCAATCCGCTGATCGGCGGACCCGAACCGCGATGGAACGCGCGCTTTCCCGACATGACTCAGGTGTACAGCCCCCACTTGCTGGATTTATGCGAGAGAGCCGCCTTGACGGAGGGGATTCGGACCCGGCGAGGAACCTATATCGCCTTTTCCGGCCCCTCCTACGAGACCCCGGCGGAGATCATGATGGCTCGCACTTTGGGGGCCTCGGTGGTGGGAATGTCCACCGTCCCGGAGGCCATCGTCTCGAAGGCGATGGGCATAGAGACGGTGGTACTCTCCTGCGTGTCCAACATGGCGGCGGGTCTGGGCGGCGAAATTTTGACCTACGAAGAGGTGCTGTCGGTCATGGAGGAAACCTCCGCCCAATTGGGGACCCTGATCTGCGCCTTCATGAAACAACTGGAGGACAACGCCCTCTGATGCAAGGGATTCGATTGAAGAGAGCGTGTTTGTTTTTGTGGTGGGCGGCCTGTTTATGGCGAGGAGCGCCTGCGGAGGCTTCCACCTCCGTGATCTTCCCGGAGAGCTGGGAAATCGGCCAGGCTTTTGCTGTGGCCCTGTCGTCCCACTCGGTCTTCGAGAGTCCATCGGTGACGTGGATGAACCGGGTGGTCTCCCTGGACGTGGAACCCGGGCGGGAAGGGTACGTTTCTTACGGGCTCCTGGGTTCCTATGTGCGCGACGTGAAGCCGGGAGACTATCCACTGGAGTTCCAGTTCGTTCAAGACGGCGAACGGTTTCTCGTTCAATGCACCGTGCAATTGAAGGCAAAAAAATATCCGGAAGAACACCTGAAGGTGGACGGTAAAATGGTGACGCCGCCCAAAAAACAACTGGCGCGCATCCAAAAAGAGGCGAAGCTGACCGCGGCCGCCCGCAGGACGATGACGCAAAAACGTCTTTGGACGACTCCCCCCGCCCGCCCCGTTTCGGGAGTTTTTACCAGCAGCTACGGTTTTCGGCGTGTCTACAACGGCGTTCCCAAGGGCTATCACGCAGGAACGGATTTCCGCGCGCCCGTGGGCACTTCTGTCAAGGCGCCCTTTGCGGGCAAGGTGGTTCTCACCGGAAATCATTATTACGCGGGGGGGAGCATATTCATCGATTCCGGCAATGGGGTTGTCAGTCTGTTTTTTCACATGAGCGAGATTGCGGTGAAGGAGGGGGATACGATCGCAAAAGGGCAAGTCGTAGGCAAAAGCGGTGCCACGGGGCGGGTTACCGGCCCTCATCTCCACTACGGGCTCAGCTTGGCGGGACAGTACGTGGATGCCGCCCCCCTTTTTGAGACCAGCATAACGGCTCTCCTGAAAACCATGAAAAGCGCGGTCGTCCGCGAGTAGCGCCCTCGGAAACGCCAGGGGGGGCCGCGTGGCTTTTTAAATTTCACTTTTTTTCCACTTTTTTCCATCTTTTCCATCTCGCGGATTTGGGCTATCCCGTTATTGACGTTTGAAAATAAATGAGGTAGACTTCTCCCAATTGTATAGAAAAGTTACTGTGCAAAAAGCATGAAGGAAGAGGTTTGTTCAGGGGTTTCGTTATAAATTATTTATTGGATATTGGGGAATAAACAACGTGCCGGGATGGCGGAATGGTAGACGCAGTGGACTCAAAATCCACCGAGGGCAACCTCATGGGAGTTCAAGTCTCCCTCCCGGCACCAAGACAATAAAACACAGAATTAGGTAGGAAGCCGCTCATTATTTGGGCGGCTGTTTTTTTATTGAATATCATCAAAGATCGAAAGAATACTCTTTAATGTACTCACATCTTTACGCCAAATATTCTTCTTCGCGACGGCAGATACGAGCCACATCGCGGGAGGTTAGAATTCATTAAAGAACAAAAGACGTAAAAGTGTGTTAAAATGCTGCTTTAACAGTTAAGTCAGTGCCGATGCATGGAGGCAGTTTATGCAAGAAAAAGAAATGTTGCGGATCGAACGTTTAACAAAAATCTATCCAGGTGGTGTACTTGCAAATTACGAAGTCAGCTTCAGCGTCAATCAAGGAGAAATTCACGCTCTTGTAGGAGGAAATGGCGCGGGGAAATCCACGCTGATGAAATGCTTGTTTGGTATCGAAGAAATCACTAGCGGGCAGATTTTCCTTGAGGGCAAGGAGGTATGTTTTTCCAGCAGCCAAGATGCCATCGATCATGGGATAGGTATGGTGCAGCAAAACATGATGCTCGTTCCTTCGTTCACTGTAGCGGAAAATCTCGTACTTGGCATGGAACCTCATAAAGGTATTTTTATCGATAAAAAGAAATGTATCGAAGATACGGAAAAAATATCCCAGCGATACAACCTTAAAGTAGACGCAAAGAAACGAGTTCGGGATATCTCGGTCGGTATGAAACAAAAATTGGAAATCCTGAAAGCCATGTACAGAAACGCTAAAGTTATCATCCTCGACGAACCGACGGCTGTCCTGGCTCCGCAAGAAACAGAAGTGTTGTTTCAGCAATTGAGAAAATTAAGAGAGAATGGATTCACAATCATCTTCATTTCTCATAAATTGGGTGAAGTAAAGGCTTTATGTGATCGTTTGACGGTTTTAAAAGGAGGGCGGGCTGTTGGCACTTACAATGTAGCTGACGTGACTGAAAAAGACATCAGCCGGGCAATGATTGGACAAGATATCGCTGTCTCTTACGAAAAAAACGTCGGTAATTTGGGCGAAGTCTTGTTGCGAGTGGATAATTTGAGATATAAAGATTATTTTGGCGCACAGAAACTGAAAAATGTTTCGTTTTCGCTAAAAACTGGAGAAATATTGGGGATCGCTGGGATCGAAGGCAATGGGCAACTGGAAATCCTGAATATTCTTACAGGTAATTTGAAGGCGGACAGAGGACGTGTTTTTTTTCGAGGAAAAGATATCACTGGAAGAAAAATACGCTATATCAGAGACTGCGGTATTGCCCACGTTCCAGAAGACCGAGCCTACAACGGCAGCGCTATGGATATGAGCCTTCGAGACAATTTCATTGCTCCCGCCCTAAAAAAATTTGTCGGGTTTATGGGGTTGCTCAACAGGAAAAAAATCGACTCTTACTGCAACAAGTGTGTGGCTGAGTATCAAATAGTCAGCCACAGTTTGAACGCACCCATCAAGAGCCTTTCCGGTGGCAACGTTCAAAAGTGCATCGTGGCTCGCGAATTTACAAACGACGCGGAATGTATTGTCCTCAATCAACCTACACGAGGCGTGGATATAGGCGCGATGAAATTCATTCATAACAAAATACTGGAAATGCGGAGTTTACGCAAATCCATGCTCTTGCTCAGTTCTGATCTATCTGAACTTCAATCGCTCAGCGACAGAATTATTGTGATATACGAAGGCACGATAGTGGGTGTTATCGAGAACGTCGCGGAGACAAGTGAAGAAGAACTGGGACTCTACATGCTGGGCTTGCGAAAAGACTCCGACGATAAACTAATGAATATTTGATTTTAAAAGTGATACCTGCTTCGGTATAGTCAATTTGCGCAAAAGGAGCATTTGTACATGCTGAAATCGAAGAATTTTGGGTGGTACGAAATTACACGAAACTTGGCCGCCAGTTTTTTGGCCTTTCTAATTGCTACGATTATCATTTTTGTCGTTGCCAGAGAAAATGCCAATATTGCGCTAAAAAATTTTTTCCTCGGCGCGTTCAGCAGCAGGCATAACTTTTCTAAAGTCGTAGAAGATTTTATTCCGATGGTATTTTCAGGGCTGGCTATCAATATCATGTTTAAAAGCGGACTTTTTTCTTTGGCGGCTGACAGTGCATTTTATATGTCGGGGGTTGTGGCAACTGCAATCGCTATCGGTATGCCGCTACCGGCGGGCATCCACCAAATCGTCATTTTGTTGGCTGGCGCCTTGGTTGGAGGATTGCTCTGTCTGATTCCGGTCGTCGTCCGTAAGTATACCGGAGCCCATGAATTGGTCACTTCCATGATGCTCGGTTACATTACCTTCAATTTCGGATACTGGATCATTCGAGAGTTTTTTCTCGATAAAAATAACGGAGTGTTTTCCACGACTTTTGCCGCTACCGCCACTTTATGTAAAATGTTCAAGGGAACTAATATTCATTTCGGTCTATTAATCATGGCGGCTGCCGTGATTGTCATGTGGATCGTCGTCGAAAAATCTCGTTATGGGCGGGAATTATCTTTTACCGGCTCCAATGAAAATTTTGCAAGATACGCCGGAATCGAAATAACGACGGTCATTATCATTTCTCAATTTGTCGGGGGCTTCTGGGCGGGGCTTGGTGGGGCGGTCACTATGATTGGCATCTTTAGAACTTTTCAATGGGTGACTCCTGTGGACTATGTTTGGGATGGCATCTTAATCAATCTGCTGGCTGGGAGAAAACCTCTAATGATTCCATTAGCCGCGTTTTTCATGTCTTCTCTGCGAGTAGGGGCCAATATCATGTCGCGAGTGGGCCATGTGGACTCAGAATTGGTCGCGATAATTCAGGCAATCATCATCTTGTTGATCGCGTCTGAGCGCTTTTTGTACCGTATGAAACAACGTAAGGAAGAACGTGAAGCCCTGCTAAACAGAACATCGAACTCCATTCAAAATGAAGAGGTTCAAATTGAAGAGGTTCAAATTGAAGGAATTAAAGTTGAAGGGATTAAAATTGAAGATGTGCCTGGGAGTTCTCAATCATGACGATATTGATGAAATTTTTTGTGACCGAGAGCTTTTGGTTTACCGTACTACGCTGTATCACGCCGATTTTATTTGCAACCTGCGCTTCTCTTGTGGCTAATATCTCCGGGGTTTATTTTCTGGGCGTCGAAGGCTGCATGACGGTTGCCGCGCTTTGCGGTGTTTTAGGCAGCGGTTTTTCCGGGAGCCTTTTCCTCGGTATGCTTTGCGGTATGGTAAGCGGAACATTGTATAGCCTCCTGCAAGCCTATTGCGTGCTGCGTTTGCGCGCGCAAACGATCATTACGGGAATTGCCCTGAACTTGGCGGCTGCCGGCGGATCGGAATTTTTGCTCTACACGCTTACAGGAGACAAAAATGCCAGCAATTCTCTTCCTTCCCTTGTCTTTCCTGTAGTCAACATTCCCTTGATCGAGGATATCCCGGTGGTTGGAAATATTTTATCAGGACATAACGTTCTCACTTACCTCTCTTTTATCGCCGCAATTTGTGTATTTATTATGATGAAACATACGCGATTTGGAATCAAATTGAGAGCTGTAGGTGAAATGCCTGCCGCAGCGGAGTCTGTGGGTATCAAGGTGGACGGTGTACGTTATAAGGCACTGTTCATCAGCGGAATTTTGGCTTCATTCGGCGGGATGTATTTGTCGATGGGCTACATTCACCGTTTTACTACCGGTATGGTGGCCGGACGGGGCTATATTTCTTTGGCAACTGAAGCTATGACAGGGGGAAACGCACTTATGGGCATCCTCTCTTCCTTTTTATACGCTTTTGGTAACTCCATATCCATTCACCTCCAAAATTTCGGTTTCGATCCTTATTTGATAACTATTGTCCCGTATGTTTTCATTATTGTTTTCTACATAATTTTCAGTCTTGCCCGTAAATTACGAGAGAAAGACGGAAAAGCCTGAACATATAAAGCAGTAATTGATTTTGAGGAAAGTAATTTATTTTGAAGAAGGAGTAAAGACTTATGAAAACCATGAACTGGCAAAGAGGAATTTTACTGGCGCTCATAGCACTTTCGATACTCTACATTTTGGGCTCTTGCAGCAGTGCCGCGACGTTACCCACTCTCAGCCCCAATACGAGCGGAAAAAAGATAAAGCTTGTTTTGGTTGTGCAACGTATCCATGATATGTCTTTTCAGCAGTCTGCCTACGACGGTACGCAACGCATCAAGGATAAATTGGGCGACTACTACGATGTTCAAGTGGAGGAAACAGGGAGCGACTCTACCGTATTGGAGAGCGCTATTTACGACGTTTGTGACAAAGGCGCGGATATTGTGATCGGCATGGGCTTCGAAAATCTAGAGAACTTTCAGAATATCCCCCCAGAATATCCCAATATTAAATTTATCTTGTTGGATGAAGTCCTAAATTATTCCGGTAAGAATCTTTCAAATTTATTGACCGTTACCTTCAAATCCAGCGAATCTGGTTTTTTAGCTGGAGCTGTTGCCGCCTATTACACGACCCCCCACGGCAATCCTGCAAAAACGGTGGGTTTCGTCGGAGGAACTGAAGCGGTCACAGTTACGGACTTTTTAGTGGGCTATGCGGAAGGTGTGCATTACGTCGATCCGAGCATCAAAATCCTTACGGCTTACGTTGGAAATTACTTTGATAGCGCCAAAGCCAAAGACTTAGCCAACGCCCAAATTGCCGAAGGAGCCGACATAATCTTCCAAGCAGCAGGCGGCGCTGGAAATGGGGTGATAGAGGCAGCGGCTGAAGCTGAAAAGGTCATGGCCATTGGAGTCGATTCCGACCAATATAAAATTCTCGAGGGTACAAATCTTCAGTCGTGTATCATCACTTCCAGCTTGAAACACTTGGATAACGCTTTGTTTATAATCGCCACCCAATATGCGGCAGATCCGTCAAGCGTTGCCTTCGGTTCCACTGTAACCTTTGATTTAGAAGACGACGCTGTAGGAATCGTTTTTAACGACCACCTGACCGCCTCTATTGGAGAAAACAATGTATCGAAAATTCGCGAATTGCAGACTAAAATTCAAACTGGGGAAATTGTCGTCAGTGAAGCTGCATCTCTAACGGCTGATCAGATCGCGAATATCGTAAAAGGCAATCAATGACCGTGGGACCTCATCTATAATCCGTAATTTCCGCCCTATTTTTCTACCAGGGGTATGTGGCCTAACAAAATCGAAAATGAATTAAGAGAAGTGTACCCGCTTTTCTCTGTTTCCTTTCCGGCCAAAGTTCTGGGCGGGCGGGCTTGCGTTTCCGTCGATTCAGCCGCGTGTTTTCCAGTGTTATAATTGCGCCGAAGAGACTATTACGCCTTCATGGGCATTTTCGGCCGCGTAGACACTGGAGAGAACCAGCGGTAGGAGTTCCGCGAGCGGCCGTGTCCGATGGTGAAGGAAAGTTTTGAGGAGGCATTGACTGTGAAGAAAAATATCGGGGCCGCGCTGGGTATTTACCCGACGCCTGTGGTTGTGGTGGGAACCTACGACAAGAACGGTAAACCCAATATCTCCACGCTGGCATGGACGGGAATTTGTTGCTCCGAGCCGCCCTCGGTGCAGGTTTCCATCCGCAAAAGCCGTTACACCCATGAGGCCATCCTGGAGCGCAAGGTTTTCAGCGTGAACGTGCCCTCGACCCAATACCTGGTGGAGACGGATTACGTCGGCATCGTCTCGGGAAGAGACGTCGATAAATTCCAGGTGACGAAGCTCACCCCCGTGCGAGGGGAATCCCTGGATGTGCCGTTGGTGGGGGAATTTCCCATCTCCATGGAATGCCGCCTCACTCACACGGTGGAGCTGGGAAGCCATGATCTGTTCGTGGGGCAGATAATCTCCTGCTGGATCGCGGAGGAGGCCCTGCGCAACGGCAAAACGGACCCCAAAGCGATCGATCCCCTGACCTTCGTCCCGAGCGGAGGATATTTCGGCCTCTCCGACCTTCTGGCCAACAGCTTCAACGCGGGGAAAAAACTGATGAAGTGAAACCAAACTAGGGATTGGGGAGGTAGGACAAAATTATAACGCCACGTATATTTTTCAAAAAAAACGCTGTCAGGGTGCTTTCCTTTGTACTTTTTCTCGTGTTTTCCCTTGAGTTTTCTTTTGATTTTTCCCTTCCGCTGAGGCCGGGCGCGGAGGCGCTGGGCATGGAGAGGGCCGCGGAGTTGGAGCGAATCTGCGCGTCCGGAACCGGAGCCGAGTTGGAACTCGCCCTGGAGGAGGTTTCGGCGGACGTCGTTTTCCCCAACGGCAACCGCCCCCTGCACGTGGTGGCCGAACGGTCCTCCGACCCCGCTATGGTTCGGCTGCTCGTGGACCGCGGAGCCTCGCTCTCGGAAGAAGGCCTCGAACGATTGACGCCTCTCATGCTGGCTGCCGCCTACAACCCCAACGTCGAAATAACGGAGGCGCTGCTCGAAGCCGGAGCTTCGGTGAATTCCGCCGACAAACAGGGCAGGACTCCCCTTTACCTGGCCTCTGCCACCAACGAATCTCCGGAGGTCGCGGCCTCCCTTTTGAAGCATGGAGCGCAGCCGAACCTTCGCGACAAAAGCGGCAGAACGCCTCTCTGGGCTGCGGCTGTGAGGGCCAATGGCGAAATCGTAACACTTTTGTTGAACGCCGGCGCTAAAGCGGACGAACCCAACAACGAGGGCGTTACTCCCCTCATGTTGGCGTCGGAAAAACCCGACGCCGCCGTTCTCCGGTGTCTCGTGGAGGCCGGGGCTGACGTGGGCGTGCGGGGGAAGAACCGATACACCCCCCTGATGAGCGCGGTGGCCGCCGGGGCCGATCTCGATTCCATCCGGGCGCTGCTGGAAGGAAAAGCCGACGTCAGCGCGGAAGACGATCAAAACAGGAGCGCAATTTTGATTCTCTCCTCGCGTCAAAACGCCGATCCGGAGATTTTGAACGCTCTGATCCAGGCGGGAGCCGACCCCAACGCCGTGGATTCTTCTTTGACGACTCCTTTGATGGAAGCGTGCAAACAAAAGAACGCGGCCTTGGCGGAGGCTCTTTTGAAAGCGGGAGCGGAGGTGGGACTTCGAGACCGCAATTCTTGGACGGCGTTGATGCACGCGGCCTCCAAGGGCGCGCCCGAGGAGATCTACTCGCTGCTGAAAGGCGCGGGCGCGGATATGGACGAGAGTACGCGGGAGGGAACCTCCGCCTTGATGATCGCCATAGAGGCCAAGGCGGGCGCGGATAGTCTTGGTGCCCTTCTGAGGCAGGGGGCGAACCCCAACCATAAAACCCACGACACCGTTTCCGCGTTGATGAGCGCCGTGGCCAACAACGACATCGATGCCGTGAAAACGTTGCTGGAAAACGGCGCCGACCCCGATCAATCCACGTGGGACGGATTGTCTCCCCTGATGCTGGCCGTTCAGAGGACGCAAAACGAAAAAATGCTGGAAACGCTGGTCGCCGGCGGAGCATCCGTGAATCAAACGAGCGGGCAGGGCATGACGGCTCTCATGGTCGCGGTCACGGTGGACAACGTTCCGGCCGTGAAAAACCTCGTGGCCATGAGCGCAGACCTGCACGTCAAGGACATGGACGAGTTCACATCCCTCGTTCACGCCATTCAGAGCCGCGAGGAAAATACCGACAATCTCGCGATCATCGATTTTCTCATCGCCTCCGGCAGCGATGTCAACACGACGGATTCCGGCCGCGCGACGCCGTTGATGCACGCCGCCCTGCGGGGGAAGCTGGAGACGGCCAAGCGCCTTCTCGGCGCCGGGGCGAAGGCGGATGCCGCCGACAGAGTGGGCTGGACGCCGCTGCACTTCGCGGCGCGGAGTTCCTCCGGGCTGGAGGTTCTCCGCCTCCTGCTGGAAGGGCGGAACGCCGACGTCCCCGACCACGGAGGTACGACCCCTCTGATGGTTGCGGCGTCCTACAACAACGGAGACTCCACGTACCTCCTTCTTTCCGCCGGCGCCAGCCCTACCCGCACCGACCACACCGGGCGCAGCGCCTACGACTACGCCACGCTGAAAAACGCCCCCGAAACCAAAAGAATCCTCGAAGAAGCCCGAGAATAAACTCGGGCGAGCTAAAGTATGAAGAATCGCCGGAATATCCCGAGATCCGTGTGCGCAGTTTGCGCAGCAGGTTTCGGGATATTTCACATTGGGCAGCTTTCTTCGGCCCTTTCATTCAGCCTTTCATTTAACCTTTCACTCAGTCTTTCATTCAGTCTTTCACTCAGCCTTCCATTCGGGCCTTCATTGCCCGATTCCTGGAAATCCACCCACTCATTCACCGAGTCGTCAAAGCGCCGTGATGAATATTCCCATGCGCTTTTAATTCACTGATATATAATTATAAAACTTTCAATTACATTGCGTTATGATATATAACTATTATAAAGTAAGTTTATGGCTTAATTTATATACCTAAAATATTTTAAGTATTAATATATACTAAATTTAAATAACGAATGCTAGAATCTCACCTGCAGCACCTCCCTGTGTTGCGAGGCCGGCCATCCACCGGCGATAAGGTCGCTGTTTACAGCGGCCTTATTTTTAGGATATCGTAGTTTTCATTGCCGCCCCATTCGCAAATTTTCGCATATTTTTCAAATTTTCTTGGCTCCTTGATTGAGCGGCTGCTTGGGTCGCTTGGGTTTACTTTCCCTTTCCCTGTTTCATGGTAAAATGATCTTTTAAACTATCAAAGGGGTGAAACGGAATGGACTTTTTAAAATTTTTTTTGGTCAATAACCCGATCGACGCCGGTTTGGGGCTGATCGCCGTCGTCATGCTGGCTTACGCCATCGGAGATATTGTCTCGAACAAAACAAAGGCGCTGTTTTCCATGATTTTCGTCACGGGCGCGATTTTCCTCTTTTCCTTCTGGGGCGGCCTGCCGAAGGAAATATTCAACATGTCGGGGCTCATGCCCTTCGCTGCCATGTCCATGCCCTTCATTCTGGTCCAGATGGGGACTTTGATGAAGGTCAAGAATCTTATCAACGAGTGGAAAACCGTCACTGTCGCTCTTGTGGGCCTGGTCGGCTTATCCGTGGGGCTCTTTTACATCGCGGGGCCGGTCATTGGCGGTGTGATGGCGCTCACGGCGGCGGGGCCCATTTCCGGAGGTGTCGTCGCCACGATTATTGTTCGTGAAGCCGCTGAAGCCAAAGGTTTTGCTGATTTGGCCGTTTTTGCCTCTCTGCTGCTGGTTCTCCAGAATTTTGTGGGGCTTCCCGTCGCTTCGGTGTGCCTCAAGTTCGAGAGCGCGCGCCTCCTGAAGAAATTTCGCTCGAACTCGGCGGACCAGGTGGGGGAGGCCGCGAAGATCGACCCCGAGGTCCCTGCGTTTCGGATATTCCCGGAGACGCCCAAAGCCCTGCGGACACCCTTCGTTCTGCTTTTCAAAGGGGCGCTGGTGGCCTACTTGGCGGTGTGGTTCTCTCCTGTCCTCTCCAGCCTCACGGGAGGCTACGTCAATATCCACAAGCTGGTTCTCGCCCTCATCTTCGGGATCGTTTTCTACGAAACAGGGTTTTTGGAGCATGACATTTTCACCAAGGCCAACGCCGGGGGGTACATGACGTTCTTCTGCCTCGTCCCCATCTGGACGGGGCTGACCGCCGCCACTCCCGAAATGGTCGTGAATCTCTTCAAGCCGGCCCTTTTCTGTTTCGCCGTCACACTGGTGGCGCTGGCCGTCACGTCCTTGCTCACGGGCCCGATTTTAGGTTACTCGTGGTTTGCCGCTATGGCCATCAGCGTAACGTGCCTCTTCGGTTTCCCCGGAACCTTCATTCTCTCCAACGAGGTCAGCACGGCCGTCACGGAGGACGAGGAAGAAAGGAAATATGTCCTGAGCCAGATTTTACCCAAAATGCTGGTCGGCGGGTTCACTACGGTTACCATCGGTTCCGTCATCCTGGGCGGATACCTGGCCCAGATCATCAAAAATCTGTGAAAACCATTTTGTGCAAACTATTTTGTGCAAAGGACAAGGAGAACGAACATGCTGGAGAAAATCAAAACCATAGCGAAAAAATATGAGGGAGAGATCATCGAGACGCGGCGTCATTTCCATAAAAACCCGGAAACGTCGTGGAACGAGGTGGAAACGACCCGGCGTATTGCGGAGGAGCTCGAAAAGCTGGGGTACGAGAACATCAAAGTAGGCTTCGGCGGCACCCAGAGCGGAGTCGTCGCCGACATCGGAACGAAAGCCGGTAAATGCGTCGCCCTCCGCGCGGACATCGACGCCCTTCCTCTGAACGACGAGAAGGACGTGCCCTACAAGTCCCAGAAAGAGAACGCGATGCACGCCTGCGGCCACGACGCCCATACCTCCATGCTTCTGGGCGCGGCAAAGGTTCTCGCGGAGATCAAATCGGAGCTGAAGGGAAGGGTGCGCCTTCTTTTCCAGCCCGCCGAGGAACACGGGATAAAACCCGGAGCGCAGGCACTGGTTGACGGAGGGGCGCTGGAAGGTGTGAGCGCCGTATTTGGCATTCACGTGATGTCCCCTGTCCCCTCCGGAGAGTTTCACTATCGGGCGGGCCCTTTCATGGCGGCGGCCGACGCCTGGGAGCTGACTTTGACGGGCAAGGGCGGCCACGGCTCCATGCCCGAGGGCGCCATTGACCCTATTATCGCAGCCTTTCAGCTTGGTGGCGCGCTTCAGACCATCGTCTCCCGGGAGGTTTCCCCCAAAGACACCGCCGTGGTGAGTATCGGCGGAATGAGGACGTCGTCCCATGTTTTCAACATCATTCCCGAACGTGTAGAGATGAACGGGTCCGTCCGGACGTTCCGCGGCGAGGTCCAGGACTGCGTGGAAGCGGCCATGAGGCGTATCATCGGGGGAATCTGCGACTGTACCCGCTGCAAGGCCGACTTCAAGTACAACCGCGTTCTCCCCGCAACGGTCAACGACGCCGGCATCACGGAATTGGTCAAGTCGGTGGCCGAATCTCTTTTGGGCGCGGACAAAGTGAAAGAATCGCCCCTCAACATGGGGTCGGAGGACTTCAGCCACTACGGGCGAGTCGTCCCTTCCGCCTTCGCCTTCCTGGGAACCGGCCGCGCGGACAAAAAGACCGACGCCCCCCACCACTCTCCGAAGTTCGACGTGGACGAAAGCGTACTCTTCGAGGGCGCGGCCATGTACGCGGCCTTCGCCTGGTCGTATCTCGCAAAAGCATGACATCGAGAATGACATTGAGAATGACATCAATGACATAAAAATCTGACATAAAAACCTGACATAAAAACCGCAATAAACGAAATGAGCGATTGACGAAAAACGTTTTTGGAAAAATAATAAACTAGAGATTCCTCACCATTTCAAAAAATTAGGAGGGTGCGAAGTGAAGTCAGAAAAAATTCGGATGTTGTCGACGGTCTGCATGGTGCTTCTCGGCATTTTCGCGGAGGCGGCTGCGTTCGCGGGGGTGCCGAACATAGCGGCGCTCATTTACAAGTATGACGACACGTATGTTTCGACCGTGCGCAACGCGCTGAGCAAAGCATTCGACGGCAAAGCAAACCTCACCATGAAGGATGGCGAGGGCCAACAGGCCATCCAGAACGACCAGCTCGACGTCGTGATTGAAAAGAAAATGGACGGGATCATCGTGAACATGGTCGACGCTCAGGCGGCGGGCGGCGTGGTGGAGAAAATCAAGGCGGCCGGCATTCCCGTGGTGTTTTTCAACCGCGAGCCGGATCTGAACGTACTCAAGGGTTACGACAAGGCCGTTTTCGTTGGAACCAACGTGGTCGAAGCGGGCAAGCTGCAGGGCGACATCATCAAGAGCCTGTGGGACGCGAACCCGAATTTCGACCTCAACAAGGACGGTCAGTTTCAGTACGTCATGTTCAAGGGCGAGCCCGACAACCCCGAAGCCATAGCGCGCACCGAATTCAGCGTGAAACAGGCCGAGGCCAACGGCGTGAAAATGGCTCAGATAGGCGAGACGTTCGTGTGCAACTGGGACACCGCTCAGGCTGAGACGGCCATGGAATCGGCGCTGGCGTCGAACGAGGGCAAGATCGAACTCGTCATCGCGAACAACGATGCGATGGCTTTGGGCGCGATAGCCGCTCTCTCCGGCATCGGCTATAACGTGGAAGGCGGAAGCAAGTTCATCCCCGTAATCGGAGTAGACGCCACGAATCCGGCGGTCGACGCGATAGGCAAGGGGATTATGAGCGGCACGGTGAAACTGGACGGAGAGGCTATGGGCGAGGCGATCGCGGCTATCATGCTCAACATGACGGCGGGCAAGGCTCCTCTCGACGGAACCCAGTATACATACGACGACAGCGGCATAGCCGTCCGCATCCCCTACTCTCCTTACGTGAAATAACGAAAAAAAACCGCCCCGGGAACCTTCACGGAGCGGTTTCTCCGGCCAAAGACGAATAAAAAGACTAATGAACGAAGAGACTGAGGCTTCATCGGAAACAGGCGGCTATATACTTGAAATGAACGGCGTTGACAAGTCCTTCCCCGGGGTAAAAGCCCTGGATCGGGCCGAGCTGCGCCTCAGAGCGGGCACGGTTCACGCTCTCATGGGAGAGAACGGCGCCGGCAAATCCACGCTGATGAAGTGTCTTTTCGGCATATACCGCGCAGACAGCGGCGAAATATCCGTGATGGGCAAACCGGTCCGTTTCAGCGGGCCGAAGGAGGCCTTGGAGAGCGGCGTCGCCGTGGTTCATCAGGAACTGAATCAGGTATTGAAGCGCAGCGTGATGGAAAACATATGGCTGGGGCGATTCCCCCAAAGATACGGCTTCGTGAGCCACAAAACGATGTACGAGCGTTCGGCGTCGATTTTCCGCGAACTCGAGATCGACGTGAACCCGCGAATGAT
This sequence comes from Synergistaceae bacterium, assembly GCA_031277095.1. GTDB lineage: Bacteria > Synergistota > Synergistia > Synergistales > Aminobacteriaceae > JAISLU01. Next base: position 29,685 of record JAISLU010000023.1, read on the forward strand.
CATAGGCCGCCTTGGCGTCTCCCAGCGCCAGATGGTGGAAATAGCCAAAGCGGTATCCTACAACGCTAAAATCCTGGTTCTCGACGAACCGACCAGCTCTCTCACAAACGACGAAGTGGAACGCCTTTTCAGGATAATAAGTAAACTCCGTTCGAGGGGAGTGGGGATTATATATATATCCCACAAAATGGAAGAAATACTCGAAATTTCGGACGAAGTGACTGTAATGCGGGACGGTTGCTGGATCGGAACCGAAACCGTGTCGTCTCTCACCGTGGACAAGATAATAAAAATGATGGTCGGACGCGACCTCATTCAGCGTTTCCCCCCGAAGACCAACGAGCCGGGGGATGAATTGCTGGCCGTCGAAGGGCTCACGGGCATGTATGCGCCGACCTGCCGGGAGGTGAGTTTCACCCTGAGACGGGGTGAAATCCTGGGCGTGGCCGGGTTCGTCGGAAGCCGCCGCACGGAATTGCTCGAAACCATTTTCGGCATAGCTCACCGTTCGGGTGGAGTCATTCGTAAGGACGGGTGCCCCGTGGTCAACAAAAACTCTGCGGACGCGATTAAAAACGGCTTCGCCATGATCACGGAGGAACGACGGGCCACCGGCATATTCTCTATGCTGGATATCACTTTCAACTCCACCGTGGCGAACATCAAAAGCTACGCCAAGCGTGGACTGCTCGATGGAAGCAGAATGTACGCCGACACCCAGTGGGTGATCGATAGCCTGAAGGTAAAAACGCCGTCGCACGGTACGCACATACGCGACCTGTCGGGCGGAAACCAGCAGAAAGTGATAATAGGGCGCTGGCTCCTCACCAATCCCGACGTACTCTTGCTCGACGAACCCACGAGAGGCATCGACGTGGGCGCTAAGGCCGAGATATATCAGTTGATAATCAATCTGGCGGCGGAGGGCAAGGGCATAATCATGGTCTCCTCGGAAATGCCGGAACTGCTGGGCTTATCCGACAGGATAGCCGTGATGTCCGGAGGTCGTCTCGCCGGCATACTCGACGCGGCGGTCGCCACTCAGGAAGAGATAATGCGGCTCGCCGCTCTGTACGTTTAACCGGGACGTTTAATTGGGGAGGAATATTCAACATGACGGATACCGGCGCGAAATGGAAAGAGTGGAAATGGAAAGAATGGAAATGGAAGGAGTGGCTCCTGAACTACTCGCTCTACGTTATTCTCGGAGTCCTGATAATAGCCGTGGTGGTGAAGGAACCTGGTTTCCTCTCACTGAACAACTTCAGCAAAATAATGGCCCAGGCTTCGACCAAGGGCATACTGGCGCTGGGCGTGGCGGGAATGATAGTCTACACCGGCACCGACCTTTCCGCAGGGCGAATTCTGGGATGCGCGGCGGCCGTATCGGCGTCCCTCCTGCAAAGCGTCACTTACGCGTCGCGGATGTACCCCAATATTACGGAGCCGCTGCCCCTCGTCGTCCCTCTGCTGCTCGCGATGATGGTGAGCATGATGTTTTGCTGTCTGAACGCCTTCGGCATAGCGATACTCAAAATGCACGCCTTCATCGTATCTCTTGGTACGCAGCTCGTAGCCTACGGCGTGCTGTGCCTTTATATCGACAGCCAGCAGCACGGCGCGCAGCCGCTGGCAAGCCTCGATCCGCGCTATATACACATAGTGAACGGCTACTTCGACCTCGGTTTCATGCATCTGCCGTATCTGGTCGTGTATCTCGCTATATGCTCGGCTTTCATGTGGGTTGTCTGGAACAAGACCACCATCGGTAAAAATATGTTCGCGATAGGCGGCAACCTCGAAGCCGCCGCGGTATCGGGAGTCAATGTCACCAAAAACATCTTCTGCGTATATCTGATAGCCGGCGCGCTCTACGGCATAGCGGCGTTCCTCGAAGCGGGCAGGGTGCAGAGCGTCACCACCTCGACCGGCCTCAACTACGATCTCGACGCGATAAGCGGGTGCGTCATCGGCGGCGTCTCCTTCGCCGGAGGCGTCGGAACCATACCCGGCGTCCTGATGGGAGTCATCATATTGCAAGCCATAAACTACAGCCTGTATTATCTCAACGTACACGCCTATTATCAGTACATCATCAAGGGACTGATAATAATAGTGGCGGTGGCCATCGATGTCCGCAAGTACATCGCGAAGAAGTAGAAAAATGCCGCCGGAAGAAGAAGCCGAAAGACTCGCGTCGCGCGCCGCTGGAATCAGACGCAACCCTTACGAGAACATCGACGTTTCGCTTCGCACCCTCGATATCGTCATCGCCGCCTGTTCGGCCGCGACAATCATTTTATTGCTGCTCGGGATATTTGCCGGGTAAGCGTCAAATAGACAGTCCCACCGTTTAGACCCGTCAATTTTTACTTTTTTATTTAATGAGCTTCCATCTGTTGTCTGGGAATATTGTGTTACGTTGTCACGCATATTCCGTTCAAACCTTCTGCCCGCGAATACGCTCAGGCACGTATTTCCCCAAGGGCCGAACGAGTTCCGCCTCCCCCCTGAGCTCGAACGGTTACAATTTTTTGAATTCGAATTTGAATTTGAGATTTGAAATTTATCGATGTGACATTATTGACATTAATCGGGGTAATATATTACAATTTTGTCCTCATTGCACGGTACGATAAATATTGGCATGGTTGTCGTTGTCCTTAACATCATTTCATCACCAAAAGAAACAAAAAGGAGGTCTGATCCGTCCATGTTGAAAGATAAGGTAACCATTGTTACAGGTGCGGCGAGCGGCATCGGGTTGAGCGTTGCGCAGGAATTTGCCAAAGACGGCGCCAAGGTCGTGATGGCAGATGTGAGCGAAGCGAAGCTCAAAGAAGAGTCCGAGAAAATCGGTCAAAGTTATTTTCCTGTAGATTTGACCAAGCGAGCGGGATGCAGAGGGCTGGTGGATTTTACCCTCGAAAAGCACAAAAGGGTGGATGTCCTCGTAAACGTGGCGGGCGTACAGACAGTGGCCCCTATCGATCAATTTCCGGAAGACCGCTGGGACTTCATCATCGCCCTCATGCTCACGGCTCCCTTCTATCTCACGAAATACGTTTGGCCTTCCATGAAACAAAACGAGTGGGGTCGTATCATCAACCTGAACTCGATTCACGGCCTGGTCGCCTCCGAATTCAAATCGGCCTATGTCTCGGCCAAACATGGTCTGATGGGACTCACGAAAACCGCAGGACTGGAAGGCGGACCGTTGGGTATCACCGTCAATTCCATCTGTCCGGCGTACGTGCGTACTCCTTTAGTGGACAATCAAATTGCCGATCAAGCAAAATCTCACGGAATCAGCGAAGAAGAAGTTGTCTCCAATATCATGCTTGTCAAATCCAGCATTAAAAAATTGTTGGAACCCAAAACCGTAGCAGATATCGCCAAATTTTTGTGTTCTCCTGCAGCAAATTCCATTACGGGCGCGGCAATCCCCGTAGATGGCGGGTGGACTGCAGGTTAAACGGGCCTCGTGGGGTTTCTCTCCGACGAGTGAAGTGCTTTAGCGCCTCTCATTATTTTTGTTACCGACAATTGATGATTGATTACTGCAATATTTCGTGCCTGCAATGATTTTTGCAACAATTTTAGTGCATATGCCGCACCCGATGAAGGGGGAGGAAAATGAATATATCGTTGGTTGGTATTTTTGTGGGATTGGTCCTATTGATGTTTCTCGCGTACCGAGGTCATTCCATCATCTGGGTGGCGCCGGCCTGTGCCGTTGTGGTCGCTGCGCTGGGGGACCTGAATATTCTCGATTCTTATCTGGGAGATTACATGAAGGGCTTGGCCGGATACGTGGTCTCCTGGTTTCCGGCGTTTTTCCTGGGGGCCGTCTATGGCAAGGTCATGGACATGACGGGTTCGGCCCGCTCTCTGGCCGAGGCCCTGGTCAAGCTCATCGGAAGCAAACGCGCCGTTTTGGCCGTGACGCTCCCCTGCCTGTTGATGACGTACGGCGGGATCTCGCTGTTTGTCGTGGTTTTCGTTATTTATCCCATGGGCTATGCCATTTACCGAGCAGCCAATCTGCCTCGTACCCTTTTGCCCGGAGCCATCGCATTCGGTGCCTTCGGTATCACCATGACCTCCGTTCCCGGCACTCCCCAAATTCAAAACCTGATTCCCATGCAGTTCTATGGTACCACCCCCATGGCCGCGCCTCTCATGTCCATCGTAGGAATGGTCGTTATCGGCATTCCCGGTTACCTGTGGCTGGAATGGCGCGCCCGCAAGGCCATCAAAGAGGGCCGCGGGTTCGTGGAGGATCCCAAATTCGTCGAGGCGACCTCCGACCGCAGCGTGCTGCCGTCGTGGCACTGGCTGGCCGGGCTGCTTCCCGCCATTACGGTCATTCTCCTGTTGAACGCCTTCAAACAGCACATTGTCATTTCCCTCCTGGGAGGCATTCTGGTCTGCTGCGTCCTGAATTATAAACAGTACAAAATCCTCCTGCCCTCCATCAGCGAAGGCGCCAACGGCTCTTTGAGCGCCATCATGAACACCTCCGCCGCTGTTGGATTTGGCTCGGTGGTGAAAGTGGTTCCCGGCTTCGCGGTTCTCACCGCCGCCATGATGAACATGCCGGGCAGCATTCTGTTTTCCGAAGCGGTGGCCGTCAACGTGCTGGCGGGCGCCACGGGTTCCGCGTCGGGGGGCATGTCCATCGCCCTGAACGCTTTGGCCCCGCAATATCTCGAAAGAGCTCTGGAGATCGGTATGAACCCGGAGCTTCTGCACCGTATCGCCTCCATCTCCTCCGGCGGCTTGGACACCCTTCCCCACAACGGGGCGGTGCTTACGCTGCTGGCCGTTGCCCACTGTACCCACAAAGAATCCTACGGTGACGTTTGTGTGACCACCTGCATCATCCCGGTCATTGCCTCTTTGGTGCTTGCTTTGGTGTTTTGACCGTACTTCATCGAGCAAAGCCTTGACAAAATTATAACGAATGGCAAAATGAAATGGCATGGAACTCTCGTAAATTTCAAGAGTTCTATGCCATATTTCGTTTTGAAGAGGGCTTTTGAGGAGCGCACGTTTCGAGTGACGTCATGATACTGTAAATTTATGAAAGGGCTGATAAAATGACAAAATTTATTTCTCCCAAAGAGGCGGCTGCGCTGATCCCGGAGGGCGCTTCTATCATGTTCGGCGGTTTCATGGGCTGCGGCAACGCCCATAAAGTCATTGCCGAGCTGGCGAAGCTCGGTACAAAAAATCTGACGATGATCTCCAACGACGGCGCCATGTTCAACGGTCCCGATGGCAGCGAGTATTACGGCGTCGCAAAACTCATCCACAACAAGCAGGTCAAAAAAATGTTCGCCACTCACGTGGGGCTGAACCCTGACGTGGCGCAGCAAATGAATGAAGGCACGTTGGAATTGGTGTTGATTCCCCAAGGCAGCATGGCGGAGATGATCCGCGCGGGCGGCGCGGGCTTGGGCGGGGTGCTGACGCCCACCGGCGTGGGGACCATTGTGGAAAAAGGCGAACACGTTCACAGTAAAGTAGAAATCGACGGACGCGTCTATTTGTTGGAGCGCCCTCTTCGCGCGGATTTCGCGCTGATAAGCGGCTATAAAATCGACAAGGCGGGCAACGTCTGGTACAAAGGGACCACCCGTAACTTCAGCGAAGCGATGGCAACCGCCGCGGATACCGTGATCGCGGAAGCTGAACACGTCGTCGAGATCGGCGATATCGCGCCCGAGGACATCGTCACGTTCGGCGTACTCGTCGATTATGTTGTTGCACCGGAGGAGGCTCAATAATTATGGAAAACGCGAAATCCTTTATTGCGGCGCGCGTGGCAAAAGAACTGAAAGACGGCGACGTCGTCAACTTGGGTATTGGGCTGCCCACGATCGTTCCTTCTTATCTGCCCGAGGGCGTCAACCTCGTTCTGCAATCCGAAAACGGCATTATCGGAACCGGAGCGAAGCCTACCCCCGACCAAGCCGATCCGATGCACATAACAGACGCAGGGGGACAACCGGCTATAGCGAGCCCCACCGGCGCCTATATCGATTCCACCGTGAGTTTCGGCCTGATCCGCGGAGGTCACGTGGACTGCACGATTTTAGGCGCACTGGAGGTGGACCAGGAAGGCAACCTCGCCAATTGGATCATCCCCGGCAAAAAAGTACCGGGAATGGGAGGCGCGATGGACCTTGTCGTGGGAGCCAAAAAAGTGATCGTGGCCATGGAGCATACCGCCAAGGGAAGCCATAAAATCTTGAAAAAATGCAACCTTCCCCTCACCGCCATAAACTGCGTGGACTTGATCGTCACCGAAATGGGTGTGTTGGAGGTGACCCCGAAAGGATTGGTTTTGAAGGAATACAATCCCGAATTTACCGTAAAGCAGATTCAGGAAGCCACGGAAGCCGAGCTTATCATCTCCGACGACTTGAAAGCGATGGCGTAGTCAAAACAAAAAGTCAAAAAGTCAAAAATATAAGCCCCCGGTCACGCCGGGGGCAAAATCGCTAAACCAAATCAATCCAATCAAATCAATGGCGGCCCCAACGGGGTTCGAACCCGTGTTTTAGCCTTGAGAGGGCTACGACCTAGGCCGCTAGTCGATGGGGCCGCAAATATTTACCACTTGGCTGGGGAACAGGGACTCGAACCCCGATTACCTGATCCAGAGTCAGGCGTGCTGCCATTGCACCATTCCCCACTGCCGCACAATCGTCAAAATCTTATCAGAAACAAAGAGGTTGTCAAGCCACAATGCTCCAAATCTGTGAGATGTTGAAGCAGCAAAAATCGTCCAATTCCTTGTATTGCGAAGATTGACAGTACTTTTCTGAGTGCATCTCGCGGATTTGGGATTGCCGGTGGATATAAATACAGGTAATTTAACGCCTGTGTTTGCCTCACTACCTGTTTTTAAAAAACTTCTGCCTCAAAAAAACACTCATGCCGCATATTTGTTGACCTCATCAAACTCTGCTGTTAACATAAAGTTCAATCACGATAAATATTTGTGGGGAAGCAAAAATATTCAGTGCGGAGGGATTTTTTATGTGGGTTCAATTCAAGAAAATTTTGTTGTTTACACTGGCTGTCTTTTTTACCGTATGCCCATCGGCCGCCTTTTCCGAGGAAGTGGATTTCACAGTTACATCGCAATTGATGTCACCTTCGAAAAACGCGGCCGGTCTGATATTCCTGGCGACTCCGGCCACCGAGGCATTCACTGAGCAGCAAAAAGTCGCCGCTGACCATGCCCTGATATGGGCATACGAAATTCCCAAAATCGACGGCAGCGAATCTCGATTCTTTACAGAGGGCACCCATCAGCTTTCCAATGAGAGCGGTTTTAGCTTCGCGATCCAGACAACCGGTGAAAGTGCCGGGAAATCCGCAATTGTAGGCTTGAATGCACTTTTTTATTTCACGCCTGAAAATTTGGGACAAGAGAAATACGACGCGATGCTGGCCAAGCTGGAAGCAGCCGAGAACTACGAAGGTTGGTGCGTCGCAAGCCCCATACTGGCAGATTTGAGACTATCGGTCAACTGCCGTTATCCCGATGGTAGCCAGCGCGATATCACTTCGGTCATCACGGCCTTCATCAGCATAGGAGAAAAGGATTCGGAAAAGCTGCTGCTTTCCTACGGGGCTGTGATTGCAGACAGGGCAGTCACCGACAAGGAAGGGGAAGAACTCTTCCTGAGCGATGAGACCGAGGTGCTTTTAAGCGACGGAAAGCATGACGACGTCATCACCGGAACCTGGTGGATAGCGGATAAATCCAGCTCCGGCGAAAAAAGCGGCGGCGGTTGTAATGGCGTAACTTCTGGAATGTTGGTCTCCCTGATTGCCGCTGCAGCCGTAATGAAAATTCGACAAAAATTAGGATAGAGAATTAGTGTGAACTGAGCGTCCTTAGGTTCGTAAACCTCCGATCTGGCTCGGTCATACAGGCCTTTGTCGGAGGTTTTCAATAGTTTTGCCGTTGTGTGTTTCAATGTGCGCATCATGCCTTTGCATTGTCTTTCGGATTATGGGAAATGTATTCTCGGTACTCGGTCGGCGTCACTCCATAAGTATGCTTAAAAATTTCCGAGAAGCGACTGGGATTTTTGAACCCGATCTCCTGTGAAATTGTGTATAGAGGAATATCGGGATTCTCAATTTTATACAGTGCCGATGTCATCCGATTCTTTTGCAGATACTCATGGATCGTGCAGCCAAACGCCGTCTTGAAATCGTTTTGAAGTTTAGTGACGCTCGTTCCTGTCAGAAAGGCGAGTTCCGATAATTTCGGAGGAGAAGAAAGCTGCGTTGCCACAATATCTTTTACGCGGCTCACAGCTTCAAAATCATCTTGCTTCAGGCGGTTCTGCCGGCGGGGCAGCCATCTTCCAGAGTTTTCCGCGGAGAGGACGAACAGTATTTCTGCCATTTTACTTTCGTAGTAGAGTTCGGAATCAGTGCCGTACGACATATTGCGCCTGACTTGCTCGAAAATGAATCTCAGTTCGGGGCTTGGCCAATTTTTGTTGTTCATTGAAAACAGGTGATCTACGTTTAAATAATCGTTGGGGAAACGCTGTTTCAAGTAAGACTGGTAGAACTCTTCCTGAATTATAATTCTGACTCCCTTGATTGGAACGGTATGAGAGAAAAATATCTCTCCGCTGTTGCCTTGATTCATATAAACGTAAATACCTTTGCCATAATTGAATTCTCCTTCGCCATGCTCGCGGTTCACTGCCTCCAGGGAGTCGAGGCACAACAGTTCTATAAAGCGTTCCTGTGTTTCATAGGGTATTACGACGGGACGGTTGAATTGAAAATCCATATTTTCCACCGAGAACTTCCCGTCAAAGGAAAGAAGTTGTACGACGCCCTTTCGGATGGAGTCCGTTTTTTCGAAATAACACTCATTGTCATTTTGGGTAAACTTACAGCGTCTGACGAAACGCTCTAAAACCCTGTTTTTTGTGTATAACTGCAAAATCTTTCACCTGCGCGCTACAGACCGCATATCCGCACGGGCTCGGGGTCGCGAAAAATCGACGCCATGTCCTCTATTGTGCGCTCTGTGACAGGGTGGACCCAAAGGGGAAGAATTTGAGCCAGGGGGATCAGCACAAAGCCCCGCCGGTGCATCTCTTTGTGGGGAATATGCAGGTCCGGCGAGTGGTGAATCAGGGAACCCATCGTCAGAACGTCGATATCCACAATCCGCTCGCCCCAGCGCCGCGTCGCTCTGCGGCCCATTTTCGCCTCGATGTCCTTTACCCGCCTCAGCAGCTCCTCCGGTTGGAGGGCGCATTCCGCCAGGATACAGGCGTTCAGAAAATAGGGCTGGTCCGTCACGCCCCAGGGGGCGGTCTCGAAAACGTCGCTGGTCCGAATGACCTCCAGCCCCGCGCCTTTCAAAAAACGCAAGGCGGTGCGCAGATGCAGTAGCCTATTGCCCAAGTTGCTTCCGACGCTCAGAGTCGCGGCGGGCATCAGAAAACGTCCTTTATGGCGCGGGCCATCGAAAGCGCTCCCATGTTCTCGCGGACGTCGTGTACCCTGGTCATCTGGACGCGCCCCTCTATCAGAGCGGTGACGGCTATGGTCCCCGACAGACGGTCGTCCGTCTTTTCCGCGCCCGTGACCCTTCCCGTAAAATTTTTGCGGGAGTAACCCAGAAGGATGGGGCAGCCGAAAACCCTCAAACTTTCGATCTCCTTGAGGATCAGGAGGTTGTCTTCCATGCGCTTGCCGAAGCCCAGGCCGGGATCGAGGATTAAACGCTCCCGCCCCAGCCCCGCCTGCTCCGCCTCCTCTATTTTCTGCCGGAAATAAACATTGAGCTCGCTCAGCAGGTCGTCATAGGCCGGCGAACGCTGCATGTTCGAGGGCGTCCCTTTGATGTGGGACAAAACGTAAGGCAGGCCGGATTCCGCGGCGCGGGACAGCATATCGGGGGCCAGCCCGAAACCTCCCACGTCGTTGATGATGTCGGCCCCGGCCTCGGCTGCGGCGGCCGCCACCTTGCCTTTGTAGGTATCCACGGACAAAACGGCCGCGGGAAAGGCCTCTCGAAGGGCTTTCACGCCGGGGATCAACCGGGAAATCTCCTCTTCCTCGGGAATAGGGACGGAGCCGGGGCGCGTGGACTCCGCGCCTACGTCCAGCACGTCCGCTCCATCTTTCAGCATGGCCGAGGCTCGCTCCAGCAAAGTGTCGAGATCTTTGACGCGGCTTCCGGCGTGGAAGGAGTCGTCGGTCAGGTTCAAGATCCCCATGATTTTCGTGCGAACGTCCAAAACCAATTCGCGCCCTCTGGGCAGGCGCAGGGTCCAGGACGACAAGGCGGTATTCCCCACAAGCCGGCGCAGGCCCTCCCTCAGGTCCTCGAGCCCCCAGCAGTCCATAGCCTCCATTTTTTGCAAAAGGGCGGCCAACTGTCCGTCCGTTCCCAACAGCAGAATGTCGCTGCGCTCGGCTTTGCCGTCGATCACGTGCTTCGCCACGACGGCGTCTCCTCCCCGGGCCAGCAGCTCCTGTTTCACGTAAGCGGCGGCCCGGAAGTCCACGCTTTTGACAAAAAGATGCCGTCTGCGCCGTTTGGGCTGGAAATAAGCGTTGGAGCGCGGGTCGGCCCCGATGCGGGCGATCATTTCGCTCAATTCTCTCGACGAATGGATATTCAAAGGGTAGATAACGCACATATTCGTATTGGGTCTCCTTTTTCTCATACTACTATACTTTGTGTTAATATTTTGCAAGGATTTTTCATGGGCAAAAGGGTAAAAATGACGTATTGGCGCGCTTGTCAGCGTGACAGTCACTGTGAAGGGCAGCGTGATAGCCGCACGAGCGCATTTTTCGATAAGGTTGAAGTTTTCAAATATAATTTCCAATCGGAAAGGAGTGTTGGCGAATGGATGCGGGGGACAAAGGATATCAAAAAATGTTGGAGCGCAGACCGCTGAACGTCAAAGCCTTATGGGGGAACGAGAACGTCGGTTTGGTCAGCGGACGGGATATTTTCGCCGCGGCGAAAGAACTGGGGTGTGTCATTCTGGCTGCGAACTGCCGCTGCCCTCTGACGACGAAGGGGATTTTGAGGGCCGCTAAAAAGCTGAACTCCGCCGTGGTGCTGGAAATCGCGAAGTCCGAAGCGGGCTATTGTCACGGCAACTTCGAGAATCTCCCGTCCTACGCCGTGAAATACTCGAAAGAGCTGGGCGACGGCGTAATTTTTGCCATGCACGTGGACCACTACGGCATCAAGGGAACGGCCGACGTCAACAAAGCCGTGTCTCACCTTCCCAAGCTGGTGTCTCAGGGATGGACCTCCATAGCCGTTGACGCCTCCCATCTTCAGGATTACGAAAACCTATGCGCGACCCGGGACGTCGCCATGAGCATCCCCGCCTACCTGGGGCTGGAGGTGGAGGTGGGCGAAATCAAGGGCGCGGGCGAACTTTCCACGGTGGAGGAAGCGCTTTTCTTCATCGGCGGCTTGAACGCCTGGGGGATATATCCCGATTTGCTCGCCATATCCAACGGTTCGCTGCACGGGACCTACGACGCCGCCAGCGGTGAGCAGGAGGGCATCGACCTGAAACGCACGCTGGAAATCGCCGACGCCATCGCTCCCTACGGCGTTTCCATCGCCCAGCACGGTATCTCGGGAACGCCCCTCAGCAAGGTGGAGGAATTTCACAAGTTTCGTATCAACAAGGGCAACGTCGCGACCCTGTTCCAGAACGTAGCGTTCGGCATCCGCATGGATCCCAACACCGGCAACGCGGACACGTCCTCGGGTTCTTACGTGAAGGAGAACGGGCGGGGCATCAGCGACGCCCTGTGGAGCAAAATCGTCTCCTGGGCGGACGGCGAAAAGATAAACCGGAAAAGCGGCGACTACAAAAAAGCGAACTTGCCCTTCGGCCCGGCCATCATGAACGAGCCCGAAGAGGTGACGGAGCGGATCGTCGCCGAAACGGAAGAGTGGGCGGCCCGTTTTATCAAGGCCATGAAGAGCGAGGGCAGCGCCGATAAGGTCGTCGAAGTGATGAACCGTCGTCTCGACCACAACTCGGCGCCCGACCGCAAGCCGGCCAATCCCCGCGCGAACTACACCGAAGACCATGCCCCGAACAAAAAGAAGGGCGAAGGGAACTTCGACGACTGAAAAAGAATCAAGAAAGAAATAGTGGACTCCGCCACACCCGGGGTATGGACGCCTTCAAGGCGTCGACCCTGGGGGCGTGCGGAAAGTCACATATCACCGAAGAGCTGCAGTGAGCGATGAATCTCGCCGGCTCTCACAATATACCCACAATACGCCAGGGTACGATTTGGGTCTTGACACAACATAAATGAGTAATAAAATTACTCACATGATGGACTCATTGATTTCTTCAAAAACACGTATAAAACTACTCATGAAATTTTTTTTGAACTCCGACGTATCGGCTCACCTTCGTGGATTGGCCGAAGAGTTCGGGGAATCCACCAATGCCGTGCGAGTGGAGCTGAATCGTCTGTGCGCGGCGGGTTTTTTGCGGGAGCTTTCGGCGGATGCGGGAAGCGGCGGAAATGGAGCAGGGGGAAATGGAGGAGGAAGGAAAAAAAGCTACTGCGCCAATCCTTCGCACCCGCTGTTTCCCGAGCTTCAGCGCATCGTGCGCAAGGTCCTGGGCATCGACCAGTTGGTGGACGGTATTGTGGAGCGTCTGGGGAACGTGAAGCTGGCGCTTGTCACCGGGGACTACGCCCACGGAATCGACAGCGGGATCATCGATCTGACCCTGGTGGGCGACGTGGATAAACAATATTTGAACACTCTGGTGGAAAAAGTGGAGAACCTGATCGCCCGCAAGGTGCGTGTTCTTGTATTGTCGCCCGAGGAGTACGAAAAATTGCTGGGAACCTTGAGGCCGGAAGAATCTTTGTTTCTGTGGGGAGATAGAGAAAGTTTGGCAAAAGCGAGTTTGGCGAAAGAAAATATTGCAAAAGAGAATATTGCAAAAGAAAATATTGTGTTGGAAAATTTTGCGTTGGAGCCTGTGAAAAATGCCGGATAACCTGGGTTTCTCGAAAAGTGCCGAGGCGGAAAAATTCGATTTGATCATCGAGCCCAACCGGGCGGCGTCGGCTTTCTTCAAGGAGCTGGTCCGTTACCGCGAGCTTTTCTATTTCTTGGCTTGGCGGGACATCTTGGTGCGCTACAAGCAGACGGTGATCGGTATTGCCTGGAGCGTCATCCGGCCGTTTCTGACCATGATCGTGTTCAGCGTCGTCTTCGGCCGCTTGGCGAAGCTGCCGAACGAAGGGGTACCCTACCCTATTTTAGTGTTTTCCGCGATGCTGCCCTGGCAGTATTTCGCCAACGCCATGCAGGAGAGTTCGAACTCCTTGATCGCGGAATCCCGCCTGATCAGCAAGGTTTATTTCCCCCGGCTGATCGTGCCCACCAGCTCCGTGATCGTCAGCGCGGTGGATTTTTTGATTTCCCTCGTGCTGTTGGGGGTTTTGATGTTGTGGTACGGTTTTATCCCATCCCCCGGCATGGTGTTGCTCCCGTTCTTTTTCCTTATGGCGACGCTGGCGGCTTTGGGCGTGGGGTTCTGGCTGTCCGCGCTGAACGTGAAATACCGGGATTTCCGTTATATCGTGCCCTTTTTGGTGCAATTCGGGCTTTACGTCTCGCCTGTGGGCTTTTCCAGCTCCGTCGTTCCAGAAAGGTGGCGTGCCCTCTACAGTCTGAACCCCATGGTGGGTGTGATCGACGGCTTCCGATGGTGTATCCAGGGCGGTTTCCTCTACCTTCCGGGCTTTGCCGTCTCCGTGGCGACCTCCGCCCTCCTCTTCTGGAGCGGCGTAAAATTCTTCCGCCGCACCGAACGCTTCTTCGCGGACTTTATCTGACCTTCGAGGCGCCGTTAAGAACAAAATAATTTTCGTAAAAGGAGGGGTTGAAATTGAGTGAGTTGAAAGAAATGATGCAGACAGAAATGATTTTGAACACAAGCATACTGCCGGAGCCTCTGATCGGGCTCATTCATGCCCCTCAAATGAAAGTGCAAAAAACAACAAACGGAGGAATCCTTCTGATCCCTCTAAAAAATTCTTTTGATTGTACAGCAAAAGTGCGCGGTATGTTGGCGGGAAGTAGATATATGTCAGTGGATAAGTTTTTAGAGAGAAAACGCGCCGACATGGAGTTGGAACGTTGAGCAGCCAATATATTTTAGACGCCTGTGCCCTTATCGCTTTACTGATGAATGAAACCGGTGCTGATGAAGTATCTGCTATGTTCAATCAGGCTTACAGAAGGGAAATGAAGATCTCTATGAACAAGTTGAACCTTTTGGAAGTCTATTACGATACGTACCGCTCGCATGGGAAAGAAACAGCTGATATTATGTTTGTCGCCGTTAAAGAACTGCCTATTATGGTTATTTCCGATATGACCGACAACGTATTTGCTGAAGCCGGCCGACTAAAGGCAACGTATAGAATATCCTTGGCGGATGCGGTTGCTTTGGCCTCAACGTCCGTTTCGGGGGGGATGCTCGTGACAGCTGATCATCACGAATTTGACGTAATCGAACAAAAAGAAAAAATTCAATTTTATTGGATACGTTAATGGTGTACGCGGAAGGCGCAGTACCGATTTATGAACTACGCGAGACACGTAGAAAAGCAAAGCACTGAACGTGTAGAGAGGAAACTTTAAAAATCGAAATGTCGGATACTGTCATCAAAATCGAGAATCTGGGCAAGAAATACATGCTGGCCCATAAGCAGCCTCAAAAGTACATCGCGCTCCGCGACGTCTTGGTGGATCGTGTAAAGCGCTTGGGCCGCCGATGGATGCGCCCTTTTTCGGAAGGTGAAGCGAAAGTGTCGGGAACCGAGGAGTTTTGGGCGCTTTCCGATATTTCTTTCAACGTGAAGCAGGGCGAGCGGTTGGGCATCATCGGTCGCAACGGCGCGGGCAAATCCACGCTGCTCAAGATCCTCTCCCGCATCACGGAGCCGACAACGGGGCGCGTGTCCATCAAGGGCCGCATAGCGAGCCTTCTGGAGGTGGGAACGGGTTTCCACCCCGAGCTGACAGGCCGCGAAAACATCTACCTGAACGGCGCGATTCTGGGCATGAGCAAGGCCGAGATTCGGAAAAACTTCGACGCCATTGTGGACTTCGCCGGGGTGGAACAGTTTCTGGACACGCCGGTGAAGCATTATTCCAGCGGCATGTACGTCCGCCTCGCCTTCGCCGTAGCCGCGCACCTCGACACCGAAATCCTCCTGATCGACGAGGTCCTGGCCGTAGGCGACGCCGAGTTCCAGAAAAGGTGCATGGGCAAAATGGACGAGGTCAGCCACAAGCAAGGCCGGACGATTTTGTTTGTGAGCCACAATATGGGAATGATAATGTCGCTTTGCGAGAGTGGAGTGTGTCTGGAGCGCGGAAAAATTCTCTATCGCGGAACAGCGTCTTCCCTCGTAACAAAATATGCGAAGATGAACGCGGAAGGTGCCGCGTGTGCCGCCGAGTTTTCTCCAGGGCAATACGGCAATGACACTGCCGAGTTGCTTGGCGCTTCGATAGAAAAAGAGACAGAACAATTATCGGAAAAATTCTCTGTTACCGAAACGATTCTTTTGAAAATGAAGTATCGGGTCCTGAAGGAAAATATTTCTCTCACTGCGCATTTTCATTTATATGACTCTACGGGACAATGTGTCTTTGTTGCGGGCGATACTGGATTTGATTACGCCGGAGCGAAGAAAAGCGTTCCGGGAATCTATATCACTTCTTTTGAAATTCCCGGAAATTTTCTCAACGATGGAACATATTTTTTAAGTTTCGCGTTAATTACGCCTTCCAGCGCGACTATCCATTTTTTTGCCGATAACGTAATGCATTTTGTTGTTCTTGACGATATGGCGAACACGCCGACCAGAGGGCTTTATCGAGGCCCTCACAAAGGCGCCGTCAGGCCGCTATTAAAATCTGGCATTCAGAAAATTTCTTGAAAAGGTCGGGATTCTCGTGAATAAGACGACTGTAATCGCTGAAATCGGGTGTAACCACATGGGGCAAATGCGGATAGCGTTGGAGATGATAGATGTTCTTTCTATTTACTGTAAAGTCGATGCCGTGAAATTCCAGAAGCGTACTGTCAAAGAACTGCTCTCGCCGTCAGAGTATTCCGCGCCCCACCCGAACCCGGCAAACAGTTACGGAATGACCTACGGGGAGCACAGGGAATTCTTGGAATTCGGCATGGAACATCATGCGGAACTGAAAAAATACGCGGAATCGAAGGGCCTTATATATTCAAGCTCTGTGTGGGATTTGACCGCCGCTAAAGAAATAGCGTCTCTGAAGCCGGTTTTTATAAAAATACCGTCGGCCAGTAATCTAAACTTCGAAATTTACGACTATCTTTGTGAAAATTTTTCCGGGGAAATACACATTTCTCTGGGAATGACCACGCACGTCGAGGAAGAACGCATTGTCGATTATTTTGTTTCCAAGGGCAGAAACAAGGATCTGGTTTTATACTCTTGCACATCCGGCTATCCTGTACCGTTTGACGATATTTGCCTTTTAGAAATCGTCAGGTTGAAGGAGAAATACGAAGATACCGTCAAGGCGATAGGATTTTCGGGCCATCATCTGGGCATTGCCGCTGACGTCGCGGCAATGGCGTTGGGCGCGACCTACTTTGAGAGGCATTTTACATTTGACAGAACATGGAAAGGCACCGACCACGCAGCCAGCTTGGAACCTGACGGCATACGCAAGCTGAAAAGAGATCTCGCCAATGTGGACAAAGCTCTGAGATATAAAAAAAAGGAGATACTCGATATAGAAGAAGAGCAGCGTAAAAAATTGAAGAGAAAGCTTGAAAAAACCTCTGAAAACTCTTCTTCAGAAAGAATTTAGCCTTATAAATTCCGGCATTCGCCAAAATAGTACCCGGCAAAAATGGAATTTCTAGAGATTCCCTCGAGAAAATATTGTTATGATTGAAATTCATGATTGCCGTCTTGTGAAAATTCGCGTATGCCTACAATAACTTCCCCAAAATACACTGATTGGAGGAGAATCTGTATGAAATGTTTGTGTTGTAACAGTTCTGAATTAGAAGCATTGCATATTATAGATGAATCTTTCGGTAAGCCTTTAATACAATGTAAGGAATGTGCGCATATCCAATTAGAAATTTTCCCTGACGCAGAAGAATTGAATACATATTATGAAACGACCTATAGTGAATCTCGCAACATGACTACGACAGAGAGAGCTTTTTGGAAACATTATGAAGAGAGGGCAATCTCTCAGCTTGATTATATAAGCGGATTCTTAGATGTAAAAGATAAAGTAAAATCTGTCTGTGATTTAGGTTGTGCTTATGGAGTATTTTTGCAGAAATGTTCGATGTATGTACAGAATGTCAGTGGGTATGAATTAGATCCGCTATGCGTTGAATATTGCAAAAAACAAGGGTTAAACGTAAGCGTTATCAATGATTACTATAGTGGGAATACTCACTTCGACCTTACGGCTATGAGTCATTTTTTAGAACATATTCCCGATATTTTCAATTTACTAACGCTGTTGAATAACCGCACTCGCTATTTATTTATAGAGATACCTGCCACAGACAAAGTATATCCTTTTGGTAATCTGGGACATGTTCATTTTTTCAATGAAAAAAGTATTTTTAAGGCTATACAATCTTCAGGGTTTGAAATTATTAATATCAGCAGATGGGGTCCTTCGTTTAATGAATATTATCCTCATTACCGTATCAAAAAAATCATTCGACGTTATAACCTTTTATATAACTGTTGTACGTATTTACGTGAGAAATGGCAATTTTTTAAAAACGGTATTTCCCTCTTTCGCGAGGATGCTATAACTGTTCAAAGGGAGGGTATCGTAAAGAATAAACACGGTATCTGGATACGAATTCTTGCCGTAGCAAGATAGAGCTATAATTTTATAATTTTGGTCTCTTTGATTGTCCTTATAATATTTTAAAAAACGCTTGTTGGGACTTGAGGTGCTGTTATGAAAGAAATTGTCTCATGCTTGATTCCCCTCCGGGGAGGGAGTAAATCAATTTTATTAAAAAATATAAAACTTATCGCTGGCAAGCCTCTCTGTTTTTGGGTGATAGATGCGGCCACAAGGTCATGCCTGTTCGATAAAATTTATGTGTCCACAGACAGCCTCCATATTGAAGATGTGGTTCAGAGTTTAAATATTCCTGGGGTTGAAATTGTGAAAAGGCCTGATATCTATGCCTCAGATACATCATCGACCGAAGAAGTAATTTTACACCTGACGCGATTGAAGAATTTCGATACCCTTTTCACGATACAGGCAACATCTCCTTTGACCGGGCCCGAAGATCTCCGCGGCGCGTATAAAGTATTCAAAGAAGGCCGCTTTGACAGCCTATTGACAGGCGTCTCAAGTAAACGCTTTTTTTGGTCTCATGACGGGATTCCATTGAATTACGACTATAAAGAACGCCCGTTAAGGCAAGATTTTCATGGATGTGTTATGGAAAATGGAGCTTTTTATATTACCAAAAAAGAAATATTGCTAACGCATCGTAACAGACTGGGAGGGAAAATAGCCGTATATTCAATGCCGAAAGATACGGCTGTTGAAATCGACGAACCCGAAGATTGGGCGATTGTGGAGCAGCTCCTAAAAAAACGTTCTTCACAAAATTTGGGACACATTAAAATGCTGATTACGGATGTGGACGGCGTGTTGACGGACTCTGGAATGTACTATTCTTCGAATGGAGATGAATTTAAGAAATTCAACACCCGTGACGGGAAAGCTATGGAATTGTTAAAAAACGCGGGCATCGAGATAGCTGTGGTAACTTCTGAAGATACTCAAATAGTCTCTAACAGAGCAAAAAAACTGCGTGTAGAGTATCTGTTTCAGAATGTGCAAGATAAATACGACATTTTGCAGCGGGTCGAATCTTTATCCGGAATTTCCAGAACTGAAATGGCCTATATTGGAGACGACCTCAACGACGAAAAAATAATAGACGCTGTCGGCTATTCCTATGCGCCCGCGGACGCAGTCCACATTATAAAAATCAAAGTATCCCATGTTCTGAATTCCAAAGGCGGCGCAGGGGCTTTTCGTGAAGCTGCGGAACATATTTTGGAAAATCGGAAGGTGTAGCGTATTTTGTTCATGATCAGGCATATTGCTCAAAAATACTTGCCGCCCATTCTGACCGAAGGTTTGCGGAGTTTAAAAAAACAAAAAAATCTTTGGGCGAATAGAAGACTGCTCGCTAAAAATCAGGAAATTGAAGGCAGTTTTGCTGGAGAAGACTGCTTTATTCTGGCTTCCGGTCCTTCTATAGCCAGGCAGGATTTAACAGCACTGAAAGACTGCCGTTGTATATCCGTAAATAATTTTTTTGTCCATCCTGACTTCAAGACAGTAAAGCCGGTATTCCACTGCATAGCGCCGTATCATCCGCCAATTTCCGAAAATACCTGGCGTAACTGGATGTTTGATCTTAAAAATCACTTGGATCACCATACGTCCGTCGTCTTTGGCGTGAAAGATTTCAAAAGGAGCGACGAATATTTCAAGGATTTTAAACGATATTATCTCAGCTTCGACGCCAGCGTAAATTATATCGATAAAAACGGCGTGAATTTGACGGGAGCGTTATTGTCACCCTACTCCGTTACCGTCCAGGCTATACAATTGGCGTTAGGGTCAGGTTTTGCGAGAATATTTCTGCTCGGCTTCGACCACGACGGGATATTGCATCATGGAAAAAGCAGTCATTTCTATAATGAGGAGAAAGACGTAAAAGTCAGAGACGGGTACTCGGAGTGGGATAAATCAATGGTCAAGGATATCGGCACTCAGTTTGAAGCATTAGCTGAATTATGGAAACAATACAGGCTGCTGAAGAAAGTTGCGGAGCGCCGCGGCGTGAAGATAATCAATCTCACCGAAGGCGGTTTGCTGGACGTTTTTGAACGAGGGAATTTTCTCGAAACGCATATTGTCAAACGATAAAATCAATAGTTATCGTAGAAAACCGGAAATAATAACTGATATTGCATGTGAGATTTAGATAAGCAAGGGTGATGTTGTCACGGGTGCGTTTGATTGGAGGACGGTCAAGGTGGGTAGTTTAACTAATAAAATTTATGGAAAGGTTTATAATGCATATAAAAAAATTCAGGAAACATACTCATATTGGAGTTACCGCCAAAATAACCCTGCTATTTCTCCAGAAAACAAACTCTTACTTAACGTTGGTGCCGGAAACTGGAAGTGTCTTGGGTGGCTTAATTTAGATTTTCCTTCTGAATGGTATAAATCAGCCCAAGAGAAAAATAATTTTATAGCATACGATATTCGGAGCGATAAAATACCCTTTGAAAGCAATTCTGTTGATGCCATTTATTGTTCTCATGTTATAGAGCATATTGAGAATGAATTTGTAAAGAACATGTTTGCGGAGTGTTATAGGGTATTAAAAAAGGACTCAGTTTTTAGAATAGCGTGCCCTGATGCCGAATTCCTCTATAATATTTCGCAATTTCGATCAGATTACTGGGAATGGAGGAAATATGACTGGTTTAAATCAGACCTATTTAATAAAAAGCTGATACCACGAGAAGTAGATTTCTTGGTTAGAGATATTGCAACACCGAAGTTGCTGGGTTATAAATTTTCAATCAGTCAAGAAGAGTATCTTGAACAATTTAATTCTATGCCAATGAACGATTTCTTTGATTTCTTGACATCTGACTTAAATTTCAGACAAGAATGCCCTGGGGATCACATTAATTATTGGACATACGAAAAAATGCGTCATTTCCTTCAGGGGGCTGGGTTTGAAAACGTTGTCAAGTCAAAATACATGGGTAGTTGTTGTTGTGAAATGACCATTCGCTGCAAATTTGATTTGACATACCCTGGGATGACTCTCTACGTAGAAGCACTAAAATAAGAAAGATCCATTCACACCCCTTGGAGAGAATGAATGTTTACGGCCTTTCTGTCAAAGGCGTTAACGAGATACTTTTTTCAGCAAAGAAAAAACGGCGATTTTGGAAGAGTCCAAGAGGAATTGCAGAAAAAAAGATCGGGATGACAGTAGCAGAGCATCAGGACATTCATAGCACCACCGCAGAACTTTCCGATGCTGCACTGGAGAAATTTGCCCGTTACATTGATTTCCTGCGTTACGAGGAGCGCATGGATGAGCTGGAGGACGAAGAGGATATCGCGTATATTGAGGCGCATAAAGATGAGGGTCCCAATGTCCCCTTAAGTGTTGTTATCGCCGAATATGAGGCGAAATATGACCCACTTGGTTGAATTTAAGCTCGCGTTGACAAGGAGATTGAGGCGTTGCCCCGAGAGGCGCAGGCGCGTATAGTTAACGCGGTAACGACGTTTTCCGAGAACTCGTGCCCTGCCGGTTGCAAGAAACTGAAAGGCCAGGACGCGTGGCGTATTCGTATCGGCGACTACCGGGTAATCATCGATGAGATCCGTGATGACGCGCTTATTGTCTTGGTGGTGAGGGGCGCGCACCGGCAAGAAACCTATAAGGCTTGCATTTTTGAAGAGGAGCAAAGTTCTTATATCGATAAAAATTATGAAGAATAAAGAGGTACGGGCTATGAATTTATTTAAGAAGATACAAAACCGTGTTATGCGTTTCAAAGCGGGATGGAATGCGCGAGTTACGTATTCTTCGTACAAAGATGCGCTCGCTGCGTGCCAATTAGGTTATGAGGATTATGAAATAATTTCCGTAGTCGCTAAAAAAACTCGGCATTTCATTAAAGCTCTTGAGACCATGCCTCAAATCGACTCGGCCTCAGTCTGCGGAATGTATAGTTTACTTTACTGCCTTTTCAAGAAACACAAAGATTCACCTTATGCTTTTTCCGTCCTTGATGTTGGAGGAGCTTGTGGTGCAAACTATTTTCGCATTAAGGCACTTCTCGGCAATGAAGTCAAATGGCGCTGGCATGTGGTGGAGACACCGTCAATGACGGAAGCGGGAAAGCTCTTTACCACCAGCGATGAACTCTCTTTTTTCCCCGCACACGATATAGAGAAAGCTCAAAAATTGCTAAACGGCATTGACATGATTTACTTGTCTGGGTCTTTACAATATATGGAAGATCCTATTGCGTGTCTTAAAAACCTCCTAAGTTACGAAGCAGAGTATATCTACATCGGAAGACTGCCTTTACGAGAGAGAGAGAGAATTATTACTGTCCAGAAACATCTGCTCAGCGACAACGGCATAGGCGCATTACCTGAAGGGTTCAAGGACAAATGGAAAGCTTACCCCGTAACTTTTGTTTCCAAAAGGGAATTAATGGATGTTTTGTCAAAAAAATATGATGTTATCAATGAATTTCATGACAATTCCGGAGCAGTGGCGTTTTGGAATGTTCGAAGCGGAGGCTTTCTTGTAAAAAAACGTTCGAAAGCCGAGTAATCTGCAGATTGGGAGATGTTTGTGATGCTTGAAACTATCACTTTGCAAGGGCGAATCTTTGCTGTTGTCATGCGGGCAAACTATTCGGCATCAGGGATCTATTTTTTCACCCCTCCCGATTTTTCTCAGCAGCTTGCCTATATGCAACACCCGAGGGGCAAGATCATCGAGCCTCATATTCATAACCCTGTCTCGCGCGAAGTTCACTATACGCAGGAGGTTTTGTTCATCCGTAAAGGACGACTGCGAGTCGATTTTTATGACGAAAGCCATAATTACCTTGAGAGCCGTGTACTTGGCGCGGGAGATGTTATACTTTTGGCCAGTGGCGGGCATGGATTCGAAGTCTTGGAAGAAATTGAGATGATAGAAGTCAAACAAGGCCCCTATGCCGGAGACGCCGACAAAACTAAATTTTCAAGTGTCAGCGCCTCTCAAATTATATTCCCTGAAAAGTGAGGTACGGCTATGATGCTGAACGTCCCTGTCAACGAACCCCTATTCTCGGGGAATGAAAAAAAATATTTGAACGAATGTATTGACACCGGGTGGATTTCTTCCGAGGGACCTTTTGTGGGGCGTTTCGAAACGGGTATGGCCGACTTGTGTGGACGAAAGCACGGGATCGCGGTTTGCAACGGCAGTGTCGCGTTGGACGTTGCCTTGCAAGCTCTGGAATTACCCCCCAATTCCGAAGTCATCATGCCCTCTTTCACTATCATTTCCTGCGCCTCGGCAATTATAAGGGCAGGTTGTACACCTGTTTTGATCGACAGCGACGCTTTGACGTGGAATATGGATGTCTCTCAGGTCGAATCTAAAGTCACGTCGAAGACAAAGGCCATTATGGCCGTTCACCTCTATGGGTTGCCTGTAGAAATGCAACCTTTAATGGAGATTGCCGCTAAATACGATCTTAAAGTGATCGAGGACGCAGCGGAAGAAATCGGGCAGAAATGTGACGGGATACCCTGCGGCTCTTTCGGGAATGTCAGTTGTTTCAGCTTCTACCCCAACAAGCATGTGACGACGGGCGAGGGAGGCATGATTCTTTGCGACGATAATGAACTTTATGAGAAATGCCGTTCCTTACGAAATTTGTGTTTCATTCCCGAGCGCCGTTTCGTACATCGGGAATTAGGGTACAATTTTCGGATATCAAATATCCAAGCGGCCCTGGGCGTAGCGCAGCTCGAAAAAATCGAGGCGACTCTTAGAAAAAAGCGTTATATCGGTGCGCGATACCAAGAACTGTTGAACGGAGTAAAAGGATTGCAATTGCCTTTGCCTAAAACTGTTTACGCGGAAAATCTCTACTGGGTTTTTGGGATTCTTCTTGATGAATGTATTTCCGGTGACGCAAAGGAGTTCGAGAAGCGGCTGCAAGCAAGAGGCGTAGGGACACGCCCTTTCTTCTGGCCTATGCACGAACAGCCGGTATTTCAAAAGCAAGGTCTGTTTAGCGGAGAACATTACCCTGTAGCGGAAAATTTGGCTAGAAAGGGTTTTTACATCCCTAGCGGACTTGCTTTGACGGACGAGCAGATAGAGTACGTTGCCGCTCAGGTAAAGGCCGTAGTCGAGGAGTTGAGCTGACATGTCTGTGTTTGGCGATTACAGCAAATATTATGACCTCCTTTATCGAGACAAGGATTACGAAGCCGAAGCCCGATATGTCGATGCACTGATCAAAAAATACGGGCATAATGCGCGTTCTATGTTGGAGTTAGGCTGCGGGACAGGGCGTTATACAAGGGAATTTTCACGTCTGGGATATGCGGTGCATGGCGTCGATTTCAGTGAAGATATGCTCACAGAAGCCAGGGAAAAAAGCGAAAACGTCGAAGGACTGCGTTTCTCATATGGAGACATGCGTTCCGTGCGTTTAGGTGAAAAATTCGATGTTGTCGCCGCCCTTTTTCACGTTCTCAGTTATCAAACGACCAATCAGGACGTACTTGACGCTTTTACAACAGTCAAGGAACATCTAGCGCCCGAGGGGATAGCTGTTTTGGACTTTTGGTACGGGCCTGCCGTATTGACTCAGCAGCCGGAGGTACGTATCAAGGAAGTGAGTAATGATAAACTCCAGATTACTCGAATTGCCCGTCCCGAGCTTTGCCCCAACGAAAACCTCGTTGAAGTCAATTACGATGCTTTTATTGACTTCAAAGCAGAGAATCGTATCGATAAAATCCGCGAATGCCATCATATGCGATATTTTTTTATATGTGATCTCGCTTTAATATGCAATATCATTCCCCTAGAAATTCTATCTATTGAAGAATGGATGACGGGAAATGAGCCCAGTGTAAATTCTTGGGCGGTTGTTGCGGTTTTGCGCTAGCTCTGGGGTATTGTCAATGAAATTAGGAGTATTTTTAGAACAAAATCTTAATGTAGGCGGAGGGTTTCAGCAGGCTTACTCCGTGTTGAAGCTGTTACAAAAAAAACCTCTGAAAAACATAAAATGTATATTTTTCGTTTTCACTCGTGAAAACGAAAAAATATTGCGCGATGAAGGAATAAATGCTGTATACATCGGTTTCAGTATTTTGCGTTTGCTGCATAGGATTAAAGCGAAATTTTTTAGAGTTGTATTTGGCCTTCTTCTGCCCTTTCAGGGGCATATAGATAAACTGCTTGATCAGTATGAGATTGATTTAGTTTATTTTTTGACACCGTCTCCGTACGCAATGGGTTTGAAACAACATAATTATATCGTTACTGTTTGGGATCAATGTCACCGAGATTGGATGGAATTTCCAGAGGTCTACGCCGATTTCGAATTCGAACTGCGAGAATTTTTTTATCGACAGACGTTATTCAAGGCGGTGGCGGTGTTAGTGGATTCTGCTATAAGCAAACAGAAACTTCATGAGCGATACGGCGTAGATTTAGAGCGCATACAAATAGCCCCTTTTTTCCCATCGAAAGATGAGGATACAAGAGAACAGGAAGCAAAAACTGACATTGATGTATGCAAAAAATATTCTATCAGCCTCCCTTTTCTCTTTTATCCAGCACAGTTGTGGACACACAAAAACCATATTTACATTTTAGACGCTTTAGCGTTATTGCGGCATAATGGTCTTAAAATTGCGGCGGTTTTTGTAGGCAACGATTTCGGTAATAAATTTTTCTTGGCAGAGCAAACACGAGCTATGGGCTTGATAGATCAAGTGTATTTTCTAGGTTTTATACCGCGCCAAGAACTTATCGCATTCTATAAAAAAGCTTTAGCTCTCGTAATGCCGACATATTTTGGCCCAACCAATATCCCTCCTCTAGAGGCTTTTTCTCTAAAATGCCCCGTCTGTTATCCTAATTTACCTGGGCTGCGTGAACAAGTTGCGGACGGAGCGTTTTTAATGGATTTAGATGATCCAAAAAGCCTCTGTAATATTGTCAAAACACTCCTATTCGATAAAAACAAAGTGGAACAAAAACTTGCCGCCGGGGTTAAACAGTTGGAGCTTTATTCAGAAGAGAATTATCTAAATATATTGTGCCGTCTATTCAATACATATTCTCAACTTTTGCGTTGCCGCCGTCGAATTTGAAAAATGAAATGACGACGGGCGATTTCAGTGAAGATATGCTCACAGAAGCCAGGGAAAAAAGCGAAAATGTCGAAGGACTGCGTTTCTCGTACGGAGATATGCGTTCCGTGCGTTTGGGTGAAAAATTCGATGTTGTCGCCGCCCTTTTTCACGTTCTCAGTTATCAAACGACCAATCAAGACGTACTCGACGCTTTTACAACAGTCAAGGAACATCTAGCGCCCGAGGGGATAGCTGTTTTGGACTTTTGGTACGGGCCTGCCGTATTGACTCAGCAGCCGGAGGTACGTATCAAGGAAGTGGACAACGAATCCGTCAAAATTCTCCGAATTGCCGAGCCAAAGATGTTTTATAACCAAAATGCAGTAGACGTGAATTATCATACTTTCATTTTCAATAAAATGACAATGCAATGCCAAGAGTTAAAAGAGTCTCATCGTATGAGATTTTTTTCTCTTCCTGAACTGCACCTGATTTTAGATTCCCTTGAAATATCCATTCTTTTCACGGCAGAGTGGAAGACGGAAAACAACCCAGACAATACTTCTTGGTCAGCAGTGATTGTCTGCCAAAAAAACGAGTGTGGCTTCGAAGTGGCGGCCGGTCCGAGGCTGTGACACACCGTTTGTGACCCACTGTCCTTCATACCCATGAAACGTTTCATTTCTCTTTTGCGAGAGCTGAAAAGCAGAGGGATCGAGGAAGCCTGGCTCGTGGGAGGTGTCGTCCGCGACTTTTTCCTGGGTCGCGAGCCGACAGATGTGGACATCGCCTGTGGAGAATCCGACGTCAACGCGGTTGTCGCCCGATTGGGCGGAGCGATTGTGGGGAAGCCGCCCTTCTGCACGGTCAGCACCTCCCTGCTGGGTTTTCCGGTGGAGATTTCCCTTTTGTCAGGCCCAGGCATCCCAAAAGACCTGGAGCGGCGAGACTTCACAATCAACGCTCTGGCGATGGACGCCGAAGGAAACATTATCGACCCCTTCGGCGGGGCGGGAGATATCCGCCGCCGAGTTTTGCGCCTGGTGCCCGCGCCCGCGTCGCCCTATGACGCCGACCCCGTCCGTGTGGTGAGGCTGCTGCGTTTCGCCTGCACCCTGGGCTTCGCCGTCGATCCCGAAACCGAGGAAAGGACAAAGAGCTTTATTGCGGCGCACAAAGGGGAACTCGCGAATGTCGCCCAAGAGCGGTATGGGAAAGAGCTTCTGAAGGGTTTTGCGGAGCGCCCTCATTATTTTCTGTCGCTGCTGGAGGATTATTTCCTGCTGCCCGTGGTGCTTCCCCAGGTGGAAGCCATGCGGGGAGTGGAGCAGCCCGTTATCTTTCACCCCGAGGGCGACGTGCTGCGGCATACTTTCCGGGTGCTGGCGGAAGCTGAGAAAACAATGGAAAACACGGGACAGGACGTCGTTCTTGCGCTGGGAGCATTGCTTCACGACGTCGGCAAGCCGCAAAGCGCCCAGCCTCACCCTAAATACGAGCGCGTCTGCTTCTTCGGCCACCAGGAGGCGGGCGAGGAGATCGCCCTGGATCTGTTGAGCGGATGGGCGGTTCCGGGGAAAACCGCGTCCCAGGTTGCCGCCCTCGTAAAGCACCACATGATTCCCGGAGGAAATTTTACGAAACGCACCTGCGTCAAATTGATCCGCAAGCTGGGGCCGGAGCTTGCGGAGAAGCTCTTCGACCTCGCCCTCTGCGACGCCAGAGGGTCCATGGGCAGCGGAGAAAATATCCAGGCGGCCAGAGAACTTTTCCTCGAAGTGCTGGATAACCTCCGGCAAGCACAAGAAGCGTCCGACAAGCGGTGGGTGAACGGGCACGACGTCATGGAAATCCTGGGCATTCCCCCGGGGCCCGAAGTGGGGAGAGTGCTGGAGGAACTGGACGTGGCGGCCGGGACAGGACGGCTTCGCGGCAAAGACGAGGCCCTCGGATGGCTGAAGGAAAGGGCGAAAGGCGAGGGGAAAAGCGAAGTGAATAGAACGGGCTGAGATTACTTGCCGCTTACGGTATACGCCGCGACGACGGCCTGGCCCGCGGAGACTCCTTCGTCGTTGGGGGAGAGGGTACGATGTACCAGAACGGCGAGACCGCGGTTTCGGAGTTCTCTGCAGGTCAAGTCCAGCAACAGCCGATTCTGCCACACCCCTCCCGAGAGGGCGGCGCACCCGATCCTCGTTTTTTCCCTCAAAAGAACGCACACATCCGCCACAGCCCGGGCCAGGCCGCCATGAAAAGCTGCCGCCAGCGCTCCAATTTTCCCAACTTCAGATTTCCCAATTCCAAAATTCTCAATGCCAAAATTTTCAGCGTCTTGTCTCCCTCCAGGAGGTTCGGGGTCGAGACAGTCCAGCAGCGACCTCACCGCGCCGCGCCAGTCCAAGCGAACAAAGCTCTCCTCCTCCTGCAGGGCGAAACTCAGGACGTCAGATTCTTTTAAAATTTCAGGTCTTTTCGCAACTACAGAGCTTTCCGCGGCGTTTTCCAGAGCTGCCGCCGCCTGTCCGTCGTAGGTAGCTACCGGGCAGAGGTTCAAAAGGGCGGAAAACCCGTCGAAGAGCCTACCGCAGGAAGTCGTGACGGGGGAAACCTCTACGGCGGCCAGGACGGGCCCGATCCGAGCCTCGAACTCGGGCCAGAGGGACGCGGCGATTTTTGCCGCCTCCTCCCCGCCCACCGCGCCGCCGAGAAGGGCCAGAGCGTAGCGCCAGGGCTCGTGAATGGCGTTTTCTCCACCCGGCAGCCGGCAGGGGAGGAGAGAGCCCATGCGCGTAAAGCCTCGGGCGTCGCCCACCAGAAATTCTCCGCCCCAAAGGGTACCGTCGTCGCCGTACCCCGTCCCGTCGAACACGACACCGATGACGGGATCGAAACGGCCATTGTCCAGCAGCACGGAGGCCAGGTGAGCGTGGTGGTGCTGGACGGGGCAGACGACGACCTTCTCCAGGTCGAGAAAACTCTTGGCCAGATCCGCCGCCGCGTAACCAGGATGCTTGTCCAGAGCCAGGACCTGGGGGTCGATGGCGTAGAGTCCCATAAAATGCCGTAGGGAATTTTTGTAGTAGACGGCCGTCCCCAGTTGTCCCAGGTCCCCGAGATACTGCCCCGGGAAAAGAACCCGGCCTCGTGTCAGGGTGTAGGTCGCCTTCATCTGTGCGCCGGCGGCCAGAATGTTCGGAGCATCCCGAGGCAAGGGGGGCAAAGTCATGGGGTTGGGCACATAACCTCGCCCCCGGCGCAAAAAAATCGGCAGCGACTCGTTACGTTTTTTTTCAGTCTCATCTTCCTTAGCGCCGGACTCCCCGGGCAGCAGAACGGAGTCGTCGACGGCCGTGTGGATGATCCGATTGTGGCAGAGAAAGAAATCCACAACGCCGGAAAGGGAGGAAAACGCCTCTTCGTCGGAGGACACGATGGGCGCGTCTCCCAGGTTCCCGCTGGTCATGACCAGCGCCTCGAACTTCTCCATGATCAGGTGGTGCAAGGGGGTGTAGGGCAGCATGAGGCCCAATCTCCTCTGTCCCGGCGCGGTCAGGGGCGAAATAGGCGCGTCTTCTCTGGCGGGGCAGAGGACGATGGGGCGCTGCACTCCTGTCAGCAAGCCCTCCGCGTCCGGGGAGATCCAGGCGAGGGAGCGGGCCGCGGCCATATCTCGGACCATCAAGGCAAAGGGCTTGTCTGGCCTGTGTTTTCGGAGGCGCAGTTCCCCAAGAGGCGCGTCGTTGGGCAGGCAGGCGATGTGAAACCCGCCCACGCCCTTGATGGCAACGAGCTTCCCCTTCGAAATTTCGGAAATCAGCCTCCTTATCGCCTCCTCTTCCTGGCAGAGAAGCCGCCCCGCCGGGTCCCAGAGGCGCACCTTGGGCCCGCAGACGGGACAGGCGTTGGGCTGGGCGTGGTAACGCCGGTTGGCGGGGTCGAGGTACTCCCGTTCGCAGTCCGGGCACATGGGGAAATCCGCCATCGTCGTCAGAGGGCGATCGTAGGGAAGCGCCCGGATGAGAGTGTAGCGCGGCCCGCAGTGGGTGCAGTTGATGAAGGGATAACGATAGCGCCGGTTTCCAGGGTC
Source organism: Synergistaceae bacterium (assembly GCA_031277095.1). Lineage (GTDB taxonomy): Bacteria > Synergistota > Synergistia > Synergistales > Aminobacteriaceae > JAISLU01. Next base: position 59,861 of record JAISLU010000023.1, read on the forward strand.
GTTCATTTCGGCCAGGCAGTCTTCGCAGACGGCCAGATCGGCGGGGATCAGGGCGTGTCCGCCCCTCGCCCGCGCGTCGCCGGTGCTGCTGGAAAGGACGGAAAAATCCCCGAAGGTTCGCCGCGCCAGGGGAGCGCGCCGGACACGCACGTCCGTTACCGCCGCCGCCTGGGGATGTTCTTCCCATAGGACTCGCAGGTATTCGTCGATGACGGACGTCTCTCCCTCGACCAGCAGTTCCACTCCGCCCCAGGTGTTGCGCACCGTCCCAGTCAGCCCCAGGGCCTTTGCCTCCCGGGCGCAAAAAGGGCGGAACCCGACGCCCTGCACGATACCTGTGACCCACAACTCGGCCCGCTCCATGACGGGCGCTTATATTTCAGGCGAGAGGAGGGAGACGATGTCCTCGGGGCTGGAGCCGGCGAAAATCCTGCCCATTCCTTCCGGGTCCATTCCCTGCAGGGCCCGGACGATCCCCTCTTTCGTGTAGGGGCAGCCCACGATGCAGGACAGCAGGGGCGCGTAATCCCCGCTGCCGAAGTAGTCCCCTCGAAAGGAGCATTCGACCACCGTCCCCTCCTCCACCACCAGGAAGGCCTCGGCCCCGCCCCAAGGGAAGCGCCTTCTTTTGCGCTCCGTGAAACGGGGGGACGCGCCGTAGTTCCACTCCCACGTGGAATATTTTTCCTTTTCGAGTTTTTCGACCTCCTCCAAAGCATCCCGCTCCAGCGTCAAGGGCGTCAGACCCTGGATGCCGCGCTGCAGGCGCTCTTGAAATTCGGCGACGGGCAGAGGGGACGGCAAAAAGGGCATGATATTGCCTACCCTGCTGCGGACGGACTTGACGGCCTTGCTCTGAAATTTGTCCTGGGACGGCCGCAGGGCCTGGGACAAAACCTCCAGGTCCACGTTGTAGAGCAGAGTCCCGTGATGGAGCGTGACCCCGCCCCTCCGGAACTGCGCGCCGCCCGACACCTTTTTCCCCTGTATGGCGAGGTCGTTGCGCCCCGAGGACTCGGCCGCGACCCCCAGCGCCGCCAAGGCCCGGATGATCGGTTCCGTGAAAAAGGCGAAGTCGAAGGCGGAGGAAAATTCTCCCGAGGAATCCGGCAGGACGAAGCTGTAGTTGATGTTCCCCAGATCGTGGTACACGGCGCCGCCCCCGGAATTTCGCCGCACCACGTGGATGCCGCGCTCCTCGACGAAGGCGGTGTCGATCTCCTCCAGAGTGTTCTGAAAACGCCCGACGATGATGGACGGTTCGTTCTGCCACAGCATGAAGAACCGCGATCCGTCTCTTGTGGCTCGGAGGCAAAGGTATTCCTCCAGCGCCAGATTGTACTGAGGTTTCGTATTCTTGTTCTCGACTACGTACATGTTCGCACCCCCAGGAAATGTGGATCAGAAAAGTATATATCAGGAAGCACGGATCGAGAAAGGGGATCAGGCAAGATTGAATCGAGAAAAATTGAATCGAGAAAGGCTGGATCGGGAAAGATTTGGATGTCGGGGGCGGCATTCAGCAAGGGGGTGAGGGCCGGCCGCTTCGGCGGAACTGAGCCGGAGAGACGCCGTAACGTTTTTTGAAAGCGTTGCTGAAATTTCCGCTGCCCAGGTATCCCACATCCCCGGCTATTTCGGAGACGGCCTTGCTCGTGTCCAGCAGCATGATCGCGGCGCGCTCCAGGCATACGTCCCGGCGGTGGGCATAAATGGGTTTGCCGAAAATTTCTTTGAACCCGCGCTTCAATTTTGTGGCGTTCAGCGACAGCTCCCGGGCAAGCTCCGGAATGGACGGAGGGGCGCCGCGGCGCTCCATCAGAATTTCGGGGACGCTTTTTATCCGTTCCACTTCAAATTCGTCCAAATTTTCGGGGGTTTCGTCCGGAGGGAGTCCGCGCGCAATGATTTTCAGGAGAATTTCCCTCAATATGTTTTCGAAAAACATCTGCTTGATACGATGGGGATAATGACAGTGGGCGACCTGAAAAAAAGAGTTGACCACGTCCGGGGAAGGAGACATGAGAGGGTACAATTTCCGGCATTTTCCCCCTCCGCCCGACTCTATCGTTTCCGACCACAGTTCATATCCGCTTTCTTCCAAAATTTTGCCCAGCACTTCATTGGGTGAGCGGAGGGCGGAGAACGAAATCGTTTTAAGGGGCAGATCCCGGTAATAGGTGATCTTGCCCTGGGAACCCGAAGGGGGCGCTATGTAAAGGTGCCGGGAGCCGATTACGTCCTCCCCGTAACCTTCCGTCAGAAGATAAAAAGAACCCTCCCTCACGTACCCGATCTCGAAAAAACCCAGATCCAGTTCATATTTGAAGTGAATGTCCGCAGCCGGCACTATTTCATAAAGCTGCAGCTCCACCATACCGAACAGTCGGTACCTTTCACTCTTGACGGAGGCAAAAGGAGTCCTCAAATGGAAAACAAGCCCCTCAGGAAAATCCTCTGCGCGATCCCTTTCGGTTGTCGCGCGGCAAAATTCGGCGTAATCCCCAAAATTGACGGTGTCGAAACGCGTTGGCATTTGAGATTTCTCCTCGATAACAAAATAACATAATAACACAATACCCAAAAATTGAGAAAATTTATTTACACGACAAACTTTTTGACTTTTTGACAGTATAAAAGATACGCCTCAAAAAGATACGCTTCAATGTGAAAAGACCTTCCCGCATAAAAAATATACCCGCAAGCATACTCGATTTTAAGTTTAATGCCTCATACTTTTATCGATACTTCAGGTTGCAGGTTTAGGTTTTCGTCACAATATTTTCTGAACGTTATCACATGAAACGTTATCACATGAAAGGAAGGTTTTTCGCGATGCGCAGAAAAAGCGGGATTCTATGGGTATTGCTGGCAGGGACATTCGTTTTTATGCTCCTTTGCGGCGGATGCGGCGGCTCGTCTAACGACGGAGGCTCGGACTTTGCAGGGGGAAGCGGAACGAGGGAGGATCCGTGGCAGATCGCCACAGCGCAACAACTGGAGAACGTAGGTCATCATCTTGCGGGGCACTTCCTTTTGACGAGGGATATCGACCTCGCCTCCTACGAAAACTGGACACCGCTGGGCGCGTTTGTCCCCGCCTCCGGGGAGGACGAAGAGGCGCCGATTATGGAGTTGACTTTCACGGGCGTCTTCGACGGCGGCGGCCACACGATTTCGAATGTCACAGTCAGCGCGCCGGAAGGATCGGGCGTCGGGCTTTTTGGCTGTACGGCGGGGGATAACGGTTCGGTCTCGAATTTGACCGTCAAGAACGTGAAAGTGAAAGGCGCTATGCTTGTGGGGGGCGTAGTCGGCTACGGCAGAGGTTCCGGGGTGAAGAACGTTCGGCTGGCGGGAGACAATACGGTCGAAGGCGGATTCCTCGTTGGGGGCATCGTAGGCGGAGGCTTTTGCGATATCGAAGGCTGTACGGCTCAGGCGGACGTGACGCTTTCCGGTAACGACTCCCAAGGCATAGGAGTGCTTGCCGGAGGCATGGAAGCGTGCGATATCGTCGATAGCTCCGCGGCAGGCACCGTAACCGTGAACGGTACGGGCAACATGAGCATCGGCGGGCTCGCCGGCTCGGCGCACAACAGCAAAAATGTCCGAAACTGCACGTCCGATGTGACCATGACAATCGGCGGGAACAACATATTGATCGGCGGCCTTGTGGGTCATTCCGGAATGGAAAGCAGCGAAGGCGACGAACCCACGTCGATCTCCGGCTGTTCGGCGACTGCCGTCATCAATGCGTCCGCCGGCTCCGAGCGTATAGGCGGGATCGTCGGAGGCGGATTTTTCACGCAGCAGTACCGGGAGTTCCGCCCGGAGCCTGGGGCGATACGTGTAGAGAAATGCGTCACCCACGGAAAAATCGACGGAGGGACCCTCGCAGGCACCCTCATCGGCTACGCTTACTCCAACTCCGTCGCCGAGGGTTGCACCTCCGACATGACAATAAACGGCCAACCCGGAGACCCCATCGGCGCCACCTCCGCCACCGTCTCCCTGGACGATTTGAAGTAAAGCAACTATACCCAAACCCAAATCCGCGAGACAAATTCAGGAGAACGCTGTCAATCCTCTCAATGCAATAGGGCGATTTTTTCTTTTTCCCTCAATGGTGAAAAAGGGAAAATCGCTATTTCTTTTACAAA